>NZ_JBSFEO010000002.1:0-380197 GCF_053594475.1 Embleya sp. NPDC001921
CGCACTCCACCAGCAACTCGTCCACCGCGACCGCATCACCGGACACGGTCACCGACACCGGCCCGTTCACCGCCGCCACCGACACCCGGCCCTCGAACGGGACCAACAACTCCCGCACACCGGCCGCCGACAACGACACCGACGCCATGCCCCCGGAGCCCGCGAGAGCCCCGATCGCCCGGCTCCGCAGCGCCACGACCTTCGCACCATCCGCCAACGACAACGCCCCGGCCACACACGCGGCGGCGATCTCCCCCTGCGAGTGCCCGATCACCGCCGCCGGCCCCACCCCGAACGACCCCCACAACCCCGCCAACGACACCATCACCGCCCACAACACCGGCTGCACCACATCGACCCGCCCGAGCCACTCCCCCGACCCCGACTCAGACCCGGACCCGGACCCGGGGACGGACCCGGCCCCGGACCGCAGGACCGACGTCAACGACCAATCCACAAAAGGCGCGAGCGCCGCCTCACACTCCGCGATCCGCTCGGCGAACACCGGGAAGCCGTCCAGCAGTTCGGCCCCCATCCGGACCCACTGCGACCCCTGCCCCGGGAAGACCAGCACCGTCCGACCCGAGGACCGCAGCCGACCCGAGACGACGCCCGGCCCGGACTCCCCCGCGCCCAACGCCGCCAGCCCGGCGGCCAATTCGGCCCGGTCCGAGGCCAGTACGACGCCCCGGCGCTCCAGCGAGGACCGCGACGCGATCAGCGCCGACGCCAGGTCGGACAAGCCGTGTTCGGGCTCGTCCCGGACGAATCGCGCCAGCCGTGCCGCCTGCGCCCGCAGGCCGTGCTCGCCCCTCCCGGAGACCACGAACGGGAGCGGCGTCCCCGGCGCCTCCCGACCCGGCTCGGCAGCCGACTCCGACTCGGCAACCGACTCCGGGTCTGCCTCCGGCTCCGGGTCTGCCTCCGACTCCGGGGCCGCCGCCACCTCCACGACCGGACGCCCGGAATCACCCGCCACCTGCTCGATGATCACGTGCGCGTTCGTACCGCTGATCCCGAACGACGAGATCGCCGCCCGTCGCGGACGACCGACCACCGGCCACTCCCGCGCCCGGGTCAGCAGCTCCACCGCGCCCGCCGACCAGTCGATGTGCGGGGACGGTTCGTCGGCATGCAGGGTCCGCGGCAGCACCCCCGCACGCAGCGCCATCACCATCTTGATCACACCCGCGACGCCCGCGGCGGCCTGCGTGTGACCGATGTTCGACTTCAACGACCCCAGATAGAGCGGCCGTTCGCCGCTCCGCCCCCGGCCGTACGTGGCGATGAGCGCCTGCGCCTCGATCGGGTCGCCCAGCGTCGTACCCGTGCCGTGCGCCTCGACCGCGTCCACGTCGGCGGACGACAGTCCCGCACTCGCCAACGCCTGCCGGATGACCCGCTGCTGCGCCGAGCCGTTCGGCGCCGTCAGACCGTTGCTCGCACCGTCCTGATTGACCGCCGTGCCCCGCACCGTCGCCAGCACCCGGTGCCCCAGGCGTCGCGCGTCGGAAAGCCGCTCCACGAGCAGCACCCCGACGCCCTCCGACCAGCCCGTACCATCCGCGGCCGCCGAGAACGCCTTGCACCGACCGTCCCGCGACAGACCGCGCTGCCGACTGAACTCGACGAACATGCCGGGAGTCGACATCACCGTCACGCCAGCCGCCAGCGCCATCGAGCATTCGCCGGCGTGCAGGGCCCGCACCGCGAGGTGCAGGCCGACCAGGGACGACGAACACGCGGTGTCCACGGTGACCGCCGGCCCCTCGAAGCCGTACGTATAGGCCAGGCGTCCGGAGACGACGCTGCCCGCGTTGCCGGTGAGCAGGTAGCCCTCGGAGCCGTCGGCGGCCTCGTCGAGCCGTGCGCCGTAGTCCTGGTTCATCGCCCCGACGAAGACACCGGTCCGACTTCCGCGCAGCGCGGCCGGGTCGATCCCGGCCCGTTCGAAAACCTCCCACGACGTCTCCAGCAGGAGCCGCTGTTGCGGATCCATCGCCAGCGCCTCGCGCGGCGAGATCCCGAAGAACTCCGCGTCGAAGTCGGCGGCGCCCCGCAGGAAGCCGCCGTGCCGGACGTAACTGGTCCCCGCCTTCCCCGAATCAAAGCCGAAGCCGGGGTCCGAGTCCAAGGCCGGGTCCGAGCGCGGGTCAAGGTCCGGATCCGGGTCCGGGGCGTACAGCGCCGCCAGATCCCAACCCCGGTCGTCGGGAAACGGTGTGACGGCGTCCCCGCCCGCGGCCACGAGTCGCCACAGGTCCTCGGGAGACTGCACGCCGCCGGGGTAGCGGCAGGCCATTCCGACGATCGCGATCGGGTCCGGGTCGGTCCACCGCTCCGGCCCCGGGTCGAACCCGCGCGCGGCCGTCCCCTCGCTCGCGGCGTCGAGGAGGTCGGAGAGCAGACCGCCCAGATACCGCGCCACGGCGGCAGGCGTCGGGTGGTCGTACGCGAGCGTCGTCGGCAGCCGGAATCCGGTGTCGGTGTTGACCCGGTTGCGGAACTCGACGGCGCCCGGCGAGTCCAGACCCAGGGTCTTGAAGGTCAGCTCGCCGTCGGCCGGAGCCAGCGCGGAGCGGCCGAGGACCGCCGCAGCGTGCGCGAACACCAGGTCGCGGAGCGCCTGTTCCCGCTCCTCCCGAGGAAGCCCGGCCATTCGGTCGGCCATCGCGGGCCGCTCCCGGCGGGTCCCGGCGGACGCCTCGGCCGTACCGCCGAGCCAATGGCGTTCGCGCTGGAACGCGTACGTGGGCAGGTCGACCCGGCGCACCCCGGCACCCAGGATCGGGCCCCAGTCCACCGCGACCCCGCAGGCGTACGCCTCGGCCAGTGCCGTGCGGAAGCGCTCGGAACCGCCCCGTTCGCGGCGCAGCGTGCCGAGCACGGCGGCGCGCGAACCGGTGTCCTCGATCGTCTCCAGGACGGCCGCGGTGAGCACCGGGTGGGCGCTGCACTCGATGAAGGCGTCGTATCCCTGGTCGAGGAGGGTCCGGACGGCCTTGTCGAAGCGGACGGGTTGCCGCAGGTTGCCGTACCAGTACTCGGCGTCGAGAGTGGTGGTGTCCAGCGGTTCGCCGGTCACCGACGAGCAGAAGGGGATGCGGGACGGCCGCGGTTCGAGGCCGGCCAGGTCCCGAAGCAGCGCTTCGCGGATCCCGGCGACCCGGGCGGAGTGCGAGGCGTAGTCGATCGGGACCCGTCGTGCCCGGACGCTCAGGGCTTCGCAGCCGGCGAGGAGTTCGTCGAGTGCGCCCGGGTCGCCAGAGACGACGACGGATGTCGGGCTGTTGACCACGGCGACCGAGAGCCGGTTCCCGAACGGCGCGATCAGCGTGGTGATCCGCTCGGCCGAGACGCCGACCGAGACCATGCCGCCGCGATCGGGCAGGCCGAGGAGGGCCCGACCGCGCAACGCGACGACCTTCGCGCCGTCCGCCAGGGTAAGCGCACCGGCGACACACGCGGCGGCGATCTCGCCCTGCGAGTGGCCGACCACGGCGGCGGGCCGTACACCGACGGAGGCCCACAGTTCGGCGAGCGAGACCATGACGGCCCAGAGCACGGGTTGTACGACGTCGACCCGGTCCAGCCATTCCTCGGACGCCGACCGCAGGATCGACGGCACCGACCAGTCGACGTACGGCGCGAGTGCCGCGTCGCAATCGGCGATCCGCCCGGCGAATACCGGTTCGGAGTCCAGGAGTTCGGCGGCCATGCCGAGCCATTGCGAACCCTGGCCGGGGAAGACCGACACCGTCCGGCCGGCGGAGCACGCCGGGCCGGCCGACACGCCCGGTGCGGGTTCCCCGGCGGCGAGCGCGCTCAGGCCCCGGATCGCGTCGGCCCGGTCGCCGGCGACCACGACGCCGCGATGGTCGAGCAACGCCCGTGTCGACAGGAGCGAGTGGGCGAGGTCGGGCAGGCCGAGTTCCGGTCGGTCCGTGATGAAGCGTGCGAGTCGGGCGGCCTGGGCCCGCAGCGCCCGATCGGTGTGGCCGGAGACGACCAGGGGCAGCACGCCCGCGACGGTCGGGGCGGTCCCGCCGGCCGCGGCCCCGGTGTCGGCCACGGCCGGAGTGTCTGCGACGGCCGGAGTGCCGGCCACGGCCCGGGCCTCGCCCTCCGCCTCGGAGAGCACGATGTGGCAGTTCGTCCCGCCCATGCCGAACGAGCTCACCCCGGCGATCCGCGGTCGCTCGCCCGTCGGCCACGCGGTCGACTCGGTCGGCACCGTCAGGCGCAGTTCGGCCAGCGGGATGTCGGGGTTGGGCTCCTCGTGGTTCAGCCCGGCGGGGATCTCGCCGTGCGCGACCACCAGGGCCGCCTTGACCAGGCTGAGCACGCCGGCGGCGGCCTCCAGGTGGCCGACGTTGGTCTTCACCGAACCCACCGGCAGCGGCCGGTCGGCGGCCCGGACGGCGCCGAGGACGGCGCCCAGTGCGGCGGCCTCGACCGGGTCCCCGAGCCTGGTGCCCGTGCCGTGCAGTTCGACGTAGCCGACCGCGGCCGGGTCCACGTCCGCGTGCCGGTACGCCCGGCGCAGCACCTCCTGTTGCGCGCTCGCGCTCGGTGCGGTCAGCGTCTCGCCGCCGCCGTCGTTGTTGACCGCGCCGCCGCGCAGCACGCAGTGGACGCGGTCGCCGTCCGCGAGAGCGCGGCGCAGCGGCTTGAGCAGCACCACCGCGCCGCCTTCGCCGCGGACGTAGCCGTTGGCCCTGGCGTCGAAGGTGTAGCAGCGGCCGTCCGGTGACAGCGCGCCGAAGCGCTCCATGCGTTCGGTGGACTGCGGGGTCAGGATCAGGTTCACCCCGCCCGCCAGGGCGGTCTCGGACTCGCCGGAGCGCAGGCTCTCGCAGGCCATCTGCACGGCGACCAGGGAGGAGGACTGGCCGGTGTCCACGGTCAGGCTGGGACCGCGCGCGCCGAGGAAGTAGGAGACGCGGTTGGCGATGATGCCGCGGTGCACGCCGGTGGTGCTGTGCGCGGTCACCGCGTCCGGGCCGTCGGCTTGGAGCAACAGCGAATAGTCGTCGGAGAAGGCGCCGACGAACACGCCGGTGCGGGTGCCCGCCAGCGTGGCGGGCACGGTGCCCGCGTCCTCCAGCGCCTCCCAGCTCAGTTCGAGCATCAGGCGCTGGTGCGGGTCCATCGCGGCGGCCTCACGGCCGGAGATGCCGAAGAAGGACGGGTCGAAGGTGTCGACCGAGGCGAGGAAGGATCCCAGGCCGGATAGCCCGCCGATGCCCGCGCGATCCGCGGCGGGGGGTGCCACGGTGTCGGTGCCGGCGCACAGGAGCCGCCACAGGTCCGATGGCCCGGTCACTCCCGGCAACCGACACGAGATACCGACGACGGCGATCGGCTCGCCGCGGCTCGGACCGGAATCCGGAGTGGCGGACGTGTCGCGCGAATTCACGGACGCGTCGCCCCGGTTCACCGACGCGTCGTCCGAGTCCGCGGACGCACCGCCCGGATTCACGGACCCACCGGTGCCGAGGCGATCCCCACGTGCCATGTCACGCCCTTCCGTTCTGGACCGATCGCACCGTCGTGGGCGGCGGTCGGCGTGCCGGTCCGGGCCCGAGCGCGCGGCCCGGACCGGGGCGGTTGCTCGCGGTGGTGGCGGTCCGCGCCGCGAGGTCGCGTGGCGTGGGCTCCACGACTCCGGCGCCGGCGCCGGCGGACCGGGAATCCGGCCTTGCGCACGGCCCCAGTCTTCGATCGCCGCGCCGAGGCACGCCACCCCTGTTTCCGACCCCTGCCCACCCCGGAGCCCTCTCGACGGGCCGCCGATCCACCCGGGGCAGAGCCGGGTCCCCCGACCGGCGCGGCCGGAGGTACGCCGTCCGGCTGCGCGGGGCCGCTCCGGGGACGCTTCGGCAGGTCGGCGCAATGGGCGACTTCGGGTGGCCGGCACCGGCTTTCCGGCCCACGACCAGGCTTGCGTCGAAGAATCTCGAACGTCACCAGGGCCCCTGCTACGGTCGTCTCACGGTGCCGAGCCGTCGGCTCACACAGTGCGACCTCCATCGAGGCAGCCGACGAACGGCGGCACCGTCGACCATCGGAACGTCGGCGCGGCAGCGTGGTGTCCATCGGCGTTTTCGTATCCTCATCACGAATGTGGAGGAAGATACATGGAGACTTTCGAGCGGCAGCACCGTCGACACACCCCGTTGCCGTCACTCGCCCCCTCCTTATCCGCCCGGGCACGACGTCGCTCGGAACGGGTCGGCGCCGTCCGCGATGAGACCCGAACGTGAGCGTTCGGGAGCGTTCGCAAGCGACCTCGGTACTGACCGGTCTCCTCGACCGCGCCCTCGCCGGCGAAAGCGGGATCGCCGTCGTCGCCGGCTCGGTGGCCATGGGCAAGACGACGCTGCTGGCCACGTTCGCCCAGCAGGTGCGTGCGGCCGGCGGCTCGGTGTCGGCGGCCGTGGCGTCCGAGTCGGAGACGGACATCCCGCTGGGCGTGGTCGCCCAACTGCTGCAGGACGCCGCGCTGTCGGCCCCGGTCGCCGAGCAGGTGAACCAGTTGCTCGCGATCGGCCGGGCGCACATGACCGCCGCGCCGAGGGATCCGACGGCGAAGCTGTCCGCGGTGGACGCCCAGATCGTCCAGTCCCTGTGCGCGATCCTGATCGGCCTGGCCGGGCCCCGGCCGCCGGCCATCGTGGTCGACGACATTCAACACGCCGACGCGGCCTCGCTCACCTGTCTCGCCTATCTGGCGCGGCGGATGCACAACACTCCGCTGCTCGCGGTGTTCAGCCACGACGACCGTCCGGACGAACGATGCGCGGACTTCGTCGAGCAGTTGCTCCGGCTGCCGCACGCCCGTGGGGTGTGGCTGCCGCCGCTCGACGCGGACCGGGTGCGCGCCGCGGCGGTGGCCCGACTCGGTGCCGTCGGCGCGGAGCAGGTCGCGGGTTGGGCGCTGCGGGTGAGCGGGGGCAATCCACTGCTGCTCGACGGGGTCCTCGAGGACTTCCACCTCGGCGGGCACGCCGAATCCGCGGGCTACGGGCGGGCGATGCTCTCGTGTCTGCACCGGAGCCCGCCGCCCACCGAGGCGGTGGCGCAGGCCTTGGCCGTGCTGGGTGGCCCGGAGCCGATCGCCCGGCTGCTGGGCCTGGCGGCCGGTGACGTGGTGCGGTGCCTGGCGGTGCTCGACGCCTCGGGTGTGCTGGAGCGGGGCCGGTTCCGGCATCCCGCGGCGGCTTCGGCGGTACTGGCGGGCCTGGGCCCCGAGGCCACCGCCGCACTGCACCGGGACGCGGCCGAACTGACCTACGCCGAGGGCGCCGCCGCCTCCGTGGTCGCCGAACATCTGCTGGCGGGTCAGGGGGTGCACACGCCCTGGGCGGTGCCCACGCTGGTCGCCGCCGCCGCCGCGGCGCTGTCCGAGGGCCGGGGCGCCCGGGCGGTCGACTACCTGCGCCTGGCCTGCACCTCCAGTGGCGACGAGGGGGAACTGGCGCGGACCACGGTGGTGTTGCTCCAGGCGGAACGCCGGATGGAGCCCGGCATCGCCGAACAGCAGATCCCCGCCCTGCTCCGGGCGCTGCGTACCGGCCGTCTGGGCAGCGGCGACACCCTGGCCGTGGTCCGGGCGCTGCTGTGGGCCGGGCGTTTCGAGGCCGCCGGCGAGGCGTTGCGGCACCTGGCCGACTCGACCCGGGCGGCGGCCCCCGAGACGGCGCTGGAACTGCGGGCCGCCCGGCTGTGGATGCGCTGCTCGTACCCCCCGCTGCTGAGGCTGCTGCCCAGTGTCGGGCAGGAAGAGGAGGACGCGGAGGAATTGCGCGGGATCCCGTCCCCGACCGAGAGCCGCCGCCGCCACGACGCCGCGGCGGTGCTCGACGCGGTACTGACCCGGGGTCCGTCCGACCAGGCCGTGCACAACGCCGAAAGGATCCTGCAGAACACCCGGCTGCACGGCACCGACCTGGACACGATCGAATGCGCGCTGCTCGCGTTGATCTACGCCGAGCGACCGGCGCCGGCGCTGCCGTACTGCGACGAGTTGATCGCCGCGGCCCGGGAGCGGGGCGAGCCGGGCAGCGAGGCCAGACTGCACGCGCTGCGGGCGGAGATCTGCGTTCGGCTGGGCGATCTGCCCGGGGCCTTCCTGCACTCGGCCGCCGCGTTCGATGTGGTGCCGGCCGGCGAGTGGGGAGCGGCGGTCGGCTTCCCGTTGGCCACCATGTTGATCGCGCTCACGTCGATGGGGCGTCAGGACGAGGCCACGGAGCTGCTGTATCTGCCGATCCCCGACACGATGTCGCACAGCCGATCCGGACTGCACTATCTGTACGCGCGGGGGCGCTACAGCATGGCGGTCCGGGACTGGGAGGGGGCGCTGTCCGACTTCCGCGGCTGTGGTGCGTTGATGGCCCGCTGGGGCATGGACGTGCCGGGGCTGATCGCGTGGCGCAACGACGCCGGCGAGGCGTGGTTGCGGATGGGTGAGCACGATCGTGCCCGCGCCGTCCTGGAGGAGCAGTTGGGCCGTGGCGAGCACGGCGGTTCGCCGCGCACCCGCGGGGCGGCGCTGCGCCTGCTGGCGGCGACGCACGAGCCGCACCGACGCCTCGCGCTGCTGCGGCAGGCCGTCGACGCGCTGCAGGAGAGCGGGGACCGCTACGAGCTGGCTCGGGCGCTGGCCGACCTCACCGAGATGTACAACGCCGTCGGCGAGACCCGGCGGGCCCGGGTGATCGGCTCCCAGGCGAGGATCATCGCGGACAAGTGCCGGGCGGAGCCGCTGAGCAGGCTGCTCCCCGCGGACCGCGAGCGGCCCGACGCCGAGTGCAAGTCCCAGGGCGCGGTGCTCACCGACGCGGAGCAGCGGGTCGCCGACCTGGTGGCGCTGGGGCATACGAACAGTGAGATAGCCAAGCTGCTCTACATCACGGTCAGCACGGTGGAGCAGCACCTGACGCGGATGTACCGCAAGGTCGGGGTCAACGACCGGGCACAGTTGGCGTCGGCGCTGTTCACCGGTCCGCACACGCGGGCGATCGGCGTGTAGCGCGCCCGCGGATGGCGCCCGGCCGGGATCGGACCGGTCGGGCTGCCCCGGCCGGACGCCGGGCGGCGCGGGGCCGCGGCACGGCGTCGGCCGGAAAACGCGATGATCATGCTTGGGGGCCGGCTCTAGGATGAGCGCCGCAGTGTCGCCGAGCGGACAGAGACGAATCGAACCATGCGCACACCGACGGGCCTCTCGCGTCAGGTCCTGATCTTCGACGCCGACGACACGTTGTGGGAGAACAACGTCCTGTTCGAGCGGGTCATCGAGGACTGGCTGGACTGGCTCGACCACCCCACCCTGGACCGGACCGAGATCCGCTCGATCCTCAACGACATCGAGGCCGCGAACGCGATCACGCACGGGTACGGGAGCAAGATGTTCCTGCGCAGTCTGGGCGAGGCGCTGGAGCGGCTGCACGCGCGGCCGGCCACCGCCGCGGAGCTGCGGCACATCGAGCAGCTCGCCGTCGCGCTGGTGGAGAACCGGGTGGAACTGGTCCCCGGGGTCGCCGAGACGCTCACCACCCTCGGCGCGCGCCACGACCTGATGCTGCTGACCAAGGGCGACACCGAGGAGCAGCAGCGCAAGATCGACGCGTCCGCGCTGGCCCACCACTTCAGCAGCGTGCACATCGTGCCGGAGAAGGGCGTCGACGCCTACCTGGACCTCACCCGCACGCACGGGCTCGCGCCGGAGACGACCTGGATGATCGGAAATTCCCCAAAATCTGACATCCTGCCCGCGCGCGGCGCGGGTCTGGGCGCGGTGTTCATCCCGAACGCGCACACCTGGGTCCTGGAGCAGAGCGAGCTGGACCCGAACGACAGCCGGGTGTTGACGCTGACCGCGTTCCCGCAGTTGCTGGAGCACTTCTGATGGCGGCGGACCGGCCCGCCGGCCCCTCCGTGTCGTGTGTCTTCGTGTGCCACGACGGCGCCGGCCGGGTGTTGCTGGCCCGCCGGTCGGCCGCGGCCCGGGACGAGGCGGGCACGTGGGACACCGGCGCGGGCGCGTTGGAGTGGGGCGAGACCTTCGAGCGCGCGGTGGCCCGCGAGGTGCGCGAGGAGTACGCGACCGAGGCGCTGTCGATCGAGACCATCGGGGTGCGCAACGTGCTGCGCGGGGACCCGGTCGAGACGCACTGGGTCGCGGTGGTGTTCGCGGTCGCGGTCGACCCGGAGCGGGTGTCGATCGGCGAGCCGCACAAGTTCGACGCGCTGGAGTGGTTCGCGCCGGACGCGCTGCCCACGCCGCTGCACTCGCAGTGCGCGGGCGGCCTCGACCTGTTCCACGACTGGCTGAACCGGGCCCGGTAGCCCGGCCAAGCCCTGATCCGGGCCCGGGGCCGCGCCGGCCGATCGTGCGGGCCGATCGCTCGCCCGCACCCCGGCCGGCGAGGCTCAATGGCCGTACGGCGTGCCGCCCGGGTCCGCGTGCGCGGCCAGGTCCTGTTCGATCATCGCGTCCGGCCCCGCCGCGGTCCGTGCGGCCAACAGCCGCTCATTCGCCGCCTGTTGCTCGCTCCCGTCGTAGGGCGTGCGGTGCTCGAAGTGCAGGCAGCTCCAGGACCGGTCGAGCTGCCGGCCCCGGCGCAACCGGGTGCGCGCGGCGACCTTCGCGAGCAGGTCGTCGTCCTCGCTGCCCCAGCCCACATACTGCGGGCAATAGCCGCCGACCAGGTCGAACGTACGGCGATCCACCAGCATCGCTCCCCACTGATAGGGCGCGCGCCACAGCCGACTTCGGGGCCCGTACGGCGCCCGCGCCCGCGGCGGGGGCAACACGCGCGGGATCGCCGGCTCACCCTCGGGCGCACCGCGCGGCGGCGGATCCCACACCATGTGCTCGTCCGGGAAGCCGCGCAGCACACCGTCCGGATCCTCGCGCACGAAGCAGAACGGATCCCGGCCCACCGGCACCATGTCCACCGCGGCCCACCCGGACGGCAGTTCGGCGGCGCCGACGAGCCGGTACATCCACGGCTGGGCCAACGCCCCGCCGGCCGCCAGCTCCAGCGCCCGCGCCACGAAGTCCCGCCCGAGCGGGGCCACGTCGGCGTCCGTCAGGTACAACACGGGCGCCCTGGCCCATTCCGCCGCCACGTTGCGCAGCAGCCCGGCGGCCAGGCTCGTGGCCGGGGCCCGGACCACCCGCACCCGCCGGCACGCGTCCAGGTCCGGCGGCACGGTCAGCGCCGGTTCGCCGGCCGTCGCCAGCACGACCTCACAGCGCACGCTCTGCGCCAGCCAGGCCGCCGCGACCGACGCGAACACCCCGCGCGCCTCGTGGTCGCCGTACAGCGGAACCACCACGCTCACTTCCGGCATGCTCGGCCTCCGTCACCGGGTCGCACCGCGCACCCTCGCGCCCGACGCCGGCCGAGCCGCGGTGAACCGCGGCTCGGCCTCGGTCGGCACCACGTGTGCGGGGCGCACGTGCGCGGGACGCCCGGTCGCGAACCACACCATCCACCGGGACGTGCCGTCGAAACGCGGGAAGCCCCCGGCTCGACGAGGCGCGGTTCTCCAGAAGGTCGTGCGGGTCGCGCTCGACCCGACTGTCAGGTGTACCGGGAGCCCGACATCACGGTCAAGAGTCCTTCCGTCACACATGGTGCACACCGGCGCCCGGAATCATCGCTTCCGGGCGGCCGAGGCGGATGCCGGAGTCCACCGGAGCGCGCCGCGGGTGTCCGTCACCCCTCGACGGGCCCGGCGAACAACATGCCGGCCATCGCCCGGAACGTGGCGCCCGGGTCGGCGGCGGCGGGGATCCCGCCGGACAGGTGCAGGGCGGCGTACCCGTGCGCCAGCGACCACGCGGCGAGCACCGCCTGATCGGGATCGCCCCGGCGCTCGGCCGGCACGCCCGCGACCCCGCCGCGCAGCGACGCGCCGGCCCGGGCGCGCTGGCGCAGCAGTTCGGGATCGGTGCCGTCGATCGCGTGCGGACGGTTCATCACCTCGAAGTGCGCGGGATGCGCGAGCGCGAACAACACGTAGCGCACGCCCAGTTCGCGCAGCGCGTCCAGGTCGCCGGGAGCCACCTCGGCGAGCGCGTCGGCGAGCAGTCCGTAGCCCTCGGCGGCGATCGCGGTGAGCAGCCCCGTCTTGTCGCCGAAGTGATGCGCGGGGGCGGCGTGCGACACGCCCGCGCGGCGGGCCAGGTCGCGCAGGCTGATCGCGCCGATCCCGTCCGAGGCCACCACGTCCAGCGCGGCGGCGAGCACGGCGCGGCGCAGATCGCCGTGGTGATAGGGGCGTCCGGTGGTCATGGATCGATGCTACCCGGGATCTAGGCATTGACAAGTCTGGGCCGGAAGCGCAATCTTGTCATCGACAAGTTCGACGTCGGGACCGGTCGCACGACCCACACGACCGGTGCCGGCACCCGGCTGCGAAGTCCCGGGAAGACACGTCTCGGCCGAGACGTCCGGAAGACGAGTCCCAGGAAGAGGAACCGACATGAGTGCGACGAACGAAACCCTGAACCCCGGGCTGGTCCGCCGGATGTGGCAGACCCTGGAGCCGTTGCACGCGCTGAACTACTACTCGCCGGAGATGTTCAAGGAGGCCGAGGCACTCGGGTACGCGGTGCACGAACGCTGGCCGGCCTACTTCGCGATGCGCGCGGCGGCGCTGGGCGCGGCCTCCGCCGAACTGGTCACCTCGACCTTCTACAGCTTCAGCCCGGCGATGGTCGCCCGGTACGTCCCGCGGGCCTGGGAGATCGCCGATCCGACCGCGGTGCTCGCGGCCCGGCTGCGCGCGGCGGACGCGACGCTGCGGGCGACGCTCGGGGAGCGCTTGCACGCTCCGGAGATCGCCGAGGCCGCCGCGCTGACCCGGGAGGCGGCCGAGGCCGCCGACACCGCGGGCCGCCCGCTGGCCGCCGCGCACGCCGCGCTGCCGTGGGCGAGCGAACCGCACCTGGTGTTGTGGCAGGCGATCACCCGGCTGCGCGAGCACCGGGGCGACGGCCACATCGCGGCACTGGTGACCCACCGTCTGGACGGCGTCGAGGCACTGGTCTCGCACAGCGCCGCGGGCGCGGCGCCGGCCGAGATCTTCGCAAGCCGACAGTGGAGCGCCGAGGAGTGGGACGCGGCCCGCGAGCGCCTCGCCGCCCGGGGCTGGCTCGCCGCCGACGGCACCGCGACCGAGGCCGGCCGGACCGGCCGCGACTCCGTCGAGGCCCTCACCGACGAACTCGCCGCCCAGCCCTGGCAGGCCATCGGCGCGACCCGCGCCGCGCACCTGGCCGACCTGATCCTGCCCGCGGTCATGGACGCGATCGGCACGGGCCTGCTCCCCATGCAATCAACCCTGGGCATCGGAATGACCTACCCCCACCAGACCTGACCGAGCCCCCGAACACCCCGCCCCAGGCCCGCGGCCCGGGGCCGGTGCCGGTGCCGGTGCCGGGGTAGGGGTGGGCAGGACCGGGGCGGAGCAGGGTCGTGGATGGAGCCAGGTTCGAGGGTGGAGCAGGGCCGGAGCCGGGCCGAGGCCGGGCCAGAACCCGGACCGAGGCCGGGCCGGAGCCCGGGCCCCGGGTCGGCCTCGTTCCCGAATTCGGGTTCAGCGGGTGCCCTTTCGGGTCGATCGTGTTGTGGGTGAGGGCTTGGCCGGGGGGCCGGCGCCCGGTTTGCGCGGGGCGGGCCGGTTGGGCGGTCTGCCGGCCCTGGCGGTGGCGGGCACCGGACCCGCGGACCGCTCCGCGTCGGCCGGCTGCGGCGCGGCGGGGTCGGCGCCGCCGGTCTGCGCCCGCGCGTGCGCCTCGCGCAGGCCGTGTTCGATCGCCCGCAGGGTCGCCTTGAGCCGGGCCGGCCGCCCGGCGGCGGGGCCGTGTGCCAGGTCGGTGCAGCCCACCAGGCGTCCCGTGCCCGCGAACGGGCGCAGTTCGACCTCGCGCGTGCCGCCCGGCTCGAACCGGATCGACGTACCCGCCGCGATGTTCGCTCGTATGCCGAAGGTCGCCGCGCGGTCGAACACGAGCGCCGGGTCGACCTCCGCGAAGTGGTAGTGCGATCCGACCCGGATCACACCGGCGCCGGAGTTGCGCACCGAGACCGTCAGCACGAGCCGATCAGGGGCCGGCGCGGCCGGGTCGTCGCGGTAGAGGTACCGCTGCGGTCGGACCATGACCATGGGATCGCTCCTAGGCGACGGGGAAGGGGGACGCGTGCACGAACTCGCGTCCGTGCGCCCGGCCGAGCGGATGGGCGTGGTCGGGCGCCGGCCGGTCCGCATGGGCGTGCACGGGCCAGTGCGCGCCGGTCGCCGCGAGGCCGTCGTCGCCGTGTACCCGGAAGCGCTCGACCGCCAGGCCGACCCGGGCGGCCAGCACCCCGGCCGCCGCCGGCCCGGACAGCAGCGGTGCCACGCCCGGGACGGGCGGCAGCACGAAGGACGCGGGCAGCGCGACGGTGCGCGCCGCGCCCAACACCCGGCAGCGCTCCAGCGCCCGGCCCAGGTCCGGATCGCCGCCGATCAGCGCGACCTCGACGATCCGATGCGTGCCGTGTTGCCACACCAGGCGCGCGATCCGGTACAACTCGGCGTCCTCGCGCGGCTCCCCCGCCGGCGCCGCGACCAGCAGCGCGGCCCGGGCCGGCACCCGCGCGGCGGCCGTGCGCAGCCACTCGGTGAGTTGCTCCGTACCGGCGAACGGCCGGCCCAGCAGCACCCGGGCCCGCTCCGCCGCCGGCAGCGCGAGCAGGGTGCGCGCCGTGTCCGCGACCAGCGCCGCGTCCCGGCCCAACGTGATCGGCACCACGCACACGCGATCCGCTCCGCCGCGCAGCAACGCGCACACCGCCCGGTGCAGTTGCCGTCCGCACGCCACCGACGTCACCTCGGGCCCGAACAGCCCCGGCAGCGCCGCGCCGTGCGCACTCTCGTGGCCGCCGACCGCCACCACCGCCACCCGCTCCGACACGGCTCAGCCGCCGATCGGGTCGACGCCGGACATCGCCCCGGCGCCGGCGGATGCCGAAGCCGTGGGCTCGTCGATCTCGCGGGGTTCCGGATTCATCGTGAATTCCTTTCTGCGGCGGGTACGACCGAGGACCCGCCTCGGCCCCGGGGCGTGCGGCGGCCCCGAGCGGCCGGGTGCGGGCCCGGCCGACCCGCGTGCGGGCACGCCGGTCGCGGGCCTCGGAGGCGACTGCCCCGCGGACCCGTGACGTACGCGCGAGCCGCAGGCCCGAGGGCCTGGGTCGACGGTCGTCTCGTCCCGGGTATCCGCCGGAGCGACCCGCCAACCTCACGCATCGGAGTGAAATACGCCTATCCGGCGAGGGCCTCGGCCTCCCGGAGTCGGGCGCGGATCGGGTAGACAGGCATCATGAAGTTCCTCGTCGCGGCGCTCGTGGTCGTCCTCGTCGCGGCCGCTCTCGTGTGGTTCGTGACCCGTCGACCGCGCACCCCGCCGCCGCCGGTGCCGTCCGGCCGCTCGGCCCGCCCGGCCCCCGGTCAGGTCTGGTGGGCCTCGGTGCCCTTCGACGAGGGCGACACGGCCAAGGACCGCCCGTGCCTGGTGGTCCGGGTGGGGCCGCGCGGCGCCGAGGTGCTCAAGATCACCAGCCGCGACCAGAGCACCCGCGACCGCTACGTGCGCATGCCCACCAAGACCTGGGATCCCGGCGCGGAGCGCCGCAGTTGGCTGGAGACCGGACCGCTGCGCACGATCGGCCACGACGCCTTCCGCCGCCCGGCGGGCGTCTGCGATCGACGCGTGTGGTCCCGGATCAGCCGCGCCCACCGGGTCCGCTGACCGACATCACGCCCCGCCGCCGCGCGCGCCGGCCCGCCCCTGTCCGCCCGCCTGTCCCCCTGCCCGCCTCCCCGCCTCCCCGCCTCCCCGCCTCCCCGCCTCCCCGCCGACGACGCTCAGCTCTTCGGGTCGGCCCCGTCCGCGAGTTCGTCCACGGCCAGGTCCCCGGTCGGCAACTGCGGCAGCCGATACACCGCGTGTCCCACCAGATGGGTCGCCACCGGAACCGTGGTCAGTTGGAAGAACCCCACCATCACCAGCATCCCGACGTCGATCCCGCTGCGCAGCCGCAACCCCAGACCGAGCGTGACCAGCAACAGGCCGAGCACCTGCGGCTTGGCCACCGTATGCATCCTGGACAGCGTGTCCGGGAAGCGCAGCAGCCCCACGCCCGCGACGAACGCGAGCGCGCAACCCGCGAGCAGGCACACCGCCGAGGCGCCGTCGGCGAACTCGCCGGCCCGCACGTCAGCCGTCCTCGCGGGCCGAGAAGCGCACGATCGACACCGAGCCCAGGAAGCCGACCAGGGCCAGCGCCAACAGCACCGGAACGGTCGTGGTGTGCCGGTTCAAGGTGGCCTCCGCCGCGATCGCGGCCAACATCACCGCGAGCAGCATGTCCACCGCGACCGCCCGGTCCAGGGTCGAAGGCCCGCGTACGAGCCGAACCAGGGCCGCCACCGCGGCCGCGCCGAGCAATACGATCACGGCACCGCCGATAAGCGCATTCATGAACCACCTCCGGGGTCTGCCGCGGACGCGGCGCGTTCCGTACGGGTACCGAACGCGGCGACCACCCGGGCCTCCAGGCGCACCACCGCCCGCCGGGCCGCCGCCACCGAGGCCGGCGTATCGGCGCCCAGGGCGTGGATGAACAGCGTGGTCGGCCGGCCCTGACGGATCTCGATCACGATGCTGCCGGGCATCACGTTCAGCGCGAGCACGGTGAGGGTGAGCAGCACGTCCGAGTGGGTGGCCAACTCGACCCCCACCACCGAACTGCGCGGCAACCTGCCCGGCCACAACGCCTGCCACGCGACCCGCAGCGAGGACATCACCAGGTCCCCCACGAACATCGCCACGAACCGGGCCAGCCCCCACGGCCGGAACGCGAGCCGGCCCCGGCCGGGCGACAGCGGCAGCAGGACCGACAGCAGCATCGCGACCACGATCCCGGTCAGCACGTTGGCGACGGTCAGCGTGCCCCACAGCGCCACCCACACGGCGGTCAACCACACCACCAGCAGCGGCGAGATCCGCCCGCGCCGGGACACCGCCCGGATCCGGGTCGCGGTCATCGGCCCGCCCCGCGTTCGAACCCGCCCGGCAGCGGCACCGCTTCGATGTAGCCGACCCGGCCCACCAGTTCCGCGCCGGCGCGATCGACCAGCGCGACCAGCGGACCGGCCAGCACCGTGAAGGTCAGCCCCACCGCGACCAGGGCGCAGGTCGCGTACGTCATCGCGCGCGGCAACCCCCGGCTGGTGGCCGCGACATCACGCCCGCTCAGACTCGCGCCGGAGGAGTACGCGGTCGCGCCCGAGGTGTCCGGCGAACTGCCGAACACCTGCCCCCACACCCGGGCCATCGCGTACAGCGTCAGCAGGCTGGTCCCCACCGCCGCGCCGATCAGCACGTACGAGGCCGGCGTGCCGTTCTCCGCACCGGCCCGCAGCAGCAGCCACTTGCCCAGGAATCCGGACAGCGGCGGGATCCCGCCCAGGTTCATCGCCGGTACGAAGAACAACACCGCGAGCGCCGGCGACAGCCGTACCAGCCCGCCGAGCCGGCCCAGGTCGGTGCTCCCCCCGCGCCGCTCGATCAGCCCGGTGACCAGGAACAGCGAGGTCTGCACGGTGATGTGGTGGATCGCGTAGAACAACGTGCCGGCCAGGCTCGCCGCGCTCGCGATCGCGATGCCGAACACCATGTAGCCGATGTGGCTGACCAGGGTGAAGGACAGCAGCCGGTTCAGGTCGCTCTGCACGATCGCGCCCAGGATGCCGACGATCATCGTCGCCGCGGCGACCACCAGGAGCAGCGTGCGCAGCCGTCCGTCCGGGAAGAGCAACGTCTGCACCCGGATGATCGCGTACACACCGACCTTGGTCAGCAGTCCGGCGAAGACCGCGGTCACCGGCGCGGGCGCGGTCGGGTACGAGTCGGGCAGCCACGCGGACAGTGGGAACACCGCCGCCTTGACCCCGAATCCGATCAACAACATCGATTCCAGCACCAGTTGCACGCCGGGATCCACCTCGGGCAGCCGGATCGCGAGCTGGGCCAGGTTGACCGTGCCGGTCGCCGCGTAGACCATCGCGATCGCGGCCAGGAACACCAGCGAGGACAGCAGGCCGACCACCACGTAGCCGGCACCCGCGCGCACCCGGGCGGCGGTGCCGCCCACGGTCAACAACACGTAGCTGGCCGCGAGCAGCACCTCGAAGCCCACGTACAGGTTGAACAGGTCGCCCGCCAGGAACGCGTCCGCCACCCCCGCGACCAGGATCAGGTACGTGGGGTGGAACACCGACAGCGGCGTGGCCTCGTCCTCGTCCGCGCGGCCCTGGCCGATCGAGTAGACCAGGACGCCGAGGGTGACCGCGCAGGAGACCACCAGCATCAGCGTGGACAGCCGATCCGCGACCAGCACAATCCCGGTAGGCGCGGGCCATCCGGCCAACCTGGCCACCACCGGACCGTCCCGATCCGCCGCCACCAGCAGCGCGATCGCCACGCCGAGCACCGCGGTCAGCACCCCGAGGCTGATCACCCGCTGGCCGCGCGGCAGTCGGGCGCCGATCGCCAGCTTGAGCCCGGCGCCGAACAGCGGCAACAGGACCGGCAACGGCACCAGATGATTCATCAACGGGGCCCGTTCCGGCCCCGCTCGTCGCGGACTCGACCCGCGGAATCGACGCGGCGCGGGAACTCGGTGTCGGGCACCGCGTCCACCACGCTGTCCGCGCGGGCGACGGCCGCCCGTTCGGCCCGCGCCTGCCGATTGAGCTCGCGCCGCGCCCGCCGGAAACGGGCCCGCAGTTCGGCCTGCTGAATGCGGTGCTCGGACTTGATCCCGCGCAGCCGCAGTTTCAGCTCCGCGCGCCGCTCGCCCGCCATCCGCCGCGCCTCGGGCCGGCCGCCGTGCCCTCGCTCGTCCACGCCCAGCCGCCGACACTCGTCGGCGTAGTTCGCCCGGGCCTCCACCGCCAGCCGTCGCACCACCGCCCGACGCTCCGCCGTCTGCCGGCGCAACTCGCCGCGCAGTCGCCGGTGTTCGGAGCGCAGGTCGCCCCGCTCGGCACGCCGCAGCACGCGCAGGTCCTCGGCGTCGTCCTGGATCTCGTCCGTCCCGGTGAGTTCCCAGTGCCGGTGCACCATCGACAACACGAACGCGGTCACCGCGAGCGTGATCACGATCGCGGTCAACACCATCGCCTGCGGCAGCGGATCGTTCATCGCGCTCGGCAACGTCACCCCGAGCACCGGCGCGCCGCCCGCACGACCACCGCCGGCGAGCACGATCAGGTTGGCCCCGTTGCCGATCAGCACCACGCCCAGCAGGACCCGGGTCAGGCTGCGTTCCAGCACCAGGTACACCCCGACGCCCACCAGGACGGCGGCGGTCAGTACCAGGATCATCGTCGGGCTCTTCATACGATCACCGTCCGTTCGGCGTCCCGGTCCCGGGTCTGTTCGATGCGTCGGTCCAACTCCGCGCCGAGCGCGGACAACACGTCCTGCACGAGGCCGATCACCAGCAGGTAGACGCCGATGTCGAAGAACACCGACGTCGCGATGTGCACGTCGCCGAACAGCGGCAGCGTGGCGTCGATCACCGTGCTGCGCAGCGCCGAGCCGCCCACGACCAGGCCGACCAGGCCGGCGCCCGCGCTGATCACCAGGCCGGTGCCGAGCAGGCGCCCGGCGGGCAACGGCGCGGCCTCGGCCAGTTCGTAACGCCCGCCCGCGAGATAGCGCAGGAGCAGCGCGAGGCCGGCGGTGATCCCGCCGGCGAAGCCGCCGCCGGGTGTGGAGTGGCCGCTGAACAGGAAGTACAACGACAACACCAGCACGGTCGGGAAGGCGACCCGCGCTACCGTCTCGAAGAGCACCGTGCGCCGCTCGAGGACGAGCGTGCCGACCACGACCGGCCCGGGGATCGGCTCCGCCGCCGGGTCCGGTTCGCCCGGCGGGTGGGTTTCGGCGGATCCGGGCGGGGTCGGCGGGTTCGGTGCCCCTTCGCCGGGTCGCGGCAGGCCGTGGGCCCGGCGCACGAAGATCAGGCTGGTCACGCCGATCGCGGCGACCGCGAGGACGGCGATCTCGCCCATCGTGTCCCAGGCCCGGATGTCCACGAGCAGGATGCTGACGATCTCCTTGCCACCCGCCTCCTTCGCCGCGGCGGCGAACGCCTGGGACACCGGCGGGCGGGTCCGCGCGGCGAACGCGGAGATCGCGACGCCCCCGAGCACCACCCCGGTGAGCACGCCCAGGCCGATGTGCACGGCCCGGCGCCCCGGTCGGGTGGTGCTCGCGAACCGGCGCGGGAGTCGGCGCAGCACCAGCAGGAACACCACCACGCTGACCGTCTCGACCAGGCCCTGGGTGAGCGCGAGGTCGGGGGCGCCCTGGAGGACGAACAGCGTCGCGCAGCCGTAGCCGGTGACGCCGACCAGGAGTACGGCGGGCAGCCGGCCCGCGGTGCCGGCGGCGATCAGCGCGGCGGCGGCGACCAGCACGCCGACCACGACCTGCGCGGCCGAGTCCGACCAGCGCGGCGGGTGCGGGAAGGGCAGCGGGAGATGGCCCAGTGCGGTCGAGGCGGTGATCGCGATCAGGCTGAGCAGGATCACCCCGACGTAGACCGGCATCGAGCCGCGCTGGGTGGTGCCGGTCAGTTGCAGGGCGCCCCGGTCCACACCGCGCACCAGCGCGTCGTACAGCCGTGAGGGTTCGATCCGCGCGGTGGCCAGTTGCAGGCGCACCACCGGCTCGCGGGCCAGGAACAGCACGATGCCCGCGCCGATCGCGGCGCAGGACAGATACAGCGCGACGCCCGGGCCGTGCCACAGGGCCAGGTGGTAGTCGATCCCGCCGGCCGGGAACTGGTCGGCGTACGAGGAGATCCAGTGGTCCAGCGACGCCGCCGCCGGGCCCAGTACCAGGCAGCCGGCGCCGAGCAGGAGCGCGGGGCCGAGCAGCAGTCCGCCGAGCGGTTCGCAGCCGGTGGCGGGCACGCCGGGTTTGCGGGCGAAGGCGCCCCAGACGAAGCGCAGGCTGTACGCGGCGGTCAGCGCGGAGCCGGCGACCAGCACGCCGAGCACGATGTTCTCGGTGCGGCCCCGGTGCAGGAACGCCTCGTACACGGCCTCCTTGGCGACGAAGCCGACCGTCGGCGGCAGCCCGGCCATGGACAGCGCGGCCACCACCGCGACCAGGCAGGTGATCGGTATGGCCTTGGCCAGGCCGGACAGCCGGCGCAGGTCCCGGGTGCCGGCGGCGTGGTCGATGATGCCGACCACCAGGAACAGCGTGGCCTTGAACAGGGCGTGTGCGACGAGCATCGCGATGCCGGCGAGCGCCGCGTCCCGGTTGCCCGCGCCGGTGACCACGATCAGCAGGCCGAGTTGGCTGACGGTGCCGTAGGCGAGCACTCGTTTCAGGTCGTCCTCGCGCAGTGCCCGCCACCCGGCCAGGATCAGCGTCGCGCAGCCGGCGATCAGCACGATCGGCCGCCAGGGCATCACCTGGGCGAAGCCGGGGGCCAGTCGGGCGACCAGGTACACGCCGGCCTTGACCATCGCGGCCGCGTGCAGGTACGCGCTGACCGGGGTGGGTGCCGCCATCGCGGCGGGCAGCCAGGAACCGAACGGCACGATCGCCGACTTGGACAGCGCGCCGACCAGGATCAGCACGATCGCGGTGGTCGCCACGGTGCCGCCGGGCGGGTCGGCGAGGATCTCGGAGAGCCGGTAGGTGCCGGCCCGCTCGCCGAGCAGGATCAGCCCGACCAGCATCGCCAGGCCGCCGAAGGTGGTCATGGTCAGTGCCTGCATCGCGGCCCGGCGCGAGCCCCGGTGCTCGCTGCGATGACCGATCAGCAGGTAGGAGAAGACCGTGGTCAGCTCCCAGAACACGTACAGCAGGATCAGGTCGTCGGTGGTGACCAGTCCGATCATCGCGCCCGCGAAGCCGACCAGGACACCGGCGAACCCGCCGAGCCCGGGCTCGTCGGCGGCGAAGTAGCGCGCACAGTACACCAGGACCAGGACACCCACGCCGGCCGCGAGGAACACCATCAGCAGTGCGAGCGCGTCGCACCGAAACGCGAGGTAGACGCCCTCCTCGGGGATCCACGCGCGCGATTCGACCACCGGCTCGCCGTCGAACACCGAGGCGGCCTGGGCCAGTGCCCACCCCGTGGTCGCCACCGGGAGCGCGGCGAGCACGAGGAAGGCGTTCCGCCCGAGGCGTCGGACCAGCCACGGGGCGATCGCCGCGACCACGAAGTACGAGGCCACCGAGAAGATCATGGCGCTACGTTATGGTGCACTACCCCTAAATCGACACTAATCGGGCATATGTCCCTCGTTTTTCCCTCCGGAGCGACGATCGGCGTCAGGCCGTGTCGTCAATCCCCCATCGCACTCCGCGACGCGAGCGCGGCGCGGAGCCCGGAGGGCGGAGGGCGGAAAGCGCGTCGGCGTGCCGGCGAAGCACCCGCGCTGTGGTTCCATTCGGGCGTCTCCCCGGGGCGGCTAGCGCAGTGCGGAGCCCGAAGGGCGGACGCGATGCCGGGCGTCGTGGGGCTCGGCGAGGGACCGAAGACACGCCCTACGGCGGGGGCGCGCCGTTCCGAGGCGGACCGCACCACCTCAGTCGAGCACCGAACGCACCGCCTCCGGCGTGCGCCCGACCACGGTGGCGCCGTCGTCAGCGGTGATGATCGGCCGCTGGATCAAGATCGGATGTTCCGCCAACGCGGCGATCCAACGCCCACGATCGCCCGCCGTACGCCCCCAGGTCCCCATCCCCAACTCCCCCGCGACCGCCTCACCGGTACGCGTGATGTCCCACGGCTCCAACCCCAACCGCCCCAACACCGCCTCGAGCTCTGCCACGCTCGGCGGCTCCTCCAAATACCGCCGCACGGTGTACTCGGCGCCCTCCTCATCCAACAACGACAACGCGGACCGACACTTCGAACACGCGGGATTGATCCAAATCTCCATACCCCCGGACGCTACTACCCCACCAAAACCCCTCCCCCCAACCACCCGACACCAACAAAGCCCTCAACCCGACCGACACCCGAACCCACCCCAACCAGACCGACACCCAACGCCCGCCCAAGCCCCCCTTCAGCCCGGCCGGCGCTTGAGGCCAACCCAACCCAACCAACACCCAACACCCGCCGAAACCTTCTCAGCCCGGCCCGCGCTTGAGGCCACCGTCGAAGGCGCGAGCATAGGCCGCAGGGCCGAGCGCCTCCCGCGCCGCCGCCGCGATCCGCGACACGTCGCCGCGTTCGCCGGCAGGCAACGGCGCGCCGATGGAGGCTCGAAGCGCCTCCGCGCGGCCCAGGAGCGTCGCCGCCTCGGCCGCTCGGCCCGAGATCGACTCGGCCCCGGCCAACCCCTCCAGCGCCAGCGCGACCGCCCGCGGATCGCCCGAGGTCCGCGCCGCCGCCAACCCCTCCTCGTGCAATTCCCGCGCGCCGACCGCGTCCCCGCGCAGTTCCGCCACGAAGCCCAACTCGGCCAGCAGCAGCGTCACCCCGTAGAACGGCACGCCGTAGTCCTCGTGCAGGCGACGATTCCACTCCAGCGCACCGCGCAGGTACCGCTCGGCCGCCGCCAGGTCCCCCGCACGTCGCGCGCCGAGCCCCAGCCCGACCGTCGCGAACTCCTCCGCGAACCGGTCCGACCGCTCGACCGCGAGCCGCCGCGCCCGCTCGTGGAACTCCTCGGCCGCCGCGAAGTCACCCCGCAACAAAGCGATTCGACCCAGCCCGGACAACCGGTACGACACATCCGTCCACAGGCCCAACTCCTCGGCCCCGCGCAGCCCTTCGCGATGCAGCTCGACGGCCCGGTCGTAATCGCCCGACACCTCGGCCACATATGCGAGTTGGTCCGACGCCTGGACGAGCCCCCAGCGCTCGCCCAACGCCGCGAACCGCGCCGCGGCGTCCGCCGCCGCCTCGCCGGCCGCCACGAGGTCGCCGCGGAACATCACCGCCTTCGCCCGACCGGTCAGCGCCGCCGCGATCCCCCACCCGTCGTCCGCCGCGCGAAATCCCGCCAGGGCCCGATCGATCAGCTCGCCACCCGCGTCCGCGTCCCCCACGTGCAGGTGGGCCAGGCCCAGGAACCACTCGGCCCGCGCCCGCCCCTCCGCGACCCCGTCGTAGGCCGCCAACGCGTCCCGGCTCTGCCGTACCAGGTCACTGCCGTCGCCGATCAACATCGCGAACCCGGCCCGCCAGGCCCCCGCCGCCGCGCGCAACGCGGCCGGCGCGCGGCCCTCGACCGCCAGCGCCGCGTCCAGCGCCCGCCACGCCTCGCGGTGGCGCCCGCGCAGGAACCGGTACCACGCCGCCCCACCCGCCAACCGCAGCGCGAGCCCCGCGTCCCCGCGCCGGGCCGCGCCGTCGGACGCGGCGCGCAGGTTCCCGCTCTCCGCGTCCAGCCGGGCGAGCCACTCGCACTGATCGCGGCCGTACAACAGCGGCCCGGCCCGCTCGACGAACTCGGCCAGATAGCCGTCGTGTCGAGCCTGCACCACGTCGAACTCGCCCACCGCGTGCAGGTGTTCCACGCAGTAGGCGGCGACCGACTCCAGCAGCCGGTACCTGGGCCCGTACCGCCCCTCCACCGCGACCACCAGCGAGCGGTCGACCAGCCGACCGACCAGGTCGAGCACGTCGACCCGGGCCACGTCCTCCCCCGAGCAGATCGCCTCGGCGGCATCGGGAGCACACCCGTCCGCGTGGATCGCCAACCGGCGCAGCACGATCCGTTCCGGTGCGCCGAGCAGTTCCCAGCTCCAGTCGATCATCGCGCGCAACGTCTGCTGCCGGGCCGGCACCCCGCGCCGACCCACCCCGAGCACCCGGAACCGGTCGTCCAGCCGCGCCGCGAGACCGTGTACGCCGAGCCCGCGCACCCGGGTCGCGGCCAGTTCCAGGGCCAGCGGGATCCCGTCCAGACGCCGACAGATCGCCGCGATCGCGTCCGCCGTGTGCGCGTCCAGGACGAACCCGGGCGCCGCGGCGGCCGCGCGGGCCACGAACAGGCGTACCGCCGTGGACTCGGCCAACGCCGCCGGATCCGCCCCGGCGTCCGGCACCACCAGCGGCCGCACCACGTTCAGCGCCTCGCCGCCCACCGCGAGCGGCTCCTGACTCGTGGCCAGGATTCGCACATCGGGCGCGGCCCGCAGCAACAGGTCGGCCAACTCGGCGATCGGCTCGATCACGTGCTCGCAGTTGTCCAGGACCAGCAACAGCCGACGGCCGCGCAGCGCGTCCGCCAACCGGGCCCGCGACTGGGCGGCGACATGTCCCGCGCCGGCCGCGACCTCGTCCCGGATGCCCAGCGCCGAGGCGATCGCGTCGGCCAGGTCGTCGCCGCTCGGATCGCGCCGACCGGCCAACTCGACCAGCCACACCCCGTCCGGGAAGGGGAAGTCGTCCACCGCCCGGGCCGCGCACTCCAGCGCGAGCCGGGTCTTGCCCACCCCGCCGGGGCCGGTCAGGGTCACCAGCCGGGCGGCCCGGAGCAGCTTGCCGACCTCGGCCACCGCGTCCTCCCGACCGACCAACTCGGTCAACGCGGCAGGCAGGTTGGACCGCAGCCGCGCCGCCGCACCCGTCGAGCCCGCCACCGGGGCCACCGCCGAGCCCGCCGAGCCCGCCACCGAGCCGACCGGTGCGGCACCGGACGCGAAGCCGGGCACGAACCCCGACACGGAACCGGGCACGGACCCGGGCACGGACCCGGCCGCCGAGCCGGATGCGGAAGCCGGTGCCAGCTCCGGATCCTGGGCCAGGATCGCCCGCTGCAACGCCGCCAGCTCCGGCCCCGGGTCCAGGCCCAGTTCGTCCGCCAACCGCTCGCGCAGCTCGGCGTACCCGGCCAACGCCTCCTCCTGCCGTCCGGACCGGTACAGCGCGCGCAGATGCGCGGCACGCAGCCGCTCCCGAACCGGATGCAGCGCCACCAGCTCACCCAACTCGTCGGCGAGCGAGGTATGTTCGCCCAGATCCAAGCGCGCCTCGGCGTGGTCCTCCAGGACGGTCAGCCGTTGTTCGTCCAGCCGGGTGATCGCCGCGCGGGTGAACTCCTCGTCCCGGAAGTCGGCGAACGCCGGCCCACGCCACAGCGCGAGCGCGTCCGCGAACAAGCCGGCCCGGGTCCGCGCGTCGGCGCTCGCCCGCGCCCGCGCGGTCAGCTCGGCGAACCGGTCCGCGTCCACCGCGCCCGCCTCGACCCGCAGCTCGTAGCCGGGCGGGCGGTAGGCGACCAGTTCGCGCCCGCCGGGTTCGGCCGCCTCCAGCGCCCGGCGCAGTTGGGAGACCTTGGTCTGGAGCGTGTTCGCCGGATTGCCCGGCGGGTCCGCGCCCCACAGGTCCTCGACGAGCAGATCCGCCGAGACCGGGCGGCCCCGATGCACGAGCAGGTCCGCGAGCAGCGCGCGCACCTTCGACTCCGGGACTCGAACCGGCTGTCCGTCCGCGGTCCACACCGCCAGCGGACCCATCACCCCGAAGCGCATGCCGCCACGTTAGCGCAGGTCAACCGGCCTCTGACGGTAGCCCGTCGGCGCCCGTGCGTGGACCCCCAGGATTCCGTGCGCGGCCGGCGGCACAGTCGTGTCATCGAGTTCGGGACGGCCCGGACAAGACCCCCCGAGCAGCACACACCGCGGCCCGGGAATCACCGAAACAGGGAGCCCCACCATGTCCGCCAACGCCAACGCCAACAACACCAACACCGCCACCGCCACCGCCACCGCCACCGCCGACAGCCTCGTCGCCACCGGCCGCGAGATCCGCCTTGCGGCCCGCCCGGTGGGCACCCCCACCGCCGCCGACTTCGAGCTGGTCACCACCGCGATCCCGGCGCCGGCCGAGGGCCAGCTCCTGATCCGCAACACCTGGATGTCGGTCGACCCCTACATGCGCGGTCGGATGGACGACGTCGAGTCGTACATGCCGCCGTTCGAGCTCGGCGCGGTCCTGGACGGCAGCGCGGTCGGCGAGGTGATCGCCTCCCGTGCCGACGCGATCCCGGTCGGCGCGACGGTGTCGCACTTCGCCGGCTGGCGCGAGTACGCGGTCGTGGACGCGGCCACCGCCGTGGTCCTGGATACCTCCGCCGTCCCCGCCCAGGCGTACCTGGGCGCACTGGGCACCACCGGCCTGACCGCGTACGCGGCCCTGACCGAGGTGTCCCCGGTCCGCGAGGGCGACACGGTGTTCGTCTCCGGCGCGGCGGGCGCGGTCGGCAGCGTGGCCGGCCAGATCGCCCGCAAGCTGGGCGCGGCCAAGGTGATCGGCTCGGCCGGCGGCCCGGCCAAGGCCGAGCGGCTGCGTACCGACTTCGGCTACGACGTCGCGCTCGACTACCGGGCCGGCGCGATCGGCGACCAGCTCGCCCAGGCCGCGCCCGAGGGCATCGACGTCTACCTCGACCACGTCGGCGGCGACCACCTGGCGGCGGCCATCGCGAACGCCAAGGTCGGCGCCCGGTTCGCGCTGATCGGCGCGATCAGCGGCTACAACGCCACCGAGCCGGTGCCCGGCCCGAGCAACCTCTTCCAGGCGTACACCAAGCGGCTGAACCTGCGCGGCCTGTTGGTGACCGACCACTTCGCGCTGTTCCCCGAGTTCACCGAACGCGCGATCGGATGGCTGACCGACGGTTCGCTGCGCACCGAGGAGACCGTGTTCGAGGGCATCGAGCAGGCCCCCGCCGCCTTCCTCGGCGTACTCGGCGGCGCCAACACCGGCAAGATGCTCGTCCGCCTGGCCGACTGACCCACCCCCACCGCTCCGACCGGTACCACCACCGAGGAAGGCCCCGACATGACCACCGACGCGCCGCACGCCCTCGTCGTCCTCGCCCACCCCCGGGCCGACTCGCTGACCGCACGGGTCGCCGCGCGGGTCCGGGACCGGCTGCTGGCCGACGGCCACACCGTGGACGTACTCGACCTGCACGCCGAGGGCTTCGACCCGCGGATGACCGTCGAGGACGAACCCGACTGGGCCGACCGGGACAAGCGCTACAGCCCGGAAGTACGCGCGCAGATGGCCCGGATCGAGGCCGCGGACACGATCGTCGTGGTCTTCCCCGTGTGGTGGTTCGGTCTGCCCGCCCTGCTCCAGGGCTGGATCGACCGGGTATGGAACTACGGCTTCGCCTACGGGCGCAGCCGCCCGCGCCTGGCCGGTAAGCGAATGTTGTGGCTCGGCCTGGCCGGCTACTCCCACGAACACTTCACCAAGGGCGGCTGGGACGACCTCCTCGACCGCCGCCTCCGAATAGGCATCACCAACTTCAGCGGCATCGAAAACGCCCGAGTCCACCTCTTCTACGACACGGTGGCCACCGGCGCCCACGACACCACCCTCCTCACCGAAGCCGAACAAGTCCTCACCACCTTCACCCCCTGACCCCCACCCAAAAAGCGCCGGCCGGCCCCCAAACCCCGACCGGCGCTCAACCGTCCCCACCCCCAACCCCACCAACCAACCCAACCCCCAAGGCCACCCAGCCAACCCACACCTGAGTCCACCCAGCCGGGCCGGCGCGAGGCCACCCAGCCCGTGCGGCGCATGAGCACACCCAGCCCGGCCGGCGCTTGAGGCCAAATAGCCCGGCCGGCGCTTGAGGCCACCCAGCCCGTGCGGCGCATGAGCACACCCAGCCCGGCCGGCGCTTGAGGCCACCTCAGTCCCGCAACCCCATCGTGTCCGCAGGATTCCCCCGCAACGCTACGCGTCCCGGCACAACCGTGGCCACGAACGCCAGCCCACCCGCAGCCACCAACACCGCCGCATAAGTCACCGGCGGCGCATAGGGAGACGCACTCCCGGTCATCCCGACGCTGTAAGCCGTCAACGTCGCGTACGCGACCGCCGACCCCAGCACGGCCGCCAACAGCACCACCGCCCCGGTCTCCCAGCGCAGCATCCGCAACACCTGCCGACGAGTCGTCCCCACCAGTTGCAGCAGCGCGAACTCCCGCCGCCGCGCCGAAGTCGCCATCACCAGCGTGTTGACCACCGCGATCCCGGTGAACGCGATGATCAGCCCCATCGCGACATAGTTGACCTGGGCCTGGGTGCCGGCCTGATCCCGGCGCGCCTGTTCGACCTCGCCCCGATCCAGCACCCGGACCCCGGGGAACTCGCCCATCGCCGCCTGCAACGGCGCCCGCGACACCGCGGTGGTACCGGAGATCAGCACCGCCTCCGCCGCCGGCCGGTCCACGTGCGCCGCCATCACCGCATGAGGCAGGGTCAGATCGCCGAAGCCCAGGCCGCGTTCGTACACCGCGATCACCTTCAGGGTGACCTGCACCCCGTCGCCCATGGTGATCCGCAGATCGTCGCCGACCCCGACCCCCTTGGTCTTGGCGGCGAGTTCGCTGACCGCGACCGTGGTGTCGGACAGGGCCGCGAGCGAACCGGAGCGCGTCTTCAGGTCGAGCGCGCGCTCCACCCCGCGTGGCGTCACGCCCTGGGCCGGGAACTTGTCCTGCCCGGCCCGGACGAGCGAGTGCAGCACCTCGGTCACCACCTCGACCCCGGGCACCGCCCGCGCCGCGTCGGCCGCCGCTGCCGGCACTCCGGGGCCCGCGACCAGCGTGTACGAGGCCGATGTGCCCGCCTTCGCCTGCTCCCCCGCGGCATGGCTCGCCGTGGTCTGGGTGAACAGGATCGTCGACGCCATCGCCACCGCCAGGCTCAGCGGCGTGACCACGGCGGCCACCCGTTCCGCGGCGGCCCGCGCGTTCCGCGCCGCCAGGAAGCCGCTGATCGGCGACAGGCGCCCGACCACCAGCCCCAGAACGGCCACGCCCGCGCGAGCGAGCAGCGGACCGAGCAGCGCGATCGCGACGGCGGCGAGGATCACCGTCAGGAAGGTGACCGGCGTGGACTTGGGTTCGGTGTCCAACGTCCGCAACACCAGCAGGAGTACGACGTACCCGAGCGCCGCGACCACACCGCCGATCGTGCGCGCGACGCCCAACCGCGGTCGTTCGATCGCCGCGTCCGCCAACGCCTCGGTCGGTCGTACCCGCGAGGCCCGGCGCACCGACACGCGCGCCGCCGTCCAGGCCGCGAGCAGCGTCAGCAGTACCGCGCCGATCAGCGGGATCGGGCTCAGCCTCAGTTCCAGCGTGTCCGGCAGCGCGCCGAACGCGACGAACCGCCCGTGCAGCCAACGCGCCAGCCCCAACCCGGCGAACGCGCCGAGCGCGCCCGCGATCAGGCCCACCACGAGCGCCTCGCGGCCCACCATCCGGCGGATCTGCCGGGGCGTCGCGCCGATCGCCCGCAACAGCGCGATCTCGCGCCTGCGTTGCTGGATGGAGAGCGCGAACGTGCCCACCACGACCAGGATCGCCACCAGCAGCGAGGTACCGCCGAGCGCGCCGCCCAGGCTGACCAGGGTCACCCGGGCCTTGGCCGCAGCCGGGAACTCGGCCGGTCCGCGATCGGTACCGGTCCGCACCTGCGCGCCGGTGCCCGCCAGCGCGTCCCGCACCGCCGCGCGCACGGTGCCCGGGTTCGCGCCGGGCGCGGTGAACAGGCCCACCGAGGCGACCTGTCCGGGATGCCCGGCCAGTCGCCGGGCGTCCGCGTCGGCGAAGAACACGGTGGCCTGCCGGGCCAGCGCGTCCCGCCCGGGCGGCGCCGCGATGCCCACCACCCGGAAGGCCCCCGGGGCCGCGCCGGCCTGCACGGTGACCGTACCGCCGATCTCGACCGAGGCCCGGCGGGCGAGATCCGCGTCCAGCACGATCTCGCCGGCCGCCGTCGGCGCCCGACCCGCGCGTAGCGTGAACGGGGTCAGCCGGGCCGACTCCCACGCGTGGCCCCACGCGTTGTCGGCGGTGTCCAGGGCCCGGCCGCCGGCGGTGAGCACGTGGGCCGAGAAGGTCAGTTCCGGGACCACGGCCTCGAGGCCGGGTACCGCGCGCAGCTTGTCCACGGCGGCCGCGTCCAGCCAGGCCCGCTCGGTCAGCGGCTTCGACTTGACCTTGGTCTTGCCCTTCTTGTGCTTGGTCCAGTGCAGGTTCTGGTCGGCGGTGACCACGGTGTCCGTACCGGCGTAGCGCTCGATCCGGATGTCGCCGCGCAGGCCGGTCTCCAGCAGCGCGCCGCAGGCCGTGACCAGTGCGGCCGCGCACACCAGCGCGACGAACGCGCCGATGAAGCCGCCCTTGCGGGCGCGCAGGGTACGCATGGCTAGGAAGAACATCAGGCCCACGCGCCCAGGTGGGTCATCCGGTCGGCGATGCGATCCGCGCCGGCTCCGGTGAGCGTGTCGGTGATCCGGCCGTCGGCGAGGAAGAGCACCTCGTCGGCGTAGGACGCGGCGACCGGGTCGTGGGTGACCATCACCACGGTCTGGCCCATCGCGTCGACGGTGTCGCGCAACAGCGCGAGCACCTCCTTGGCGGTGACCGTGTCCAGCGCGCCGGTGGGTTCGTCGGCGAAGACCACCTCGGGTCGGGTGACCAACGCTCGGGCGATCGCGACGCGTTGCTGCTGGCCGCCGGACAACTCGGCGGGCCGGTGCTCGGTACGCCCGGTCAGGCCCACCCGCTGGACGATCTCCGCCAGCCAGGCCCGGTCCGGCTTGCGACCGGCCAGGCGCAGCGGCAGCGTGATGTTCTCCAGCACGGTGAGCGAGGGCATCAGGTTGAACGCCTGGAAGACGAAGCCGATCCGCTCGCGCCGCAGTTCGGTCAGACCGGTCTCGGAGAGCCCGGACAGGTCGGTGTCGCCGAGCCGCACGGTGCCGCTGGTCGGTCGGTCCAGGCCGGCCGCGCACTGCAGGAACGTGCTCTTGCCGGAGCCGGACGGCCCCATGACGGCGGTGAAGCTGCCGCGCCGGATGCCGACGGTGACGTCACGCAGGGCGGCGACGGCGGCGGTGCCCTTGCCGTGGATGCGTCCGACTCCGGTCAGCGACACGGCGTCGGATATCTGGTCGTGCGAACTCATGGTGCGGTGCCGCCCTTGTCTGTTCTGGTGGGGTGCGTATCCGGTCGGATGCGGTGCGCGCCGGGCCGGCCGATTCCGGAGTCACCGACGCGTGCGCCGGCACACGGCGCATCGGGAGCCCGGTCGTTCCGTGGCTCCGCGAATCTGTGGCTCTGTGGCTCTGTGCTCTGGGGCTCCGTAAATCCGTGAATCCGTGGCTCTGTCCCGGGTTCGGGCCGCTCAGGCGCGGGCGCGCGCGGCCGGGCCGCCGCTCAAGGCTCGGTCGCCCCCGGCTCCGGCGTCCCCGTCCCCGGTTCGGCCGCCTCCGGTTCGGCCGTCCCGGACTCACCCTTGTCCCGCAGCCCGGGCGGGGTCGGGAACGCGAGGAAGCGGGTCTGCAGCGCGCGCGCCTCGGCGGGCAGTGGGCCGGTGCGCTTGTACCGGTTGAGGAGGGCGATGTACTCCTCGAAGAACTCGGTCAGTTCGGCCGGGGTGACGTGAATGGTCCCGCGCGAGTACGGCACGTCCATTCCCCCCTCGGCCTCGGGCGCGTTCTGCGCGTCGCGGTACTCCTCCAGGTCGGCCGCGAAGGCCAGCCGGTTCAGCTCGTCGACGACCGGCCGGACCTCCTCGCTCTGCTCGCTGCGCGGCGGGAACCGCAGATCCCGCCGTACGGCGCGCCACCACCGTTCGCGCCCGTGCGCGTCGGGGTCCACGAAGTCCTCGACGAACCCGTGTCGGGCCAGCTCCCGGAGGTGGTAGCTGGTCGCGCCGGTGTTCAATGTCAGCGCGCGGGCCAGCGACGCGGACGTCGCGGGCCCACCCGCCTCCAGTTCCCGAAGGATCCGTTGCCGCCGGGGGTGCGCCAGGGCCTTCAGCGCTTCGAGTTCGCTGATGTCTCGGCGTTCCGGCGACCTGGTCACCCCATGCACAATAATCTGTGCACAGGAAATTGTGCAATGGTTTTGCCGGCCGGTGGCGGCCGGCCGCCGGGCCCGGCGTCAGCCGACCGTACGGCCGTCCGTCACTCCATCATCGCGAGCAGCTTGGTCACCGTGTTCCAGTTGCGCACGGTGGCCGTGTCGCGGAGCTTGCGGGCCACGATCGGCGTCAGCCGGGCCTTGCCCAGCCCGTCCGGGAAGTACATGTACAACTCGCGTTCGCCCACCCGAAGTTCGTCCGGGGCGTAGTCGTCCGGGTCGATCCCGGCGAGCACACTCGGGTCTGCCGCCGGGCTCAGGAACGCCACCGCGAACTTCGCCGGCTCGCGCACCTCCAGCGGGTTGGCGGCGACCATCGCCCGCAGCTCCGCGCCGCTGCGCACCATCACGTCCACCGCGAACCCGAACTCGGCAGCCAACCGTGCCTCGATCACCGCGACCAGATCGGCGGTCGGCTGTTCCGCGGCCTCGAAGACCACGTTCCCGCTCTGCAGCAGCGTCCTGACCCCGGTGTATCCCGACTCGGCCAGCGTGCGACGCAGGTCCGCCATCGGAACCCGGCGGTGTCCGCCCACATTCACGCCCCGCAACAGCGCCACATATTTCGTCACCACGCGCCTCCTTCGCCCTGGGGACCACCCGCTCCGACGCCGGTCCCGACGCACCATGATCGAACCGAACACCGCCGCGGACACCGCACCGGGCCGAGGCACACCGGACCGGACCCGAACGGGACCCCACGAGAACCAAGCCGGAGCCGACCCGACCGGCACCCGAACCGGCCGGAACCCGGCGCCGAACCGAACCGCGATCGGCCCGACCGACTCACGCGGGCCAGTTCTCCAACGCCACGTGCAGCGCCTCCACCGCCCGGTCGAAGGATTCGCTCGGGCGGCGCACATGGCCGAACCCGCCGTTGCCCTCCAGCACCGCGAAGCCGTGGAAGACACTGCGCAACAACCGTCCCGCGTCGGTCAGATCCGGCTCCTCCAGGCCGTACGCGCGCAACATCGCGTAGGTGCTCTCGACATTGCGCCGGTAGCCGTCGGAGGTGGCCAACAGGGCCGGATCGATCCGCGCCTGGGTGGCCGCGTAGCGCCCGGGACGCGCCAGGGCGAACTCACGGTACGCCCGGGCGAAGGCGATCAGCGCGTCCTTGCCCGCCCGGCCCGCCACCGCCGATCCGATGCGATCGGCCAACTCGTCGGCGGCCAGCATCGCGATCCCCAGGCGCAGTTCCTGGATGTTCTTGACGTGCGAGTACAGGCTCGCGTCCTTGACCCCGAAGCCTCGGGCCAGCGCGGTCAGGGTGATGTTCTCGAACCCCACCTCGTCCGCCAGATCCGCCGCCGCGCGGGTCACCCGTTCCGCCGTCAGTCCCGCTCGAGCCACGCGCCACTCCTCCGTCGAGGCGCCGGTCGTCGCGCCCTCGGTGCTTCCCAGAGCTTCCTAGAGCCTCTAGGTATTTGCCTAGGATACCTAGGCGCTGTTAGTTTCCGCCGTATGAACCCACTGACCGAGCAGGCAATCCGTACGTCGTTCGTCAATTGTTCCAAGGGCGAGGCCCAGCGCCTGCCCGTACCCCGTGACCTGGCCGAACGCCCCTGGGCCGAGCTGGATTTCCTGGGTTGGGGCGATCCGGGGGCACCCGATCGCACCTACCTGGTGACCGAATACCAGGGTGCGCCGGTCGGCGTGACCCTGCGCTTCCCCGCCCAGCGCCGAGGCTACCTGCACCGCAGCATGTGCTCGTTGTGCCTGACCACGCACCCGGGCGGCGGCGTCTCGCTGATGACGGCGCGCAAGACCGGTCGGGCCGGCCGGGACGGCAACTCGGTCGGCGTGTACATCTGCACCGACCTCGCGTGCTCGCTGTACGTGCGCGGCCTCAAGGCACCGGCCCCCGGGGGTCGTTTCGAGGAGTCGCTGACCGTGGACGAACAGGTCGAGCGCACCCGAGGCAACCTGTTCGCCTTCCTGGACAAGATCATCGAGTAGCCGGACGGCAGGCCCCCCCCCGCCGGCTCGGACCGGCCCCGGTCGCCTTGACCTCAAGTGCGGTGGAGGTTGCAGGATCGTCGCGACGGGGGGGTGGAACCGCCACCCGCGAGCCGCGAGGGATGGCACATGATTCTGGTGACCGGGGCGACCGGAAACGTCGGCCGGCGGGTGGTCGATCAACTGCTCGCCGCAGGGGTCGGGGTACGCGCCCTGGCACGCCGGCCCGAGGCGGCCGGCCTGCCTGCCGACGTCGAGGCGGTGCGCGGTGACCTGGCCGAGCCGGACACCCTCGGGCCGGCGCTGACCGGGGTCGACGCGGTGTTCCCGGTCTGGCCCTTCCTCACCGCCGAGGCAGCGCCCGGCGTCCTGGACGCGGTGCGGGCGCACACCGATCGTGTCGTCTACCTCTCCTCCTCGCGGGTGCGCGACGACGTCGACCGGCAGGCCGATCCGATCGGCGCGCTGCACGCCGGGATGGAGCGGGCGGTCACCGGATCCGGCGTCGAACGCACGTTCCTGCGGGCCGACACGCTCGCGAGCAACGCGCTGGGCTGGGCCGGCCGGATCCGTTCCACCGGCGTCGTCCGCGGCCCCGACCTGCCCGCCAAGCCGATCGTCGACGAGCGCGACGTCGCCGCCTGCGCGGTCCGCGTCCCGACCGAGCCCGGCCACGCGGGCGCCGCGTACGTCCTGACCGGCCCGCGGGTGCTCGGCCGCGACCTACGCTTCGAGCCGGTCCCGACAGCCGCCGCAAGGGCCCGGATGCTCGCCGACGGGCGCCCACCCACGCTGGTCGACGCCCTCCTCGCCGGCGCCGACACACCCCCGGAGCCCGCACTGGTCACCACCACGATCGAGGCCCTCACCCAAACCCCACCCCGCACCTTCGAATCCTGGGCCCGCGACCACGCCCCCGCCTTCACCTGACCGAACACCCCGAACCGCGCGGCAGGCGCCACACCACGTGTGGTCGGCCCGAGTCGGGGCGACTCGGGCCGACCACACCTCGCCGTTCGCGATCACTCGTCGACCGCACCCATCCCCGCGGCCCGGCCCGACGGGTCCGCTCAGGCGTTCGCCGCTCGGATCACCGCCCGCATGAGGCGGGTGTTTTCCGGGGCCGCGCCGCCCGGGTAGGCGAAGCGCCGGCGGGCGTAGCCGTACGCGATGCCCGAGCGCGGGGCGGCGAAGGCCAGGGAGCCGGCCGCGCCACTGTGTCCGAACGCGTCGGCGCCCAGGAACGGGTACCGCACCCCCAGCGCCTCGAAGCCGAGCGCGAAGTGGTCGTGCTCGCCGGTGACCAGGTCGGTGCCGCCCCAGTGCACGCGCGCGAACTCGGTGATCGTCTTCGGCTCGAGCAGCGCGGGCCGGCCGTCCAGGTCGGCGATCGCGGCCGCGTACATCCCGGCCAGGCCCCGCGCGTTGCCGACGCCGCCCGAGGAGGCCGGACCCAGCGCCCGTACCTCGCGGGAATTGGCGAACTCGACCAGGTCGGTGGGTGGTTCGGCGTTCAGGTTGAAGGCGACGCCGGTGCGGCCGAACCGGTCGGGCGCGTCGGCGCTCATCCGTGCCCGCTGCGCGGGAGTGGGCGCCATCGGCAACATGTCGAGCGTGCGGGCCTCCGCCTCGGCGGGCAGGCCGAGGTACATGTCCAGGTCGTAGGGCGCCCGCACACGCTCCTCGTAGACCTCCTGGATCGAGCGCCCCGTGGCCCGCCGCACCACCTCGCCGGTGAGCGCGCCGATCACGAAGGCGTGGTAGCCGTACGCCGTGCCCGGCTTCCAGAACGGCCGTTGTGCGGCCAGTCGTTCCGCCGAAAGCCGGTCGTCGGCCAGTTCCGCGAGGGTGAGGCCGCCGTCCACGCCGATCGCGCCGGAGCGGTGCGCGAGCAGCTCGCGCAGGGTGAGTTCGCCCTTGCCGTGCGCGGCGAACTCCGGCCAGTAGTGCGCGACGGTGCGGTCCGGGTCCAGCGCGCCGTCCTGCACGAGCAGCGCCACCACCAGGTGCGCGGCGCCCTTGGTCGCCGAGTAGACCGGGGTCAGCGTGTCCCCGGCGACCTGGTCCCCCGTCCACAGGTCGACCACGCGACGCCCCTCCCGGTACACCGCGAGCTGGGCCCCCGGCTCGTCCGGCAGCTCGGCCAGGGCGGCGGCGAACTCCGCCCGGACCTCCTCGAACCCCGCCGCGACGCTCCCCGACACCACGATTCCGCTCGACATGTTCCCCCCTCGATCTTGAACCTTCACCGAACGCCAACCTCGGGGAACGACACGGAAATTCCGGCGATCCCGGGACCCGCGAGTCCGTCGTCGCCAACCGTGTGGCAGCCCTGGACACCTACTACTCGCAGTCATATATTCGTTGACGAGTAATCGAGTACCCGGAGGGGTCCATGGCACGGCGCAAGATCGACAGCACGCTGGCACTCGCCGTGCTGGTGATGGTCGCCGAGCAGCCGCGCCACCCGTACGAGATCGCCCAGGTGTTGCGCAGCCGGGGCAAGGAAAACAGCATCAAGATCAATTACGGATCGTTGTACACCGTGGTCCGCAATCTGGAGAAGCACGGCCTGATCGCCGCCACCGGGGTCGAACGCGAGGGCCGCCGGCCCGAGCGCACCACCTACGCGCTGACCGAGGCCGGCGACGCCGAGATGCGCGATTGGCTCGGCGAACTGCTCTCCGTCCGGGTGCACGAGTTCCCGCGCTTCGAGGGCGCGCTGTCCCTGATGGGCGTGCTCCCTCCCGACCAGGTGACCGACCTGCTCCGGCGCCGCGTCGAGGCCATCGACGCACATATCGCGCACGGTCGCGCCGAGGTGGACAAGCTCGCGAGCTACCTGCCGGCGGTGTTCCTGGTCGAGAACGAGTACGAACTGGCCATGGCCGAGGCGGAGGGCCGGTGGGTGCGCGGCCTGCTCGCCGCGATCGCGGACGGCTCGTTGTCCGGCGTGGCCGAGTGGCGCCGATTCCACGCCACCGGCGAGACCCCGGCCGGCTGGGTCGGGCTGGACGAAGCGGGTCCGGAGCACACATCCGCCGAACACGCCGAGGACCACCGGGAGTCCGCCGTCGACGACGACCCCACCCGGTAGTCCCGGCACGTCGGACCGCGACGACCGGCCCCGAAGCAACCGGAGCCGAAGCCGGCGCATCCGACCCGACCAACCTGAGAGAGCCACCCCGAGAACCGAAACCGAGAACCGAAACCGACAACGGATACCGAGAGCGCCGATCCGAGGCCGGCGATACCGGGGCCGGCGGTTCCGCGGCCGGCGATACCGGCACATCCGATACCGAAACAACCGAAGAAGAGGCCCCCGGACGGTGCTCGAACACCGCTGCCGGGGGCCGGGAACCTCGAACCGAAACCCTGCGGCAACAGGGACCGGCACGTACGAGGCACACCGAACTCATCGTATCCCCGGTCCTCTTGTCGCAGGTCGGCGAGCCATCCGGCTCCGCCGCACCGAATGTCGACCGGAGGGATCCACTCCGTCATGGAGCACACCGCGCGGACGGCGGCAACCGTCCACGGCGGTCGCGCGCCCGGCCACACCGGCGTCGCCGGCACCGGCGCGCCCGCGATCGAGGCGCACGACCTCGTCAAGACCTATCCGCTCAAGGGCCGCCCCGAGGGCGTGCCGGCACTGGCCGGACTGAGCCTGAGCGTCGCTCCCGGCACCGTCTTCGGCCTGCTCGGGCCCAACGGCGCGGGCAAGTCCACCACCGTCAAGATCCTCACCACGCTGGCGACCGCCGACTCCGGCTCGGCCCGGGTGGCCGGACACGACGTGGTCCGCGATCCGGCCCGGGTCCGCCGGGCCATCGGCGTGGTCGCCCAGCGCTCCGGCGCCGACCCGGCCGCCACCGGCCGGGAGAACCTGATCCTGACCGGGCGCCTGTTCGGCCTGCGCGGTCGCGACCCCGGCCGGCGCGCCGACCACCTGCTCGACCGCTTCGGCCTGACCGAGGCCGCGCGTCGCCCGGTCCGCACCTACTCGGGCGGCATGTTGCGCCGGCTGGACGTCGCGCTGGGCCTGGTGCACCACCCCGAGGTGCTCTTCCTGGACGAGCCCACCACCGGACTCGACCCCGAGGCCCGCGCCGACATGTGGGACGAGATCGGCGGGCTGGCCGGGGAGGGCCTGAGCATCCTGCTCACCACGCACTACCTCGACGAGGCCGATCGGCTGGCCGCGCGGCTGGCCATCGTCGACCGCGGCCGGATGGTCGCCGAGGGCACGCCCGAACGGCTCAAGTCCGAACTGCGCGGCGACGCGGTGCACGTGGACCTGCTCGATCCGGCCGGGCCCGCGGTGTGGGACGCGTTGGGCCGCGTGCCGGGCGTCCGGGAGATCACCGTCGACGACCGCGTGGTGCACGCCCGCGCGGACGACGGGGCCGCCGCCGTACCCGAGGTGTTGGCCGCGCTGGACCGGGCCGGCGCCCGGGTCGGGGCGGTCACCGTGGCCCGTCCCTCGCTCGACGACGTCTACCTGCGCCACGCCGGCCGCCGCTTCGGCGCGACCGGCGCCGGCACCCCCCGCACCACCGCTGCCGCCCCCGGCGACACCGCGGACATCGAGGGAGAAGCGCGATGACGACGACCACCGCACCGCGCCCCGAACGCGTCCTCGGCCCGCGCGAGGCGATCGCCCACACCTGGTACATGACCGACCGCCGGTTCCGGGTCTTCGCCCGCCAACCGGCCTATCTGGTCATCACCTTGATCCAGCCGGTGATCTGGCTGTTCCTCTTCGGCCAACTCTTCCGCGACATCGTCGACCTGCCCGGCTTCGGCACCGGGTCCTACCTCGACTACCTCGTCCCGGGCGTGGTGGTGATGAACGCGGTCTCGGCCAACATGTGGGCCGGCATGGGCATGCTGGAGGAGATCGAGCGGGGCACGCTCGACCGCTTCCTGGTCACCCCGCTCCGGCGCGGCGCGCTGATCAACGCGAACATCGTGGCGCAGGGCTGTTCGACCGCGTTCCAGTCGCTGGTGATGATCGGCCTCGGTCGGCTCGCCGGCGCGCACTATCCGGGTGGGCTCACCGGGATCCTGGTGCTGATCGTGGTGTCCTCGGTGCTGGGCACGGTCTTCGGCGCCTTCTCCAACGCGCTGGGCATGGTCGCCCGGCAACGCGAGACGGTGATCGCGCTGAACACGTTCCTGCTGTTGCCGTTGACGTTCCTGTCCTCGGCGTTCATGCCCGCGTCCCGGATGCCGGGCTGGATGCGCGAGGTCGCCCGGTTCAATCCGCTGGACTGGGCGCTGGAGGCGGCCCGGTCGGCGATGCGCGCGGACCCCGACTGGGCCCTGGTCGCCGAGCGCGGCGCGGCCCTGATCGCGCTGGCGGCCTTCGCGGTCTGGTTGTCGGCACGCGCGTTCCGCGGGTATCGGAACTCGGTCTAGCGCGGCGGCGCGGCACGCGGGTGTCGCACCCGGCTCGGCTCGCCCGAATCGCGCGTCCCGCCCGGTCGACGGACGAGCGACGAACGACCGGGGGACGGCAGGCGGACGACCGAGCCGGGGTCGGCACACCCTGTCCGAGGGCGGGTCCCCGCCCGCTAACCTCACCGGCATGATCAACACCGACACACACGTACGAATCGCCCGTCCCTCGCGCGACCTGGCGGCCGCCGAGCGGTTCTACGTCGAGGGCCTGGGTCTGGAAGTCCTGTGGCGCACCACCGAACGCGTCTCCGGCGAATGGGACCTGGTCATGGTCGGTCTCCCGGGCGGCGGCTGGCACTTCGAGCTCACCATCGACCCGGAGAACCCGCTGCCGCCCACACCCACGGCCGAGGACCTGTTCGTGCTCTACCTGGGCGAGCCGATCGACCCCGCCCTGATCGACCGCCTCGTCGCCGCCGGAGGCACCCGGACCGCCGCGCACAATCCCTACTGGGACAAGTACGGCGTCACCGTCGTCGACCCCGACGGCTACCACCTGGTGCTCAGCACCCGGACCTGGAACGTGTAGGGCGCGAGGTCGGACCCGGTCGGCTCAGGCAGACCGCGTGTTCGCCGCCGGGCCGACCGGGGTCGACCCCTCCGGCGCCGGCCGGCTGCCCTCGGCGAGCGCGCGGCCGAGCGGGTAGGCCAGCGCGTTCGGCGGCAGCGTACCGGGGCGTCCGCTGAGGGTGACCTCGATCGTGCCCGGCACCGCGTCCGGGTCCTCGGTCAGGCCCAGCCGGCGCAGCGTCTGCCGGGCGACCGCCTCGGCGCTGTCGTACAACCCCACCCCGGCGGGCAGCGCGGCCAGGATCCGGTCGGTGACCAGCGGATAGTGCGTGCAGCCCAGGACCACGCCCGCGCAGTCCGCGGGGGTGCGGCGCGCGGCGTCGGCGATCGCGGCCTCGACGGCCGGCCGGTCGGCCCGGTCGATCGCCTCGGCCAGGCCGGGGCAGGCCACCCGCACCACGGTGCGGCCCGCGGCGAACTCCTCGATCAGCCGGGCCTGATACGCACTCGCCGTGGTCGCGACCGTGGCCCACACCGCGAACGGGGCGCCGGACGCGGCGGCGGGCTTGATCGCCGGTACGGTGCCCACCACCGGCACGGCCGGCTCGCAGCGCGCGCGCAGCGTGTCCAGCGCGGTGACGGTGGCGGTGTTGCACGGCACCACGATGCCGTCCGCGCCGCGCTCGGCGGCCAGCTCCGCGGCGGCCAGCACCCGTCGGGTGATCGTCGCCTCACTCCGGTCGCCCCACGGCATGTGATCGGGGTCCGTACACAACAACAGGTCGAGATCGGGCCGCAGCCGCCGCAGCCATCCCGCCGTCGGCAACAGCCCCATCCCGGAATCGATCAACGCCACAAGCATGCCGCCCAACCTAGCCGCCCCCGCCCCACCACCCCACAAGGGCCGCGTTCCTCGGCGTGGTGCACCGCCATCGCCACCCCGTGCCGCCCGGGTTCCGATATCGCGTGCCGGGCGCGGCGACCGCACCCGACTGCGCGCGGCGGACCGGTCCGAGCGCGGCGAAATCCCATGATCGGGCGCCGCCCACCGGCTCGCGCCGGGCGGCCCGATCAGCTCACCGGACCCGGAACACCGGGCCGCGGGGCGTGAAGGGCAGGCGGGCGCCCGCCGGGGTCAGAAAGGCGTGTTCGCGGCGTATCCGCAGGACGTCGCAGTGGCCGTCGGTGATCACCAGGATGGGGCCCTCGGCGGGAAAGTCGTCGGCGCTCTCCAGCAGGCGGATCCCCGGTTGCAGCACCGTGCCGCCGCGCCCGCGCACCCGCGCCTTGTGCGCGATGTCCTCCACCGGCAGGTACCCGGCGTCGTAGGCGGCGGCGTCGCAGTAGACCACGCGCGCGGCCGGCACGTCCCGCGCGGTCGCGTAGGAGGCGATCGCGCCCAGCGCCTTGCCCAGCAGCGACGGGTCCATCGATCCGGAGGTGTCCAGCACCACGCCGAACGTGCACAACCGGTCGACGTCCTGCGGCCGGATCCGCCCGGGGCGCGGGATGTCCGGCGTGGAGGCCTGCCGACGGCTCGCCCGCGCGTAGCTGCGCACCGGTTCCGGCCGACGCACGTGCTCGTCGAACCACCGGGCCAGCCGTACGTCCCACGCGGGCGGCGGCTGTTCCAGGGTGCGGATCTCCTCGATCAGACCGGCGGGCAGCAGCCCTCGGCCCGGGTCGTGGTAGGCGAGTCCGGCGCTGAGCGCGCGTCGATAGAACGCGTCCAGGTCGACGAACGAACCGCCGGGCCCGCGCTCCCACGGCATCGGTCCCATCGCTCCCGAGGACCCGCGGCGGCTGGACCGCCGGGCCGCCGCGGCCGGTTCGGAAAGCCACTCGCCCAACACGTCGCCGTGCTCGCGCGAGCCGGGGGTGCGCAGTTTGCGGGCCCGGCGCAGGTCGGTGGTGAGCGTGTCGTACACCGATTCCGCGGACAGTCCGGCCAGCCGCGGGTCGTACAGCAGCCCGTCCGGCAGCACCCCGACGCCCATCTCCACCAGCCACCCGTTGATCACGTAGTCGCACGCCACATTGAACAGGTGCGCGTCGCGGTGCTCGCGCCGGCGGTCGTGGCGCAGCGCGGCATGCAACATCTCGTGGGCGAGCACGAATCGCCATTCCTCGGCGCTCAGCCCGGCGTGCGGGTTGACGTAGATCTCGCCGTGCTCGGGGCTGACCGCGGCGATGGCGATGTCCCAGGAGCGGACCAGTTCGAGGTCGGCGACGATCGTGAGGCCGGCGGCGAGGGCGCCCAGGAGCGGATACGAGGAGACGAACCAGGACAGCGCCCGGTCCCAGGGGCCTTCGGCGCGGGCGGTTCGACCGGCGCGCTCGCCGCCGGCGGCGGCGTCCAGCGAGGAGGCGACCATGTCGACGAGGCCGCGGGCCAGCACGGCGGGCCAGTCCCGGGGCGCCGGGTCGGTGGGGGCGGACGGCGGTTCGCGGCGCATGCAGGGCGAGGTGCCGTTGGCGCCGATCCGGCGCAGCGCCTCGGGGACGCCGTCGCGGCGCCAGCGCTCGGTGAGTTCGCGCTCGTCGCCGGCGGGCAGGTCGGGCAGTTCGTCCGGTGGTGTGCCGACGCCCAGGCCGGCGGCGAAGCGGTGTACCGCGACGCAGCACGCGGTGTTGTACGCGACGTCGATCTCGGCGGCCGGATCGCCCAGGCCGGCCTCGGCGAGGGTGTGCGCGTCCAGGTGGCCCAGGGCCAGGTGCAGCAGCAGGTGGGTGTACGCGCGGCGCCAGAGCGCGGGCGGCACGTAGCGGTGCCGGTCGACGACGAGGGTGCCGCCGTCGGTGATGTGGCCCAACCCGCCCGGGCCGTGCGGGGCGTAGGTGTGCCTGATCAAACGTCCGACGTGGTCCAGGGGCGGGACGCAGGCCGGCTTCCAGCCGGCGTTGCGGGCCTTCAGGACCCGCTCGGCGTGGTCGGCGGCGGGGTTTCGGGCGCGGCGCGCGGACATCGGCGCGGTCCGTCAGCGCCGCGCGCCGACCAGGCGCGGCAGGTCGCGGGCGGTCTCGACGAGGAACCACGCGGGCAGCGGGGCGGCGCCGGTGTCGTCCTCGGCGATCACGAGTTGGGCCATCTCCAGGGATATCTCGGCGAGTTCGACCAGGAGGGCCTTGGCCCGGCAGGCGAACTCGCGCAGTGCGGGCGAGACGTGTCGACGCTCCGCCGGCAGGTCCTTGGCCAGGCGCGCGCGAAAGCTCTCCACCAGGAAGAACAGCAGGTCGCGGTCGGCGGGCGCGGCCGGCCAGCGGGCGTCGCCCTTGACGATGGCGTCCAGGCCGTAGGCGTTGCGCACGGTCTTGAGGTAGCCCAGGAACGCGGCGGCGTGGGTGGGGGTGAGCGTGCCGTGTGCCAGCATCCGCACGTGCTCGTCGACGACGTCGGCGCCGAACGAGTACAGCCCGTCGGAGAGCATGTGCCACGCGCGCGGCGTGGAGAACGGCTCCTCGGTCTTGGGCGGCGCGCTCCACAGGTGGTCCGGGCGGGCCCGCACGTGGTCCAGCACCCAGGGGTGGATGCCGTGCGCGGCGGCCCAGTCCAGCCAGTCCCCGGCCGAGGCGCGCAGGTGTACGTGCACCAGGCGGTTGATCAGGGCCGAGGACATCGGCCGGGCCAGCGCGTTGTCGCTCGCCCGGTTGCCCGCGCCGATCACCACGGAGCCGGCCGGCAGCGTGTAGGAGCCGATCCGGCGGTCCAGGATCAGCGAGTAGAACGCCTTCTGCACATCCGGCGAGGCGGCGTTGAGTTCGTCCAGGAACAGGCAGTAGGGCTCGTCTCGGGCGATCTGCTCGGGCGGGCAGAACCGGCTGCGTCCGGCGACGATCTGCGGTACGCCGATCAGGTCCTCGGGAGCGAGCTGGGTGCCGAGCAGCGACACGCATTCCAGTCCGAGCGATCCGGCGAAGTCCCGTACCAGCGAGGACTTCCCGATCCCGGGCGCGCCCCACACGAACACCGGCCGCACCAGCGCGGTATGCAGCAGAACCTCGGGCAACGCGGCGGGGGTGATCGCATGTACGGCCTGCACGACAACCTTTCGGGAACCGAAGTCACGACCGGGCCGCCGGCCACGAGGGGCGCGACGACCACTCCCGCATGATGTCCCCACCTCCCGAACCGTGTCGCCCGATTTTCCCGTCCCCCGGTGCCGCCCACCTGCCCGGACGGCCGACGAACCGCACCCGGCGCACCGGGATTCGAGGGGGTGGGTTCTCGGGGTCGCCCCGCGGCGTCGTCGGGCTCTCCCCGCGCGACGCGTGCCGAGCGGCGTCGGCATGATGGGGGCCGGCCGGCATGATCGGCCGCACGCACTCACAGCACGGAGACCCGATGGACCGCGATCGCGCCGACGCGTACCTGGCCCTTCTCGACGCCGCACGCCCCGCGCGTCCCGACGCGGCGGCGCTGGCCGACCTCCAGTGGCGGCATCTGCTCGCGGTGCCGTTCGAGAACCTCGACATCCACCTCGGTCGGCCCGTCGAGCTCACCGAGGACGCGATCCTGGCCAAGTTCCTGGACCGGCGGCGCGGCGGCTTCTGTTACGAACTCGGCGGCGGGTTCGCCGCGCTCCTGCGCGCGCTCGGCTACCGCGTGACCCTGCTCTCCGCGCGCACGTACGACCACGAGGGCCGCGTCGGGATCCCGTTCGACCACCTGGCGCTGCGCGTCGACCTGGCCGAACCGTGGCTCGTCGACGTCGGCTTCGGCCGGTTCACCCACCATCCGCTGCGCCTGGACGTGCGCACCGATCAAGAGGATCCGGGCGGGGTGTTCCGCATCCTCGACCACGAGAACGGCGAACACGGCGAGCTCGACGTGCTCCACGACGGCGAGCTCCAGTACCGCCTGGAACCTCGCCCGCGCGAGCTCCGCGACTTCGTCACCGGCTGCTGGTGGCACCAGACCGCGCCCGCATCGCACTTCACCCGCGCCCCGCTGTGCTCGCGCCCGACCCCGGACGGCCGGATCACCATCTCCGGCCGCACCGTCGTGCGCACCACCGGATCCGAACGCCACGAGGAGCCCCTCGCCGACGACGCCGCCCTCCTGGCCGCCTACCGCGATCTGTTCGGCATCACCCTCGACCACGCCCCGGCCCGCCCGAACCCCGCGCCGATCCCCTCCGCGACGCCGTAGCCGCGGCCGCCCCCGCTCCTCAGCGCACGGAGAGCGGGGTCTCGGATCCGACTCGGTTCGGCCTCTCCGGGTTGCGAACGTAGTCGACGACCGCGTCGTGCGACCCGGCCACGAGGTGGTGCGGGCGGATCCGCTCGACGAAGTTTCGGCGCGCGCCGGTCGACGCCCTTGAGGTTTGTGACACAAACCTGTTTGCACAGCTCTCGTCACGACGTAGAGTCTGTGCCACAAACCAGTTTGGGAGGGGCGCGATGGATCGTGCGAGTCTCGAGTCCGCGGCGGCGAACTACTCCTACCTGAGGGGGCTGCTCTCGATTCCGGCCGGCGTGTTGCTCCTCGCCGCCGGGCTTTCCAACACGAGGTGGGGTCCGCTGGATCACGCCTGGGTCACCTGGGCGGTCGGCGGGCTGATGGTCGTGGCCGGGGCGGCCTATCTGTGGATCAACCGCTACTACACGGAGAACTTCGGGCGGATCACCCCTTCGGGCCGCGACCGCACGCGGGCCGCGGTCACCGCCGCCGTCGGCGCGGCCGCGGTCGCGGGCGCGGTGAGTCTGGACTGGAACGCCGACCTGCCGCTCACCGCGACCACCGCCGTGTTCGCGGGATTCATGTTCGCGTCCTACGCCGTCGCCATGCGGCCGAGGCCACACCACGTGGCCGTCTGGGGCACGCTCGTGGTGGTCGCCCTGCTGCCGATCTGGGGCTATGTGGGGCCGACGGCCAGGATCAATGTGGGTCTTATGCTCGTCGGCGTGGCAACCATGGTGACGGGAGTCCTCGATCATGCCGCGCTCGAACGCACCTTCGCCCCCGACCGGGCACCGCACCTCGGCGACGGCGATGTCGACGCCTAGCGACGGGCCGATCGTCGATCGGCTGATCCACGAACCGGGCCGATTGGCGATCATGACGGTGCTGTCCACCGTGGAATCCGCCGACTTCGTCTTCCTCCAGCGCGTGACGGGACTGACCAAGGGCAACCTCTCCAGCCACCTGACCAAACTGGCCGAGGCCGAACTGATCACCATCGAGAAGCGGTTCGTACACCGCAAGCCCAACACCAACGTCGCACCGACCCCGAAGGGCCGCGAGCGCATCGCCCGGCACTGGGAGCAACTCGACAACCTGCGCAACCTCTCGGGGCATTCCCTCCCCGAATAACCCGGCTTCGACGCGCCCCGACACCGGCTCGCCCGCACGCGCCGCCCACCCCGGACGAACGCCCGGGCGGCCGGCGCCCGCGTGTGCCCGCCCCCGAGCGATGACCCAACCCCGATCTCCCGGCCGGCCCGACAGCCGGCCGATCAGCCGCCGTGCGCCCGCAGCACCGCCAGGACCGCCTCGGCGACCGTGTCGCCCTCCGGCGCCGCGGGCAGGTCCAGCGGCGCGGTCCACACCACCGCGGCCGGCTCCACCGCGCCGTACACGTGCGGGAACAACTCCCCACCCCGCGAGGGCTCCCAGCGCAGCGTCGAGCCGAGAACGGCCGGATCCACCGCGACCAGGGTCAGCGCGTCCCGGCCGGCGAAGTGGCGCCGCGCCGTCTCGGCCACCTGCGCGCCCGTGGACAGGTGCACGTACCCGTCCACCAGGTCGACCCCGGCTCCCTCGAACACCCCGCGCCGCAGGGCGGCGGCCCATTCCTCGGTGCCCACCAGCTTGTAGACGATCTCGTCACTCATGCCCCGACCCTAGGGCGTGTCTTCGATCCGCCGCCGCCGGCCGGGCCGGTGCCGAGTCGCCGCCGGCCGCCGACACCGGGGCGTGCCTTCGATCCCCGTCGGCCCGACGCGAGCACACCGACTCCGGCTCAGGTGCGCGTAACCCACGTCTCGTGCAGATGCCGCCAGCGCAGCCCGTGCTCCGCCGACCCGTCGCGCTCGAACACCACCGTCGCGACCCGCGTGTCGCCGCCACCGTCCGCGCGGACCTGCACCTCGCGGTACGCCGCCACCACGAACTCGCCCGCCGAGGCCACCACGCGCACGTCCTCGATGGTGATCCGCAACCCCGGCACCGCGCCCCGCGCGCCGTCGACCATCGCGAGCACCTCCGGCCGGGTCAACGTGCCACCGCCGGGTTCCACCAGCGTGAAACCCGGGGCGTGCGCGAGCGCGAATCCGCCCGCATCCCGGTCGGCTCCGGTGAGCAGACCCTCGATCAGCTCATGCAACCGGACGATCTCCGCCCGGCACGCGACCGCGTCGTCCACCGTCCGCTCCGACTCCGACACCGACATCCCGCTCTCCCCGCAGTCGTCCCGCCGCACCACGCGCGCATCGCGCCGAACGGCGTATCCGTCCTGCCCGGCAACGTACCGGACCCGCCGGCTGCGCCGACCACGTCGTGGCCGACCGTTCCCGCCGGCGTGGATTACCGCGCCCATGTGCCGACGTTGTCTCCCGCAACACAAACGATCGACCCGGCCGCCCACGGCAATGAGCGCCCCGACCTCGGGAGAACCAGCGATGACCACCCACCCCGGACCCGACGACCCGTATCGGGACGCGGACGCTCGATACCTCGAACGCGAAGCCGAACTGCACGCCCCGTTCCTGGAACAGGCCGCCGCGCGTCTGCGCGACCTCGCGCTGCACGGCGACCACACGCTGGCCCGGGTGGACCGCATCCTCGACCTCGGCGGCGACCCCGGCATCGCCTCCTGCCTGCTGGCCCGCTACTTCCCCAACGCCGAGGTGGTCGCCGGCGCCCCCAGCACGGCCCTGCGGGTACGCACCGGCCTACGGGCCCGGCGCGAGGGGCTGGGTCACCGGGTCCGCACCCACCGCGTCGACCTGCCCGCCGACCTGGGCACCCTGGGCAGCGCCGACCTGGTCTGGGCCGGCGACGTCGTACACCACCTCGGCGACCAACAGGCCGCCCTGGACTCGCTGGCCCGCGTACTGCGCCCGGGCGGCGTGATCGCGGTCGTCGAACGCGGCCTGTCCCCGCGCTTCCTGCCCCGCGACATCGGCATCGGCCGACCCGGTCTCCAGGCCCGCCTGGACGCCGCGCACGAGGACTGGTTCGCCGAACTGCGCGCGACACTGCCCGGCACCCGCGCCGCGGTGGAGGACTGGCCGGCCATGCTGGCCCGGGCGGGCCTGGTCCCCACCGGTTCGCACTCGTTCCTGATCGACCTGCCGTCGCCGCTGGACGCCGCGCCCCGCGAACACCTGCACGCCGAACTGACGCAGCGGCGGGCCCTGTTGGCCGACCGACTCGACGCGCGGGACCGCGCCACCCTGGACGCGCTGCTGGACACCGACGCCGACACCGGCATCCTGTGGCGCCCGGACGCCTTCTACCTCGCCGCGACGACCGTGCACACCGCCCGCGCCTGCACCCGGAGATGACCCGCGACAGACACCGCGGCCGAACCTCGCGGCGGCACACGACAGCCGACTCGCGACGCGGGCGCGGGAATGCGGCGGCGGGTACGAACACGCGGCCGGCGCCGAGCCGACCATGTCCTCGCTCCCGCCGCCCCGTTCACCGCCGGCCGTACGACCGGCCGTTCACGCGCGCCCGTTCACCGCCCGCAGGTCCATCGCGCGTCCACCGCCTCCTCGACCCCGACTGCCTCCCCGACCCCGGCCGCCGGCTTGTCCCGCTCCGCGACCGAAGACGCCGTCGGCGCCGAAGTCCCGTCTCCCGTACCGGCGTTCGCCACCGGCACGCCCCGCAGGAAGCGCGCGCAATACGCCGCCGCGACCACCATCACCACGGCCGCCCCGATCGCCGCCGCGTTCATCCCGTCGCAGAACGCGTCCCGCGCCGAGTCCACCAGCGCTCGCCCTGAGTCCCCCGGCAGGTCCGCCGCGACCGCCTGCGCCCCGCCGAGCGTCTCCCGGGCCGGGCCGCTCGGCGCCGTATCCGCCATCGCCCGGTGGTACACCGCGTCGCCGATCGTGCCGAGCAGCGCCATGCCCAGCGCGCCGCCCAGTTCGCTCCCCGACTCCAGCACCGCGGAGGCGGAGGCCGCGCGTTCGGCCGGCGCGACACCCATCGCCATCTCGGTCACCTGCGTCATCACCGCGACCACGCCCGCCGCGTACACCGCCGACCCGCCCAGCAGCAGCCCCAGCGAGGAGTCCGACCGGGCCCCGGCCAGCACCGTGAAGCCGCCGGCGGCCAGCACGAACCCGCCGCACATCACCCACACCCGATCCATCCGTCGGGCCAGCACGGTGGCCACCGGAGTGGCCACGGCCACCGCTCCCGACGGCACCAGGCTCCACAGCGCGGCCCGCAGCGGACTCATCCCGAGCACCGACTGGAGGTACTGCGTGGTGAAGATGGCGAAGCCGACGATCGCGAACATCGACAAGACGTTGGCCACCACCGACCCGCCGAACGCCCGCACGCGCAGCAGTTCCAGATCCAACAGCGGGTGGGCGGCGGTGAGTTGACGTCGCACGAACAGGGCGCCGACGATCAGCCCGAAGCCGATGCTCAGCACCGGCAACGTGGCCGCGCCGGAGCGGGCGATCTCCTTGACGCCGTACACCACCGGCAACAGCGTGCCCAGCGACAACACCGCGCCGATCAGGTCGAACGGCCCCCGCGCCAGGCCGCGATGGCGCGGAACGAACACCGGGACCAGGAACAGCAGGATCGCCATCGCCGGCACGTTGATCAGGAAGATCGAGCCCCACCAGAAGTGTTCGACGAGCAGACCGGACAGGATCGGCCCGAGCGAGATCCCGCCGGTCATCACGGCGGTCCAGAGCGCGATCGCGGTCCCGCGCTGCTTGGGGTCGGCGAACATGGTGCGGATCAACGCGAGGGTGGACGGCATCAACGCCGCGCCGCCCACACCCAGCAGCGCCCGGGCCGCGATCAGCGTCTCCGCGTCGTGCGCGTACGCCGCGGCCAGTGACGCGCCGCCGAACAGCGCCGCGCCCACCAACAGCAGTCGGCGCCGGCCGATCCGGTCGCCGAGCGCGCCCATCACGATCAACAGGCCGGAGAGCACGAAGCCGTACATGTCCAGGATCCACAACTGCTGCGTACCGGTGGGCTCCAGGGCACGGCCGATGAACGGCACCGCGAAGTAGAGCACCGACACGTCCATGCTCACCAGCAGCAGCGGCAGCAGCAGGACGGCCAACCCGACCCATTCCCGCCGCCCCGCCAGCGGTCCGGGCCCGGGCCGATCGGATGTCTCGATGGTCGTCACTGGAACTCTCCCCCACTGATGCGCCTATACGGCGTACGCTTTGACGCGTACAGAGTAAACATGCTCGATAGACCAGTGCAACGAGGCGGAGTTTCGTGCGAACAAAGACTTCTTCAAGTAGTGCACTCAAGCCAGTGCACTATCTCGATGAGCAAACGTGCCCTATAGTGCACCAACGATCGCCCCAGTACAACGACAAGCCCCGGGAGCCCCTGATGGCACGCCCCACCACGCCGGCCTCCTCCACCGGTCCCGCACCCTCCGCCACCCCTTCCCTCCGGATCGCCGCCGAGTTGCGCCGCCGAATCGAGACCGGCGAGTTGCGGCCCGGCGACCGGGTTCCCTCCACCCGGGCGATCACCGCCGAATGGGGCGTGGCGATGGCCACCGCCACCAAGGCCCTGACCGCACTGCGCGAGGCCGGACTGGTGCGCGCCGTACGCGGCGTCGGCACCGTGGTCGCCGAGCACCCCGACCGGGCGGCCCGCGCCGACCGGCCGGATCGCCCGCGCGCCGCCGCCATCGCCGTACCCTCCGTGCACCCCCCGCGCACCGAGGCCGAACTCACCCGCGAACGGGTCGTCTCGGCAGCCGTGGCCATCGCCGACGAACGCGGCCTGGCGGCAGTTTCGATGCGGCAGATCGCGGCCGAACTGGGGGTGGCCGCGATGACGTTGTACCGGCACGTGCCCGGCAAGGAGGACCTGCTCGCGGCGATGGCCGACAGCGTGTTCGGCGAACTGCCCCTGCCCTCCCACGAACGGGTGGGCTGGCGGGCCCGGCTGGAGACCTCGTGCCGGCTGCAATGGCGGATGTACCGCGGGCACCCGTGGCTGGCCCACGTCATGTCGATGACCCGCCCGCTGCCCACCCCGCGCGGCATGGCGCACGTGGAGTGGGCGATGGCCGAGTTCGAGGGGCTGCCGCCGAAGATGGTGATGCACATCGCGGTGACGATGCTGAACTACGTGCGCGGCACCGCCGTCAACATCGCGGCCGAGTTCGAGGCCGAGCGCGCCACCGGCATCTCCAGCGAGGAATGGATGCGGGCGCAGGACGAGGCGATGGACCTGATCCTGCGCGGCGGTCACTACCCGATGTACGCCGCCGCACTGAGCGATCCGGGCGTGGAACTGGATCTGGACTCGCTGTTCGGCTTCGGACTCGACCGCCTGCTGGACGGCATCGCCCTGCTGGTCCCCCCGACCGGGTGAGCACGCCGCGCCCGAACGGCCGGCCGCCGGCCGCGGTTCACCCGCGCGGCAGGGTCACCAGACGCAGGAAGAACTCGTCGATCCCGCGCACCGCCTCCAGGAACGACTCGAGTTCGACCGGCTTGGTCACGAACGCGTTGGCGTGCAGGTCGTAGCTGTGCCGCACGTCGTCGGGCGCGGCCGAGGTGGTCAGCACCACCACCGGGATGGTCCGCCAGCGCTCGTCGGCCTTCATCGCCGACAACAGCTCGCGACCGTCCATCCGGGGCATGTTCAGATCCAGGATCACCAGGTCCGGCCGAGGACTCGCGCGCAGCCACTCCAGCGCCTCGATGCCGTCCTCGGCCCGGCACAACGTGTGTCCGCCGTCGCGGTCGAGCAACGCCTCCTCGATCATCAACGCGTCGCCGGGGTCGTCCTCCACCAGCAACACCGTCAAAGTTCGTGTCATCGCGGTCCGGCTCATCGCACCACCTTCGGCTCACGGTCCCGACCGACCCGCGATCCGGACCGGCACCCACCCAGCGAACTCGGCGCGCTCGCACCACCGACCCACATCCGAAGGCTAACGCCTCCGGTCCGCCGGGCAGCAGAGCCCACCCGGCTCGCCGCGTTCGTCCTTGACGCCGTCCACGACATGGCCCATCGTGGAGCGTCGATCACGCTCGGCGATCAGGGGGAGTGCGCCATGCGGATGAACACGGTCGAGAAGATCGTCGTCGCCAGTCCCCTCCGGCGGGCGCCACAGATCTGGTACGAGACACCGCTGCTGCTGCGCCTGGGCGGCCGGCTCGACCCCGGCGCGCACGCGCTGGAGATCGGCTGTGGCACCGGCAGGGGCATCGAGCTGATCCTGAACCGCTTCGGCGCCGCCCGGGTGGACGGCATCGACCTCGACCACGCGTCCCTGGCCAGGGCCCGCCGGCGCTGGCACGGCAACAGCCGGGTGGCGCTGGTCGAGGGCTCGGCCACCGACCTGCGGGGCACCATCGGCGCGGCGGACGCGAGTTACGACGCCGTGTTCGACTTCGCCATCGTGCACCACATCACCGACTGGCGCGGGTGCCTGGCCGAGGTCGGCCGGGTGCTGCGTCCCGGCGGACGCTTCTACTTCTCCGAGATGACCGCCCGCGCACTCGCCCGGCCCACCCTCGCGCTCCTGTTCGACCACCCCACCGAGGACCGCTTCGACGATCGGGACTTCCTCGCCGAACTCCCCCGGCACGGGCTCGACGTGCTCGGCAGCAAGTCGCTCCTGGGCGACTACTTCTTCGGCGTGGCCCGCCGCCGCTGAGCGGTCGGCACCGGCCCCTCCTCCCGCGGATCCACGCGCGCGGCGGCTAGGCTTTTCCGGCCATGCACACACCACATCCCACCTTCACGAACTTCGTCGCGGTCGGTGACTCGTTCACCGAGGGCATGTCCGACCTCGCCCCCGACGGCACCTACCGCGGCTGGGCCGATCTGCTCGCGGATCGGCTTGCCCTGGACACACCCGCGCTGCGCTACGCCAACCTCGCCGTACGCGGGAAGCTGATCCGCCAGATCGCCGACGAGCAGGTGGACGCCGCCGTCGCGCTCGGCGGCGACCTGATCACCCTCGCCGGCGGTCTCAACGACGTGCTGCGCCCGCGCTGCGACGTCGGCGCGGTGTGCGCGGTGTTCGAACAGGCCGCCGCCAAGCTCGCCGCCGGCGGCGCGCACCTGGTGCTCTTCCGCAGTACCGACCCCACCCGCCGGCTGCGCTCGTCGGCCCGACTGATGCCGCGGATCGAGCAGTTGGTCGCCTTCGTGGACACCGTGGCCGCCCGGCACGACGCCACCGTGGTCGATCTGTTCACCGCCCGCGTCTTCGACGATCCGCGGATGTGGGCCGACGACCGCCTGCACCTGTCCACCGAGGGACACCGGCGCGTTGCCGAGGCCACCGCGCAGGCGATGGGCCTGCCCGCCGGATTCGACTGGCGCGCGCCGTTGCCCGCGGCCGCGCCACCGGCCTGGACGGATCGCCGGCGCGCCGACGTGCGCTGGGCCCGGACCCACCTGGGTCCCTGGCTCGCCCGCCGCGCCACCGGTCGCTCCTCCGGCGACGGACGCCCGCCCAAGCGCGCCGACCTGACCCCGTGGCGATGAGCGACCCCGCGGCGCCGGACACGAGCCCCGCCGGGAATGATCCGGGGCCCATCCGACGCGACCCGGGTGCCCCCCGGGCAACAGTTCGAGCTGCGATCAGGTTAGGTTTACCTAAGTCGCACAGCGCAGGTGACATGGCGAGGAGAACCTCCATGGCGGAACGCCCGGCACGCAAGACCCGCAAACTGATCGAACTCCAGGTACGCAGCGCCGAACGGGTGGGCCCCCACCTGATCCGGATCGTCGCCGGCGGCGACGGTTACCGACACTTCACCGACAACGGCTACACCGACGCCTACGTCAAGGTGCTCTTCCCGCAGCCCGGGGTGAACTACCCCGAGCCGTTCGACATGGAGACCATCCGCGCCGAACACCCGCGCGAGGACTGGCCGCGCACCCGCACCTACACGGTGCGCGCGAACAACCCGAACACCGGCGAGCTGACCATCGACTTCGTGCACCACGGCGACGAGGGCCTGGCCGGCCCGTGGGCGGCCCGCGCCCGGGTCGGCGACACGCTGCGGCTGATCGGTCCCGGCGGCGCCTACGCCCCCGACCCGGAGGCGGACTGGCACCTGTTCGTCGGCGACGAGAGCGCCTACCCCGCGATCAGCGCCTCGCTGGAGCGGCTGCCCGCCGCGGCCAAGGCGATCGCGCTCCTGGAGGTGGGCACGTCGGCCGAGGCACCCACCGGCACCGTGCCGGCCACCCACCCCGACCTCGATCTCGACATCACCTGGATCACCCGCGACACCGGTCCCGATCTGCTCGACGCGCTGCGCGCGCTCGACTTCCCCACCGGCCGGGTACACGCGTTCGTGCACGGCGAGGCCGGTGTGGTCAAGGAGTTGCGCCGACACCTGGTCGACGAGCGCGGCGTCGCGCGCACCGACATCTCCTTCTCCGGCTACTGGCGCAAGGGCCGCGACGAGGACGGCTTCCAGGCGGACAAGGCCGCCGAGAAGGCCGCCGAACGCGAGGCCGAACAGCGCGCCTGACCCGCGCCCGACCCGTGCGAGGGCCCGGGATCCATCACCGGATCCCGGGTCCTCGCGCGATCGCGGCGAACCGTTTCCCTCACGCGATCACCAAGAATCCGAGCAAACCCCCCGAACCGACCACGCCACCCGAGTGAAAGCGAGCGTCGGGCACTACCGCGAGCGACGAAGCCGGCACAGGGTGGGGCGCATGAGACGTCCATCACACGCCCTCCTGGCCATCGCGACCGCCCTCACCCTCACCGCGGCCGGCGCGGCCGGCGCGCACGCGAGCGACGCCCGGCCCACTCCCGGCGCCCCCGGGATCGGCGATCCGCTGCTGCCGCTGAGCGGCAACGGCGGCTACCGCGTCGACCACTACACGCTGGACTTCGACTGGCGCGCGCCCGGCGCGGCGTTCCCGGCGACCACCACCGTCAAGGCCACCGCCACCCAGGCGCTGTCCCGGTTCGACCTCGACTTCGCGGGCAACACGCTCGGCCGGGTCACGGTCGACGGCACCACCGCGACCGCCACCCGCGAGGGCGACGAGTTGGTGATCACCCCGACCCGCCCGCTGCGCAAGGGCCGCGCGTTCACGGTCCGGGTCGAGTACACCGCCGACCCCACCCAGCAACGGCACCGCGACGACGCGATCGAGACGTTCGGCTGGATTCCCACACCCGACGGCACGGTGATCTACCCGCAGCCCGACGGCGCCAAGATGATCTTCCCGAGCAACGACCACCCCAGTCTGCGGGCCCGGACCACGGTCAACATCACCGCGGCCGACGACCTCACCGCGCTGTCCAACGGCACCCTCACGCACAAGCGCCGGGCCGCGCCCGGCCGCACCCGCTGGACCTACGACAGCCGGCAGCCCGTGGCGGGCCAACTCTTCCAACTCGCCATCGGCAAGTACACGCTGATCGACGGCCCGACCACCAACGGCACCCGGCTGCGCGACGCGGTCCCGCCGGATCTGGTCGAGCGGGTCGAGCAGTACCGCACGCTGACGCCCCGTCACCTGGCCTGGGCGGAGAGCAGGCTGGGTCCCTATCCCTTCGACAGCTACGGGCTGCTCGTGGCGGACACCGATCTCGGCGTCGCGCTGGAGACCCAGTCGTTGTCCCTGATCCCCAAGGCCGACCTGCTCGGCGACAAGATCAACGCCGAACGCAACATGGTGCACGAACTCGTGCACCAGTGGACCGGCAACAGCGTGGCCATGGAGCGCTGGTCCGACCTGTGGCTGAGCGAGGGCCACGCCCGCTACTACGAACGCGTCTACAGCGAGGAGAACGGCGGCGCCAACCTGGAGGCGCTGATGCGCGACACCTACCGGCAACACGACATCTGGCGCCGGGACACCGGCGCGCCTGCCGAGCCCACCGAACCCAACCTGTTCAAGCGCATGCGCTACGACGGCTCGGCGCTGGTCCTGTACGCGCTGCGCATCGAGGTCGGCGCGGACACCTTCGCCCGGATCGAACGTGCCTGGACCAGCCGCTTCCGCGGCCGCGCCGCGAGCACGGCGGACTACGTCGAGCTCGCCTCCGAGGTGGCCCGGCGCGACCTCGCGCCGTTCCTGAACCCGTGGCTGTACGGCGCCAAGACGCCGCCGATGCCCGGCCACCCGGACTGGACGGTCGACCCGGCCTGAGCCACGCGGCACCGATGACGCGGCGGTCGGCCCCGGGCCGACCGCCGCGTCCGCGCGTCGGGCCCGCAGATGCCGGCGCCGAAACGACTTGGCGGACCGCACGCCCCGTGATAGAAACTGGAACGAACGTCCCACTTTATTTTCCTATCGACGGGAACTCCCGTGCGTAACCCCTACCGAGAAATCTTCACCGCGCCCGGCGCCAGGGGATTCTCGGCGGCCGGCTTCATCGCCCGCATGCCCATCTCGATGACCGGCATCGGCATCGTCACCATGCTTTCCGAACTGCGCGGCGAGTACGGCCTCGCCGGCGCCGTGGCCGCCACCTTCGCACTGTCCACCGCGCTGATCGCGCCCCAGATCTCGCGCGTCGTGGACCGCTACGGGCAGAGCCGCGTACTCGTCCCGGCCACCGCCGTCAGCGTCATGGCGCTGGGCGTGCTCCTGCTCTGCGCGCGCTACGACGCCCCCGCCTGGACCCTGTTCGTGTGCGCGATACCCGCCGGCTGCATGCCCAGCATGGGCGCCATGGTCCGCTCCCGCTGGCTGGTCCTGTACCGCGGCTCGCCACACCTGCACACCGCGTTCTCCTTCGAGTCCGTGGTCGACGAACTGTGCTTCATCCTCGGACCGATCATCGCGGTCCAGCTCTCCGTCTCCGCCTTTCCCGAGGCCGGCCCGCTGGCCGCGATCGTCTTCTTCACCATCGGCGTCCTGCTGTTCACCGTGCAGCGCGGCACCGAGCCCCCGCCGCACCCGCGCACCGCGGGCAGGACCACGTCGGTGATGCGCATCCGCGGCCTCCAGGTGCTCGTGGTCACCCTGATCGCGATCGGCGCCATCTTCGGCACCGTGGACGTGGTCACCATCGCCTTCGCCGAGGAACACGGCCAACGCGGCTCGGCGAGCTTCGTGTTGGCCACCTACGCCGCCGGCTCCTGCCTGGCCGGGATCGCCTTCGGCGCGTTCAAGTTCGCCACCCCGCTGCCCCGGATGTTGCTGATCAGCGTCGGCGTCACCGCCGTGACCATCCTGCCGCTGCTGCTGGTGGACAACCTGCCCGCACTCGCGGCGGGCGTGTTCGTCGCGGGCATGTCGATCTCGCCCACCATGATCCTGACCGTCAGCCTGGTCGAACGCCTGGTCCCGCCCGCGCGGTTGACCGAGGGGATGACCTGGACCACCACCGGCATCGGCATCGGCGTCGCGGCCGGCTCCTCGCTCTCCGGCCTGATCGTGGACCACCACGGGACCCGGGCCGGCTTCGGCGTCGCCGTCGGCGCGGCCCTGCTCGCCGCCTCGGCGGCCATCGGTGGATACCGTGTGCTGCGCCGGACCGCGCCGCGCGGGACCACCGTCGCGGTCGGCGGCTCGCCGACCGGCGCCACCCCCGTACGAGAAGGTGAATCCCACTGATCGAGGAAGCCGTCGACGGACGCCGGGCCAAGGGCGAACGCCGCCGCCGGGCGCTGATCGAGGCCACCCTGCGGGTGGTCGAACGAGACGGTGCGGCCGGCGTCAGCCACCGCACCGTCTCGCGCGAGGCGGGGCTGCCCACCAGTGCCTCGACGTACTACTTCGACGGCGTCGACGACCTGCTGACCGCCGCGCTCACGTCGTGCATGACCGCGGACGCGATCCACGTGCGCTCGATCGCCGCCGCCCCCGGCGACACCCGGCGCGCGTTGGCCGAACACCTGAACCACATCTGCACGTCGCCGGGCCTGCTGGTCGCCGAGTACGAGCTGTTCCTGCTCGCCGCCCGGCGACCGGAGCTGCGCGAGTCCACCGACCACTGGATGGCCGCGGTCACCGACTTCGCGCTGCGCTTCAGCACCGACCCGGTCCGGGTCCGGGTGTTCGTCGGCGCGCTGGACGGGCTGCTCATCCAGGCCCTGCTCACCGACGCCCCGCCCAGCGCCGACGAGTGGGAGGCGATGATCCGCGATCTGTTGCCCGGGCCGTGCCTGGCGCCGCCGACACCGTCCGCGCCCTCGGCACCCTCCGCGCCGCAACACACCGGATAGGCGCGGCACGGTCCGGTTGGGCCAGAATCGGGGCATGTCCCGACGCACCCCGCGGCCCCGACCGGACGCCGTCACCGCCGCCTCGCCCTGCCCCTGCGGCCTGCCCGACACCTACGGCGCGTGTTGCGGCGCACGGCACGCCGGCTCCCCCGCGCCCACCGCCGAGGCACTGATGCGCTCGCGCTACAGCGCGTTCGCCGTGCGCGACACGGCCTATCTCCTGCGCACGTGGCACCCCGACACCCGGCCGGAGCGCCTCGACCTCGACGAGCGCACCCGCTGGCTGGGCTTGGAGGTGCTCGCGAGCACCGACGGCGGGCCGTTCCACCAGGAGGGCACCGTCGAGTTCACCGCGACCTATCTCGAGCGCGGGCAGCAGGACACGCTGCGCGAACACAGCCGGTTCGTCCGGTACGAAGGCGCCTGGGTCTACGTCGGCCCGTTGCCGCGCTGACCAGCGGTCAGACGCCGACCAGCCGGCTTTCGATCCGCACCGCCGAGGACAGGTCGCGCAGCCGCTTGGCCAGATCCTCGCCCGCCTCGTGCAGCGCGTCCAGGGTCATCGGCTCCAGCCGCTCGAACAGGAACAGCGCGTCGGTGGTGTGCTCGGTGATCCGGGTGCGCACACACTGGCGCCAGTTCCATCGACGGCACGTGACGCCCTCGTCGTCGCACCACACCACCTCGCCCGGCGCGGGGTGGTCGATCGCGGGGAGCCCGGCCTCCAGGACCTCGAACGGCTCGGTGCCCTCGGCCCGGATCAGCCGGGCCGCGCCGCGGTAGCGCGCCAGGTCCTCGCCGCCGACCGGCAGCACGTGCCGCACCGAAACCGCGTTGTACAGGTCGACCAGGCGGTTGACCTCGGGCAGCCCGCCGCGCCGCAGCAGCGCCTCCACCGAGCAGCGGGTGCGCTGCGGCTTGGCGCCGAACGCGCGGTACGCCTGTCGCCACGCGGCCACGTTCGGGTGTTCCTCGGGCGGGGTGGTGGGCAGCGACAGGGTCGCCTCGGCCAGCGCGGCGCGGGAGCCGTCGTCGCTGGGGCCGCCCGGCAGTCCGGTGGCGACCAGCGCGAGCACGACCGCGTCGGGGCGCAGCGCGTGCACCGCCGGGTCGATGGTGATGGACGTGAGCACGTTCGGGTTCTCCTCCGCGACATGGCGACCCGGTCGGGCCACGGTCCACTACAGTAGACCGCATGGAGCAGAATAATGACCCGTTGGCCGATCCCGGTCAACCTGCGGTCAGCCGCGCGATCGCGGCCAACGTCCGGGCCGCCCGCACCGCGCGCGGCTGGTCCCTGGAGGCGCTCGCGGCGCGCAGCGGCCTGAGCAAGGGTGCCCTGGTGGGCGTCGAGCAGGGTCGGGGCAACCCGGGCGTGCTCACCCTGGCCCGGATCGCCGACGCGCTCGGCCTGCCGCTGACCGGCCTGGTCGACGGGGCGCCGGCGCCGGTCGTCGAGGTGGTCCCGGCGGGTGGCGGGACGCGGCTGTGGCGGGGCGAACACGGCGGCCACGGCGATCTGTTGATCGGCAGCGACCCGCCCGTCCCGGCCGAGCTGTGGCGCTGGACGCTGGCTCCCGGCGACGCGCACGTCAGCGCGGCGCACGGCGCGGGCGTCCGCGAACTGGTCACCGTCCTGGACGGCGTGCTCACCCTGGAGGTGGCCGGCGAGCGGGTGGACGTCCCGGCCGGCGCGTGCGCCCGCTTCGCGGCCGACCGGGCGCACTCCTATCGCAACGACGGCGCGGCCACCGCCCGGTTCGTCGGCGTCGTGCTCCTGCCGAGCCGGTCCGACACCGGCTGACCCGGCCCGCGCTCGGCGGCCCCGGCCCGCCCGGCCTCGGCGGATCCGGCCCCACCCCGGCCGGCCCGGTGGCGGCCGGGCCCGGGGCTTCCACCGGTCGTCCCGCCCTGGGTTACGCCTCGGCCGTGCCCCACTCGCCGACCACCAGTTCGTCCCCCACCGACAACTTGCCGGGGCGCAGCACGGCGAACTTGGCGCCGAAGGCCACCCCGCCCTGGGCCGCGCGCCGGTAGCCGGCGAAGGTGCGCAGCGGTTCGGGGCCTTCCTTGGTCCCGGCGACCTGGTCCACCATCGTGACCGCGCAGCGGATCGCGAGCTTGGCGTAGCCCAGTTCCGCCTCGCCGACGCCGAACCGCCGGAGCCGGTCCTCGGTGTGCGGTTCGGACCAGCCCTGGACCACGACGTTCGGCCGGAAGCGGTTCATCGGCAGCGGCGACTCGCCCCGCTCGGCCAGTCGCGCGTTGAGCAGGTCGAGCGAACCGCGGGAGAGCACGTGCAACGGGGAGCTGTCCGCGTATCCGGCGGTGCCCGGGATCGCGCCGTCGGTCACCCGCTCGTGCTCCGGCGGCACCCGGACCAGCCGGCTGCCCGCGCCGAGCGCGTCCGAGATCCACTCGGCGACGGCGTCCCCCTGGTCGATGCCCCGAAACGGGTTGCCGAACAGGTCCACGTCGCGCCGGACTCCCGTACTGTCCACGTCGATCGTCACCGGGGCCACGCCGGTCCGGTGCAGGGTGAGGCGTTCGCCGGCGGCGTCGATCTCCGGGCGGATCGACGCCAGGCGCGGATCGCGGCGCTGGGTGCGGAAGACGCCGTTCGTGTCGACCACCATGAATGCGCGGTCGTGGGCGAGTCCGGCGCGCGTCAACAACGCGCGATCGCACGACGTCCCGGCGCAACCCTTGATCGGGTAGTAGATGAGTTCGACGACTGTGGCCATCACCCGACCCTATCCACGACGTTCTCGCCCGAAGCCGCCGGCCCACCACCACGCGGTCGTCTCGTCGCGCGGCGCGGACCGCTCGCCCGAAACGGCGGGACGGTCGAGCCGGACCCGCCGCTCAGGCGTCGGCCGGGCGCAGTTCCTTCCACACCCGCTGGGCGAACACCGTCGTGCCCGCGTGTGCGTCGGCCTCCTCGGCGGTGGCCAGCCAGCCGACGATCTCCCCGGGGATGTCGGGCGTTGCGGCGGTGAAGTTGGCCTGGAGGTGGCCGCCGGACCCGCGCGCCTTCTGCGATTCGGTGAGCACGAAGCCGGGGTCGAGGTTGAACGCGCGCAGCCCGCGCTCGCGATACTCGGCGTGCAGCACGCCGGCGACCCGCCCGAACGCGGCCTTGGACGCGGCGTACCCGACCCCCCAGCCGCCCGCACCGGCCGGGCCGGGCGGATCGAGTCGGACCGAGCCCGACGTCATGTTCACCACGTGACTGCGCGGGTGCTCCAGCAGGTGCGGCAACAGCCGTTGGATCAGCACGAGTTGGTGCAGGTAGTTGCCGACGAGCAGGTTCTGTGCGGCCTCGATCGGCAGATCCCGGATCCGGTCCATCGCACCGGGGCCCTGGTATATGGCGTTGTTGAAGAGCAGGTCGACGCGCCCCCACGTGCCCAGCGCGGTGTCGCACGCGTCGAGGATGGATTGCCGGTCCATCAGGTCCATCCGGATCGGCAGCGCCCGCCGGCCCAGCGCCTCGATCTCGCCGGCGGTGGTCTCCAGACTGCCGGGGATCGCGAACGGCGTGGGATCGGCGGTGGAGGACGTGGGCCCGCCGCGCCCCTCCCCCTCGTGCACGGTACGGGCGGTGAGCACCACGTCGTAGCCGGCGCGGGCGAGGGCGAGGGCGCCGCAACGGCCGATTCCGCGACTGGCACCGGTGACGAAGGCGACGGGAGTGTGCTGAGGCATGCGCCGACCATGCCGGATTACCTTGACAGAATCCAGTAAATCTCCGAATCCGCCGAAACCCGCGGCGGAGCGCGCACGACACGTGCCGAGCAGCACGCGTCCGGTCTTGTTACCGACGCGTAGCGCTGCTTGACTGCTGGACATGTCGACGCACGAGGTCACCAACCAGGTCCCGGCTCCGACCGCGCGGGACTGCGCCGCCGATCCCGCGCTGTACGAGGCGCTGCGTCGCGAGGACGCCGGCTGGGCCGAGGCCGAGGTCCGTGAACTCGGGCTGCGCGCGTGGGAGGAACCGGCCCAGGAGTGGGGCCGGCTGGCCAACGAGCACGAGCCGATCCTGCGCAGCCACGACCGCTACGGGCACCGGATCGACGAGGTCGAGTTCCACCCGGCGTGGCACGAACTGATGACCGTCGCGGTGGAGCACGGCCTGCACGCGAGCCCGTGGCGCGAGGACCGCCCGGGCGCGCACGTCGCGCGCGCGGCGAAGCTGTACGCGTGGAGTCAGGTCGAGGCGGGCCACATGTGCCCGATCTCGATGACCTACGCCTCGGTGCCCGCGCTCCGCGTGCAGCCGGAACTGGCCGAGCTCTACGAGCCGTTGCTGGCCTCGCGCAGCTACGACTTCGGACTGCGCGAGCCGGCCGGCAAGCTCGGGCTGATCGCGGGCATGTCGATGACCGAGAAGCAGGGCGGCTCGGACGTACGCACCAACACCACGCGCGCGGTGCCCTCGGCGGACGGCTCCTACCGGCTGACCGGGCACAAGTGGTTCACCTCCGCACCGATGTCCGACCTGTTCCTGACCCTGGCCCAGGCCCCGGGCGGGCTCTCCTGCTTCCTGGTCCCGCGCGTGCTGCCGGACGGCAGCCGCAACACGTTCCACCTGATGCGCCTCAAGGACAAGCTCGGCAACCGGTCCAACGCGTCGGCGGAGATCGAGTACGAGGGCGCGTACGCCCGCCTGGTCGGCGCCGAGGGCCAGGGCGTGCGAACCATCGTCACGATGGTCAACGCCACCCGGCTCGACTGCGTGATCGGGGCCGCGTGCGGGATGCGGGTCGGCGCGGTGCGGGCCGCGCATCACGCGGCGCACCGGCGGGCGTTCGGCGCGGCGCTGATCGATCAGCCGCTGATGCGCAACGTCCTGGCCGACCTGGTGATCGAGTCCGAGGCCGCGACCACGGTGGCGCTGCGGCTGGCCGGCGCCGGCGATCGTGCGCTGCGCGGGGACGCGGGCGAGGCGGCGTTTCGCCGGATCGCGGTCGCGGTGTCCAAGTACTGGGTGTGCAAGCGCGGCCCGGCGCACGCGGCCGAGGCGCTGGAGTGCCTGGGCGGCAACGGCTATGTCGAGGAGTCGGGGCTGCCCCGGCTGTATCGCGAGGCGCCGCTGGTGTCGATCTGGGAGGGTTCGGGCAACGTCGCCGCGCTCGACGCGTTGCGCGCGATGGCCCGCGAACCGGCGTGCGTGGACGCCTTCTTCGCCGAGGTCGACCCGGCCGCCGGCGCGGATCGCCGACTGGACACGGCGGTGGCGGCGCTGCGCAAGGAACTGGCCGACCCGAACGACGCGCAGTTCCGGGCCCGACGGATCGTCGAGTCGATGGCGGTGGTGCTCCAGGGCGCGCTGCTGGTGCGCGCCGCGAGCCCGGCGGCCGACGCGTTCTGCGCCACCCGCCTGGCCCGCGAGGGCGGCCACGCGTTCGGCACCCTCCCGGCGGGCACCGACACGGGCGCGTTGTTGTCCCGGGTGCGGGAGGCGTAGGTGCCGCGCGGAGGATCCGGCGTTCCGCCCCCGCCCCCCGCTCCGCGCGGACGAGGCGCCGTTCTAGGCTCCGTTCATGATCAACTCTGTTCGACTCGTGATCTTCGACTGTGACGGCGTCCTCGTGGACAGCGAGCCGATCGCGATCCGGACGCACGTGGCGCTCGGCGCCGAACACGGCTGGCCGCTCACCCCGGCCGAGGTGGTCGAGCGCTTCGTCGGCCGCTCCTCGGCGGCGATCGCCGAGCAGATCGCCGAACACGTCGGAGCCGACACCGCCGCCGAGTGGACCCGCGGCTTCGAGAGTCGGCACCGGGTCGAGGTGGACGCCGCGCTGAGCCCGGTCGAGGGCATCGAGTACGCCGTGGACACCCTCGCCGAACTCGGCTTCACCACGTGCGTGGCGTCCAGCGGCGGCCACGACAAGATGGCGCACACCCTGGGCCGCACCGGCCTGTACGAGCGGTTCGCCGGCCGCATCTTCAGCGCCACCGAGGTCGCCCACGGCAAGCCCGCACCCGACGTGTTCCTGCACGCCGCCCGCCGCATGGAGGTGACCCCCGAGCACTGCGTCGTGGTCGAGGACAGCGTCAACGGCCTGCTCGCCGCCCGCGCCGCCGGAATGCGCGCCTTCGCCTACACGACCGACCTGATCGCGCCCCACCTGCTGGAAGGCCCGGGCACCACCGTGTTCAAGTCCATGCGCGACCTGCCCGCCCTGATCACCGACCTGGGCTGACCCGAGACGGGAGCCGGCCCATCGCTCAGCGGAAGAGCTCACGCAGGGTGCCGGCCACCTGCGTGGGCGCCTCCTCGGCCATGAAGTGCCCGCACGACACCGTGGTGTGCCGCAGGTCCGGCGCCCACGCCCGCCAGCGCGCCGCCGCGTCGAAGCCCAGCGCGGCACCCCAGTCCTGCTGGAGCACGGCCACCGGCATCCGCAGCCGATTCCCCGCCCGCCGATCCGCCTCGTCGTGCTCGACGTCGATCAGCGCCGACGCGCGGTAGTCGGCCACGATCGAGGGGATCGCCTCCCGCGAGGCCCGCAGGTAGGCGGCCCGGACGTCCGCCGGAATCGCCGCCGGGTCGTTGGTCCACAGGTCCAGGAAGTGGCCGAAGAAGGCGTCCGGGCCGCCGGCGATCAATCGCTCCGGGAGCCCGACCGGCTGCGCCATCAGATAGAGGTGGAAGCCGACGGCGGCCGAGGTGCCGCGCAGGACGTCCCACGTGTCCAGGGTCGGCAGCACGTCCAGCGACGCCAACCGGCGGACCGCGTCCGGGTGGTCGAGCCCGGCCCGGAACGCGACCAGCGCACCCCGGTCGTGGCCGGCCAGCGCGAACCGCTCGTGGCCCAGCGCCCGGGCGAGCGCCACCACGTCCGCGGCCATCGTGCGCTTGGCGTAGGTCAGCCCGTCCCGGTCCACCGGCTTGTCGCTGTCGCCGTAGCCGCGCAGGTCGGGACAGATGACCGTGTGGTCGGCGGCCAGGTCGGCCGCGACGTGTCGCCACATCAGATGGGTCTGCGGAAAGCCGTGCAGCAGCACGACCGGGCGGCCCGACCCGCCCACGGCGACGTTGAGCGCGACGCCGTCGTCGACGGCGACCCGGCGGTAGTCGAAATCGGGAATCCTGAGGGTCATCGGTCTTCCTTCGGTGGGTGTGCCGACCGGGTCGGCACGGCGGATCCAGGACGGCTTCAGCCTGCGGCCCGCGGATCAGCGATCGATGAGCATCCGATGAGCGACGTCGGCGCGACCGCCGCCGGCGGCGTCGGACCCGACCCCGATCCGGCCTCTGCGACGCGCCTGGCACCCGCGCCGAGCAGGGTGTTCGCCGGCTCCGGGATAGGTTGGCCGGGATCGGGCGGGACCGGAGAAGGGTGTGGCGTGACGTCGTCGGTGCGCTTCGTCGTACTCGGCCCGGTGACCGCCGAGGACGCGCACGGACCGGTGGACCTCAAGGGCCCCCGACACCGCGCCGTGCTGGCCCGACTGCTGATCGCCCGCGGCCGGGTCGTCCCGGTCGACCGGCTCGTCGACGACCTGTGGCCGGACCCGCCGGCGAGCGCCGTGGCCACCATCCGCACCTTCGTCTCCGCGCTGCGCCGAGCCGTCGAGCCCGACCGCGCCCCGCGCGCGCCCGCCGGCCTGCTGCTCACCTCCGGCCCCGGCTACGCGCTGCGGCCGGCCCCCGACGCGGTGGACGCGTGGCGGTTCGAGGCGGCCGTACGGGAATGCGGACACCTCCTGGACGCCGACCGGCCGCACCCCGCGCTCACCGGGATCACCGCCGCGCTGGCACTGTGGCGCGGACCCGCGTACGCGGAGTTCGCCGAACAGCCCTGGGCGCTGGGCGAGGTGGCCCGACTCGACGAGTTGCGCCTGCTCGCGGTGGAACGGCGGGCCCGCGCCGCCCTCGCCCTGGACCGGGCCGCCGAGACGGTGCCGGACCTGGAGGCGCACGTCCGGGAGCACCCGTGGCGCGAGGATGCCTGGGCCCTGCTCGCGCTGGCGCTGTACCGCACCGGCCGCCAGACCGACGCCCTCGCGCTGCTCCGCCGGGCCCGCCGGGCGCTCGCCGGCGAACTGGGCCTGACCGCGAGCCCCGACCTGCGCGGCCTGGAAACCGACATCCTCCGCCAGGCACCCCACCTGAACCGAACGGCCCGCCTCCCGGACGGCCGAGCCGACCCCCGAGCCGCACACCCGACACACCCGACATGTCGGACACATCGGACACCATCAACGCACCTGCCCGACGATCACACCTCGGGCCACCAGCCGCACCCGCACCCGGTCGGAAGCCCGGCACCGCCCGCAGGCTCGCCCGACGAACCCGCCCCCGGCCACCCGAGCGGCCGTCCCGCCCGCGCGGGCGTACCCGCATCCGTACCCGCGCCTCCGGACACCGCGAGCGCGCCGTCGCCCGACGCGCTCTTCGTGGGTCGGGGCGCCGAGTTGCACCGGCTCGCCGAGACCGCCGCATCCGTCGCGGCGCGCCACCGGCTCCAGGCGGCGCTGATCTCGGGGGAGGCCGGCGCGGGCAAGACCGCACTGGCCCGGGCGCTGACCCGGCGCCTGGCCGAGCACGGCTGGACCACCGCGTGGGGGCGCAGTCCGGAGTACGCCGACGCGCCCGCCGCTTGGCCGTGGACCGAAATCGGCGCCGAACTCGCCGAGGCCGGCCACCTGTTCGACCCGTCGCATACCGAGGCCGGCCACCCGCCCTCCCCGTCGCACACCGAACCCGGCCACCCGGTCGACCCGCGCGTCGACTCCGAGCCGGATCGGCCGCCGAGCGATCCGGCCGCCGCCCGGTTCCACCGGCACCTGGCGCTGGTGGCGCACCTGTCCCGGGTGGCCGCGCACGGGCCGCTCCTGCTGGTTCTCGAAGACCTGCACTGGGCCGGCGAGCAGACCCTCGCCGTGCTCACCGCACTGACCGCGCGACCCCTGGACCGCCCGGTGCTGGTGCTGGGCACCTACCGGGACACCGAGGTCTCCGCCGCGCTCGCGCACGCCCTCGGCCGGATCGCGCGCGCCGAGCCGACCCGGGTCGAACTGACCGGGCTGCCCGAGCCGCACGTGCGCGAGCTGGTCCGGGCCGCCGCCGGTCGGGACGTGGACGACCCGACCGCGCGCGCGATCCACCGGCGCACCGCGGGCAATCCGTTCTTCGTCCGGGAACTGGCCCGACTGCTAGCCGACTCCGACTCCGACGTGCACGCCGACGCGCTCGCGGACGTCCCGGTGGGCGTGCGGGACGTGATCCGGCATCGGCTGGCCGGCCTTCCCGAGGCGTCCCGCGCGGTGCTCCGGCACGCCGCCGTGCTCGGCCTCGACGTGGACCTGGACCTGTTGATCGCGCTGACCGGCGACGAGGAGGCCACGCTGGACGCGGTCGAATGCGCGCTGCCGGCCGGTTTCCTGCTCGACACGGGCCCGGACCGGGTGCGTTTCGCGCACGCCCTGGTTCGCGACACGCTGTACGCCGACCTGCCGCGCGCCCGCCGCGCGCGTCGGCACGCCGCCGCCGCACACGCCCTGGAGCGCCTGCGTCCCGACGATGTCGACGCGCTCGCCCACCATTTCGTCCGGGCCGAGGGCCGGGTGCCCGCCGAACGCACCGCGCACTACGCCCGGGCCGCGGCCGAACGGGCCGAACGGCGATTCGCTCCGCACGAGGCGGCCGGGAGGTGGCGCGCGGCGGTCGACGCGTGGGATCGCGCCTCGGCCGAGGCCGGTTCCACGCCCGACCGCGCCCGGGCCCGACTGGACGCGGTGATGGGCCTGGTCCGGGCGCTGGCCTTCGCGGGCGAGCTGGGCGCGGCCCGCCGGCATCGGGACCAAGCCGTCGCCGCGGCCGAGGAATTGGGCGACGCGCCGCGTACCGCACGGGTGATCGGCGCCTTCGACGTGCCGGCGATCTGGCCCCGCACCGACGACCCGGAATCGGCCCGCCGGGTCGTCGCGGCCACCGAACGCACCCTGGCCGCACTGCCCCCCGACGCGGACGAGGCGCGCGGCCGGCTGCTCGGCACGCTCGCCCTGGAACTGCGCGGCGCCACCGGCGACCGGGGTCGGGACGCGGCCCGCGAGGCGGAGGCGATCGCGCGCCGCGTCGACGACCCGGCCCTGCTCGCCTTCGCCCTGGACGGCCGCTTCCTGCAGACCTTCGAACGAGCCGGCCTCGCGCCACAACGCGCCGCGATCGGCGCCGAGTTGCTCGACCTCGCACACCGTCGCCAACTCCCGGCGTTCGAGGTGCTCGCCCATCTGATCCTGCTCCAGGCACACGCGGCCCGGGCCGACTTCGCCGCCGCCGACCGGCACGCCGCATCGGTCGACCGCATCGCCGAGCGCTACGAACTCCCCTTGGTGTCCGTGTTCACCGACGGCTACGCCGCGCTGCGGTTGACCGTCGCGAACCACCCGGGGTCGGCGGCCGCGTACCGAAGGCTCGCGGCCCGGCTGCCGGGGACCGGGATGCACGGAATGGCGGACGGCTTCCTGCCGTTCGCGCTCGCCTGCCTGCGGGTCCAGGCCGATCGCCCGCTCGCGCCGACACCGGAGTCCGGGCCCGGCCCGGACGCGCCGTGGATCCGCCCGCTCGAACTGCTCGCGGCCGGGCGCCGGAGCGCGGCGGCCGAGGCGTTGCGGCGGCTGCCCGAGTCACCGCGCGACCTGCTCACGGAGGCCCGTCTGTGCCTGGCCGCCCGGGCCGCCGTCGCGCTCGACGATCGGCCCGCGATGGCGCGGATCCACGCCGCACTGCTGCCCGCCGCGGCCGAACTGGCGGGCGCGGGCAGCGGGTTGCTCACCCTGGGACCCGTCGCCCGACACCTGGGCGACCTGTGCGCCGCGACCGGCCGCCCCGCCGAGGCCCGCGAGCACTACCGACGGGCACTGGACCTGGCCCGGCACGCGGCGGCTCCGCACTGGACCACCGCGATCCGGACCGCGCTGACCGAATCCGCCGACCACCGGGCCGCTCCCGGCACCCGGGCGGATCCCGGGCCCTAAGCCTGGTCCGACGCCGCAACTCGCGCGACCACGTCGATCGCCCGTTCGGCCGGCACGCCCAGCGCCACCAGCGAGGCCACCGCCTGGTCCGCCGCCGTCACCCGCATGTCCGCGTTGACCCCCTGGAGCAGCGCGACGCACATGCCCTCCAGCGCGAGCGCCAGCACCGGCGCGGGCAGGTGGTCGGCGAACACGCCCGCGCGCTGGCCGGCGGTGATCAGCGCGATCGAGCGCTCCCGTACCGGAGCCAGCATCGCCGGGATCCCGCCGTCGCCCAGATTGCGTTGGGCGAAGCTGATCAGCAGCCGGTATCGATCGCCGCCGCGCCACGCGGCGAAGGCGAATCGGGCCAGCGCCTCATCCGGCGAGTCCTCGTCCCGCGTCGCGTCCTCGACCGCGCCCAGGATGTCCCGGCGCGCCTCCTCGGCCAGCCCCGCCACCAGTGCCTCGCGGCTGGGAAAGTGCCCGTACACCGTGCGCCGCACCACGCCCGCCGCCCGCGCGATGTCGTCCATCGACGCGTCCGCGTCGCGGATGAGTTCGGTCCTGGCCACCGCGAGGATGCGCTCCCGGTTGGACTGCGCGTTGCGCCGACGCGGGGGCGCGGCGGACCCGGCCTCCGCGTGGCCGGCTCCGGCCGGAGCCGGCTCGGCTCCCGGTTTCGTCTGCATCGCGCGTTCCTCTCTGGGGTGACCTGGAGCCTCTCAGAAATCCGCTCCCGACGGCAGCGACACGACGCCCCGAGGGGGTATGGCGACGAATCATCGTATTCACCCCGACTTGTTCTCTCATATTTGCACAGCGCTGTGCAATCAACTAAGTTGCACATCGTTGTGCAATTACCGCGGCTGCGCCGGCCGCCTGCTCCGAAAGGCGTTCCGATGTCCGTATTCGCCACCACTCCGGTCGACCGGATGGAACGGCCGTACTCACGCCGCTGGTGGGCCCTGGGCGTGCTGTGCCTGAGCCTGCTGATCATCGTCATGGCCAACACGTCGCTGATCGTGGCCGCTCCCGACATGACCCGCGACCTGGGCCTGTCCGGCCGCGACCTGCAATGGGTGATCGACGCCTACACCGTGCCGTACGCGGCGCTGATGCTGATCCTGGGCGCGATCGGCGACAAGTACAGCCGGCGCGGCGCGCTGATCACCGGCCTGGTGATCTTCGCCGCGGGCTCCGTCGGCGGCTCCCTGGTGCACTCGACCTCGGGCGTGATCATCGCCCGCGCGGTGATGGGCCTGGGCGCCGCGGTGATCATGCCCGCGACGTTGTCCCTGCTGGTCGCCTCCTTCCCGCGCGGCGAGCGGGCCAAGGCGATCACCGCGTGGACCGCGACCTCGGGTCTGGCCATCGCGCTCGGCCCACTGCTCGCGGGTTGGCTGCTGGAGAGCCACGCGTGGGGCTCCACGTTCCTGATCAACGTGCCGGTCGCGCTGATCGCCGTGGTCGCCGCGCTGTTCGTGGTCCCGCCGTCGAAGGCGCACGACTACGGCCGACTCGACCTGGTCGGCGGTGCGCTCTCGATCGCGACGCTGGGCTCGCTGGTGTACGCGATCATCGAGGGCCCGCACTTCGGCTGGGGCACGGGCCCGGTGACCGCGCTGGTCGTCTTCGTGGTCGGCCTGGGCGCGTTCATCGCCTGGGAACTGCGGCACCCGCGCCCGATCTTCGACCTGCGCAAGTTCGGCGAGCGGGTGTTCTCCGGCTCGATGCTCGCCGTCCTGCTGTTCTTCCTGGGCACCTTCGGCGCGATCTACTTCCTCACCCAGCACCTCCAGTTCGTGCTCGGGTACACGCCGCTGGAGACCGGTGTGCGACTGCTCCCGCTGGCCGGTGCGGTGTGCCTGGGCGCGATCGCCACCGGGCAGCTCACCCCGCGGCTCGGCATGCGCGTGACGGTGACCACCGGCATGGCGCTGGGCACGATCGGCGTGCTGCTGATGACGCGCGTCTCGGACGGCTCGGGCTGCGGCGACTTCCTCGCCCCGCTGCTGCTGCTCGGCGTCGCGATCGGCCTGAGCGTGTCGCCGTGCACGGAGGCGATCATGGGCTCGTTCCCGGAGAACGAACTGGGCGCGGGCGGCGGCGTCAACGACACCGCGGTGGAATTGGGCGGCGCGCTGGGCATCGCGATCCTGGGCTCGGTGCTGGCCACGTCGTACGAGTCGGAGCTGACCGAGGCCGTCGACGGCAAGCTGCCGCCGGCCGCGATGGACGTGGCCGCGGACTCGATCGGCGGCGCGCTCGCCGCGGCCGAGCAGGTCGGCCGCGTCGCGGGTCCGGAGCAGGCGCACGCGCTGGTCCAGGCCGCCGACCACGCGTTCACCCAGGCGGTCGCGCACACCAGCCTGATCGGCGGCATCGTGCTCGCCGCGGGCACCGTCCTGGTCGGCCTGATCCTGCCGAACCGGGCCCGCACCCAGGCCGCGCGCACGGACGTGACGGACGCGGATGCCGACACGCCGGAGCGCGAGAAGGAGTCGGTGGGCTGAGCCGGCCCCGCGGCGGACCAGGGCGGTCGACCTCGCGTCGGCCGCCCTTTCGCCCGTCCCGGGTCCGCCGCCTCGGGCGACCTCAGCCCTTGGGCAGGGTCCGTACCGCGCGGCCGACCCACGCCTCGAAGCGCTGCCACTCGACGAGTTCCTCGCGGGTCTTCGGCTCCGGCCAGTCCAGCAGCGCGTCACCCGCGTCGAGCAGATCCCAGTAGGGATGGTGGTCCTCGGTCCGACCGGACGCCTTGGCGTACGCGGGCAGGAACTCCTCGGCGACGGCCACCCCGTGGCTCAGCGCGAGGTTGAGCCGGATCCGGGCCAGGTCGATGCCGCGCGGGCCGACGCAGCCGGTGGTCCAGTCCACGACACCGCCGATCCGCTCGTCCACCCAGAGCAGTTGCTCGGCGTGGAAGTCGCGGTGGATGAAACCTGGCGCGGCGTACGGGGGTTCCTCGGCCAGCGCGGCGAGCATGCGCTGCCACACGTGCGGGCGGGTGGTCCAGGTCGGCACGGTCCGCACACCGTCGACCGCCGGGTCGTAGTAGGGCGCGTACTCCGCCGAACCCGCCTCGCCCGGGTCCACCGCGTGGATGGCCGCCAGCAACTCGGCGGCCTGCCGCAGCAGTACGGCCGGGTCGGCGGGCGGCTCGGGCGTGCCGGGAACGCGCGTGGTCAGCAGTGCCGGGGCCGGGCCCTCGAGTCGGGCCGCGATCAACTCCGGCGCGGGGACCGGGGTGTCGGCGAGCAACCGCAGCGTACGGGCCTCCCGCTCCGGTCGGTACCACGGGTCCGCGGCCAGGCGCTCCGGGTCGTGGAAGACCCGCAGGACCAGATCGCCGACGCCGTACAGTCGGTTGGCGCCTTCGCCCATGGGCTCGATCGGGACGTCGCCGACGAGTTCGCGCAGCCAGGCGAGGATCTCGGCGTTCGGCATGGGCACGGGCACGGACGGCTCTCCTGTTCGTCGGGGTCGGCCGCGCGTCCGGCCGAGCCCGGCATCGCGACCCCGACCACCCGCGCGGCGATCCGAGGACAAGCCTGCCAGGCCGCCCGCCGAGCTTGAACTTCACACATGTTGACTTCAAGCGCACGCACTCGCCAGGATGACTTAGGCAAGCCTTACTTCACTTCGATTCCCGGGGGTGGCGGCGTGGCCGACGCGCGCGCAGATACCGCGAGTACGACGGATCCGACCGACCCGACCGGTGGTGCCGACGGCTCGCGCGTGGTGCTGTTCCTGGTCACCCTGGCCTCGGTGCTGCTGGTCGTGGACATCACGATGGTGTCGGTGGGCCTGCCCCGGATCCAGGACGACCTGAACGGGTCGCTGGCCGGCCTCCAGTGGGTGATCGTCGCCTATTCGCTCACCTTCGGCGCGTTCCTCCAGACCGCCGGCAGCGTGTCCGACCGGATCGGCCGGCGTCCGGTCTTCCTGACCGGCATCGCGCTGTTCACGCTGTCCTCGCTCGCCTGCGGGCTGGCCCCGAACGTCCTGCTCCTGGACGCCTTTCGCGGCGTCCAGGGCATCGGCGCGGCGATGCTCCTGGCCACCGGCCTGCCGCTGATCGCGAACGCGTACCAGGGGCAACGGCGCAACATGGCCATCGCCACCTGGGGTTCCACCCTCGGAGCCTGTGCCGCGGTGGCCCCGCTGCTCGGCGGCGTGCTGGTGGACGTGGCGAACTGGCGGTGGATGTTCCTGGTCAACGTCCCGATCGGGATCGGCGCGTTCGCGCTCGCCGCGGCCCGGCTGCCCCGGGACCGACCGGCGCCGCCGGCCGGTCGCATCGACTGGGTGGGCGCGGCGACCCTGGTGGCCATGTGGGGCCTGCTCAACCTGACCGTCACGCGCGGCGCCGAACAGGGCTGGACCCACCCGCTGACGGTGGGCGGATTCGCGGCGACCGCACTGCTGTCGACCGCCTTCGTGGCGATCGAGCGGCGCGTGGCCGCGCCGATGCTGGACCTGGCCCTGTTCCGCATCCCGACCTTCGTCGGCGCGGTGTCCATCTCGTTCCTGTCCCGGTTCGTGACGGTCGGCTCGTCGGTGTACTTCCTGCTCTACTTCCAAGGAGCGCTGGGCCTGAGCCCGTTGGCCTCGGGCCTGCTCCTGTTGCCGATCTTCATCCCGCAGTTGTGCCTGGGCCTGGTCGCCGGGCGCCTGCAGAGCCGGCTCGCCGCCGCGCACATCATCGCGGCGGGCTTCGCCACGCTCGCGCTGGGCGCGTTGCTGATGGGCCTGAGCTTCTCCCCCGACGCGTCCTGGCCGGCCTTCCTGCCGGGCCTGCTGGTGTGGGGCGTGGGCAGCGGCCTCGCGTCGAGTCCGGTGATGTCGATCGCGGTGAACACGGTGCCGGCCGAGCGGGCCGGGATGGCGTCCGGAACGGCGAACGGGCTGTTCCCGATCGGCGCGGCGGTGGGCATCGCGGTGCTGGGGGTGCCGTTCGCCGCCCGGTTCGACGCGGTGGTCGGCGCGCGGGCCGGGGTCCCGGACGCGGTCCGCGAGCGGATCGTGGCCGCCGCGCGGGACGGCGACGCGGACCGGGTCCGGGACCTGACGCCGGCCCGGGGCGGCGAGGCGGTGACCGCGGCGATCGAGCACGCGTACGCGGCGGGCGCCTCGGTGGTGATGTACGGCGTCGCGGCGCTCGCCCTGGCCACAGCCGCCCTCGCGCTGCTCCTGGTCCGCCAACGCGACCTGGTCCCCCGGGACGCCTCGGCGTGAGGCGGCGCCGATCGGCCCGGCCGATCCCTGGCCTCACGGCCGGCCGATCGGCCCGGCCTATCCTGGGCGTCATGTCCACCGGCCCCACCCGCAAGCGCCCCACCCATCGCGGTGGTCGGCCGACCCTCACCCGTGAGGGCATCGGCCGGGCCGCGCTGGAGTTGGTCGCGCGCGACGGCGGGGCGGAACTGACCATGCGCTCGCTCGCCGCGCACCTGGGGGTGTCGCCGCGCGCGCTGTACAACTACGCGACGGACCGCCGGGCCGTACTCGAACTGGCCGCGCTGGCCTGGCAGTCGGACTGGCTGGTGCCCGAGCTGGACCCGGCCCGCCCGGCCGAGAGCGTGCGCGAGCTGTGCGCGGGGATGCGCGCGTGGTACCGCCGACACCCGCGCGCGGTGACCATCGCGGTGGACGAGAACCTCACCGCCGCGATCCACCCACGCACACTGCGCAACAACGAGGCGATCCTGACCTTCCTGGTCGCGATCGGCCTGGACCCGGTCACCGCGAACCGGATCTTCCGCGAACTGGTCCTGCGGGTCGCGGCGTTCGTGCGGCTCAACGACGCCTGGCACGACGCGCCGCCCGCCGACCTCGACCCCGCGACCTGGGACGCCGCCCCCGCCGCGTGGCTGCCCCCCGGGGCGGCCGCGAGCGCCGAACTGCCCACCACGGGCCGGATCGCCGCGACGGTCCCGGTGGACTCGATCGACGAACAGTTCGCCTTCACGGTGGACCTGCTGATCGCGAGCATCCAGGCGCTGATCCACCGACCGGGCGCACCGGTGGACCGCCCGGGCGAACCGACCGGCTGAGCCCGAGCCCGCCGGACGGCGCCGAGGCCCGGGCGGGGCCGGGCCACAGATGGCGCCGAGCCACCCCCGGCGCCCAGCCCCGGAGGGACCGAGCCGCCGTGGACGGGACCAGCCGTGGACGGACCGGGGCCTCGGGCGGACGAAACCTAAGCCGAGAGCACGTCGGGATCCGGGATCGCGCACGCCGCCGCGACCTGGTCCAGGGACAGGCCCAGTTCCAGAGCGAGCGCGGCGATCGTGAAGAACGCGGGTGTGGGCGCGCGCCCGGTCTCGATCTTGCGCAGTGTTTCCGGCGACAGACCCGCCGCGATGGCGACGTGGCCGATGCTGCGCTCGCCGCGCGCACCGCGCAACAACGCGCCCAGATGCAGGCCGCGCTCGCGCTCCAGTGGGGTCAGTGGGGTTCGGACCATGACCATGATACTAATACCGGTATAAGAATTGGTCGAGGAGGGACCTCGTGGTCGAGATCAAAACCCGAGCCGAAATCGCCGCGATGCGCGAGGCCGGCCGTATCGTGGCGAATGCCCTGGAGGCGACCCGCAAGGCCGCCGCCATCGGCGTGTCGCTCAAGGAGTTGGACGAGGTCGCGCACGCCGTGCTGCGCGAGGCCGGGGCCACGTCCCCGTTCCTGGGCTACAAGCCCTGGTCCGCGCCGGTGCCGTTCCCGGGCGTGATCTGCGCGTCGGTCAACGACGTCGTGGTCCACGGCATCCCGACGGACTACCGGCTGCGCGACGGCGACCTGCTGAGCGTCGACTTCGGCGCGACCCTGCGCGGCTGGACCGGCGACGCCGCGATCACCTTCACCGTCGGCACGCCGCGCCCGAGCGACCTCGAACTGATCGCGACGACCCGCCGCGCGCTGGAGGCGGGCATCGCGGCGGCCGTCCCCGGCGGTCGGCTCGGCGACATCTCCGCCGCGATCGGCGCGGTCGCCCGCGAGGCCGGCTACGGCATGCCGCAGGACCTGGGCGGCCACGGCATCGGCCGCACGATGCACGAGGACCCGCACGTACGCAACGAGGGCCGCCCGGGCCGGGGCATGCTCCTGCGCCCGGGTCTGGCCCTGGCCCTGGAACCGATGCTCATCGCCGGCGGCAAGGACCGCTGCTTCACCGCCAAGGACGGCTGGACCATCCACAGCGCCGACGGCAGCCGAGCCGCCCACATCGAACACACCATCGCCATCACCGATTCCGGCCCGGAGATCCTGACCCTCCCCTGACCTGCCGCGGCAGCGGCGACCGGCGAGTTCGGCCCGGCCGGCGCTACCCGACGCGCACGGTGCGGCCCTCGCGGCGGGAGACGACGCAGGCCTCGGCGACGGCCTGGGCGGCGAGGGCCGCCGGCCCGGGGCAGGGGCTCGGGGTTCGGCCGGCGGCCATGGACACGAAGGCGGCGAGCTCGGCGCGGTACGCATCGCCGAATCGGGTGAGGAAGTCGCCCTCGGTGACTCCGCCGCACGCGTGCGTACCGTCCGTGCCGGCCACTTCCAGGCGCACGTCGTAGCCAGGTTCGTGGTTGCGGCCCGCGTGCGCGGTACCCAGGGTGCCGTCGGCGAGGCGGAAGAGCACCGCCGAGACGTCGACGTCGTCGTTCTCGGCGAACACCGCCGCGCCCCGGTTCGCGCCGATCGCGGTCACCTCGACGATCGGCACGCCGGTGACCCAGGGCACGATGTCGAAGTCGTGGATGTGCGTGTCCCGGTAGATCCCGCCCGAGGTGGGCACGAACTCGGGCGGCGGCGGCCGGCGGTCCACGCTCACCGCGTGCACCCGGGTCACCGTGCCGAGCGTGCCCGCGCGCACCGCCTCGCGCGCCGCGACGTACATCGGATCGAACCGACGCTGGAAGCCCACCTGCAACCCGGCGCCACGCGCCTCGACATACCCGACGACATCACGCGCGATCGCCGGGTCGAGCGCGATCGGCTTCTCGCACAGGATCGGCAGCCCCGCGTCGGCGGCCCGTCGCAACAACTCCACGTGCACCGCCGTCGGCGCCGCGATCACGACCGCGTCGACCATGCCGTACACCTTCTCCAGCCCCGCCGGCTCGACCCCGGCCCGCGCGGCGAACGCCTCGGCCCGCCCGTGGTCCGCGTCCGCGACCACGACCCGCTCGACCGCCTCGATCGCACCCAACGCCCGGGCGTGAAACGCCCCGATCCGCCCGACTCCCAGCACGCCGACCCGCATACTTCCCCTTCCACCACCGAACCCCGACCCACCCGCCACCCACCGACCAGGCCCATCAGACCACGCCCACCCGACCCGGCTCCGCCGACCCGACGGCACGCCGGCCCGTTCGGCACGGTCGCGGTTCGCCGGCCCGATCGGCCCCCGCCGTACGCCGCCTCGCGTGCACCGACGAGTGACACCCGACACGGCCGACCGGGTGGCGCCCGCGGACACACCGCCCGCCCTGCGCGAATGGTTCCCGAAGAGCGGGTAGTGGTGGACGAATGACGATCTCCCGACGCTCGCTGTTTCGTGCCGCACCGGTCGCACTCACCCTCATCGCCGTACCCGCCGCCCGCACCGCGGCCGCCGCCGGGGCACGGTTCGACGCGAACGCGGCAGCGGGCACCGGAGTGGGCGCGGCCGGCGGAGCGAATCCGGGGCCGACCGGCGTTCCGTTCCCGGAGCCGCGGCCGGTCGTCGTCCCGCCCGGTGTCGGGCCCCGCTGGGCGGCCGAAATCCCGGTCGAGACCACCCAGTTGCTGCTGGTCGTCGGCGAGGGCCGGGATACCGACTCGGCCGCCGCCTCGTTCTGGACCCGCGAACCGAACGGCTGGCAACCTCGAGGGACGTGGCCCGCGCACAACGGCCGGCTCGGCTGGACGCCCGACCACCACGAGGACGACCTGCGCTCACCGATCGGCGTGTACACGCTCACCGACGCGGGCGGGCTGGAGCCCGACCCCGGCACCAGGCTGTCCTACGACCGATCCGACGACTTCGCCATCGACGGCACGGGCTTCGCCGGAGAACCCCTGGCGGGCACCTTCGACCATGTGATCGCGATCGACTACAACCGGGTGCCCGGCACCTCTCCGCTGGACCCGGACCGCCCGCGCGGCGACGCGTTCGGCGGCGGAATCTGGCTGCACATCGACCACGGCGGCCCGACCCACGGCTGTGTGACGCTGCCCGCCGAAGGGGTCGTGGCGCTGTTGCGCGCGCTGGATCCGGCGGCGCACCCGGTCGTGCTGATGGGCGACGCGTGGACGCTGACCCTGGGCGGTCCCGCTTCCTGACGGCCGGGCGGCACTCCTACGCTGTGCGGGTGACCTCCGCCAAGCTCCGTCCGCTGCCCGCCGAAGTGGCCACCCTCCTGGATCAACTCACCCCCTGCCCACGCCTGGTCGAACACCTGCGCATCGTGCACGACGTCGCGTACCGGCTGTGCGACTGGGTCGCGGCGACCTGCCCGGAACTGGCCTTCGACCGCGACGCGGTGCTGTTCGGCGCCGCCACCCACGACATCGGCAAGACCCTGCACCCGGAAGAGTTGGCCGGGCCCGGTTCGTGCCACGAGCAGGCCGGCTACGACCTGTTGACCGCCCAGGGCGTCCCACCCGCCCGGGCCCGCTTCGCCCGCACCCACGCGGCGTGGGATCCGGATGATCCGGACGAACTGCTCGTGAGCCTGGCCGACAAGGCCTGGAAGGGCAAGCGCGTCGCGGCCCTGGAACAGGCCCTGGTCACGCTGCTCGCGACCGCTTCCGGCCGCCCCGAGTGGGAAACCTTCCAGGCCCTCGACGACTTCCTGACCTCGATCGACACCGACACACTGCTGCTCTGACCGTCGCGACCGGCACGGACACCGCGACGCGCGCGGACGTCGCGACGGGCACGGACGTTCGCGACCGGCACGACAGCACGCTCATCGCGACCGGCCGGCCCACCCCCGCCCGCCTCTCACAGGAAGACTCAGCGCGGCAACCTGCGCCACACCCGCCGAGGCAACACCCGCATCCCGGCGAACACCGGCCGCAGCGCCGCCGGCACCCACACTTCGCCCTTCCCGCGCAGCAGCGCCCGGACCGTCGCGTCGGCCACCTGATCCGGCGTGCTGGACAGCGGCGCGGGCGACATGCCCTCGGTCATCCGGCCCACCACGAAGCCGGGCCGGACCAGCAGCAGCCGCACCCCGCTGCCCGCGAGCGCGTCGGCCAGGCCGCTCGCGAAACCGTCCAAACCGGCCTTGGCCGAGCCGTACACGTAGTTCGCCCGCCGCACCCGCACACCCGCCACCGACGAGAACACGATCAACCGACCGTGTCCCTGCGCGCGCAGCACGGTGGCCAGGTGGGTGAGGATGCTCACGTGCGCCGTGTAGTCGGTGTGCACGACGGCGACCGCGTGTGCCGCGTCCGACTCGGCCCGGCGCTGATCGCCGAGGATGCCGAAGGCGGTGACCACGACGTCGAGCGGGCCGTGCCGGGCGATCACCTCGTCCAGCATCGGGCGGTGCCCGGCCAGGTCGTCGGCGTCGAACTCGACCCGATCCACGTGCGGCGCGCCGGCCTTGCGCAGCAGCGCCTCCTCGTCGTCGAGGTCGTAGCTGCGACGCGCCGCCAGCACGATGGTCCGCGCCCCGCGCGCGGCCAGCCGCTCGGCGACCGCCAACCCGATCTCACTGCGGCCCCCGAGGACCAAAACGGTTCCACTCACCCGCACAGTCTGCCGGATCCCGCCCGCCGGCCCGTTCCCCACGAACGGCCCGACTCAATAACCTTGCCTGCGTGACGGTGAACGTTGACGCGAGCGCATCCGCCCGAACGGCGGCGGACGCCGGCGCGAACCCAGACGAGTACGAGGACAGCCGGCGGATCGTGCTGCGCGGACCGGAAGCCGCCGAGCGCGCGGCCGAACCGGTGCACACGATCCTGACCGATCTGGTCCTGGGCGGTGCGGCGCTCGGGTGGGTCGACCCGCCGCCGCTCGCCGAGGTGGCCGCACTGCTCGCCGAGCTGGCCCGGGCCCAGCGTTCCGGCAACGCGGCGCTGCGGTTCGCGTACGCGGGCGAGGAACTGCTCGGCTTCGGCTACTGGCGCCGGTACACCCGGCCCACCCACCGACCCAACGCCGATCTGGAGAAGCTCGCGGTGGCCCGGTCCGCGCACGGTCGCGGGATCGGCCGGTCGCTGACGGCGGCGCTGATCGAGGACGCGCGCGCCGGGGCCATCGAGATCCTCACCCTCGACACACGCGGCGACAACGACAACGCGCTGCACCTCTACCGCTCGCTGGGCTTCGTCGAGTACGGCCGGCTGCACGACTTCGTCGCGATCGGCACGACCCGCTACGACAAGGTCTTCTGTTCCGTCGACCTGCGCACACCATCGGCGTGACCGGACCGCGCGGGCCGGGCGGACCGGCGACCGACGCCCGGGAACCGCTCCGCGCGGATCCGCGCCTGGCCGCCTGGATCGACACGTTGGCCGGCTTCGACACCGGCGTCGAGGTGGCCCTGCCCGCCGACGACGACCTGGTCGCGGTACTCCTGGACCTGTCCGTCCCGCACGAGGACTTCAACGAACTCGTGGCCACCCGGGCGGCGTTGCTCGCCGACCCGCAGGTGCGCGAGCTGTTCGAACGCGCCGTGCGGGCCCTGGTCGCGGGCGTCGGCACGGTCGAGGAACACCTGGAGATCCCTCCGTTGCCGCCCGCGTGGGGCGCGGTCGGCCGCTGGTTCCACGTGTACGTGTTCATCGCCGCGCGCCCGTACGTGCTGGCCTACCATCGCTCCCTCGGCATCCCGCCGGAGGTGTCCCGCCGAACGCTCGCCGACCTCGGCCGGCACGTCGCGGTGCACCGGCGCCGGCACGGCATCGGTGGTCTGCTCGCGCTGCACTGGCCCAAGCTGCACTTTCGCGGTGAGCTCTATCACCTGGGTCGGCTGCAGTTCCAACGCACGTTCCTGCTCGGTCGGGCCGCCGCGAGCGCCGCCGCGCTGGGGCTCCCGTACCGGGCCGAGGATCCGGCGCTGGCGCTGCACATCCCGGACTTCCACGGACCGCTGACCCCGGCCGCGTGCGACGAATCGCTGCGGCTGGCCCGCGAGTTCTTCCGGCGCCACTTCCCGACCGAGCGCTACGCGGTGGCGGTCTGCGGCTCGTGGCTGCTGGATCCGCAACTGCGCGCATACCTCCCGGAGCACGCCAACATCATCCGCTTCCAACGCCGCTTCCACCTGCACACCGAGCCGGCCGGCCACCCGCCCGAGGACGCCGCCCCGATCGGCTTCGTCTTCGGCGACCCCGACCTGCCCCCGGAATCCCTCCCCCGCGACACCACCCTGCAACGCGCCATCGGCGACCACCTCCGCACCGGCCACCACTGGCACACCCGCACCGGCTGGTTCGAACTCTGACCCCACGCCCACCCCCGCCGACGCCCGGTGCGGGACGCCGGCTCCGGGGCGACGCCCAAGCGCCGGTTGGCCGCCGGGCGCGGACGGGAAATCCGCCGGCGGTGGGGGTGGTGCTCGGGTGAGGATGGCGGGATGACGGACGATCTTCGACGGCGGTTCGCGGCGTACACGTGGGAGCCGGTCACGGCCGGCAAGTCCGGAGCCGGGGTCCACCGACTGCGGCGCCGGGGTGAGGAGTTCTACCTCAAGGTCGGTGCGCCCAGCGCCCACCCGGATTCCGGCTTCCACCTCTCCGCCGAGGTGGACCGAGGTCTGTGGGCGGCGAAGCAGGGGCTCCCGGTCGCCGAGATTCTCGAGTACGACGTCGACGCGCGCGACGGCTGGCTGCTCACCCGCGCCGTGCCCGGCCGCTCGGCGGCCGACCCCTGGCCGGTCGAGCAACGCGACGCGGTCGTCGACGCGCTCGCCGACATGGCCCGCGCCTTGCACGAACTCCCGGTAGCCGATTGCCCGTTCGACCGCAGTCTCGCGGTCGCGGTCCCCGCCGCCGAATACGCGATCACGGCCGGCCTGGTCGACCTGGAGGACCTGGACGAACACCGCCTGGGACAGACCGGCCCCGAACTCCTCGCCGAGCTGACCGCGACCGTACCGACCACCGAGGACCCGGTCGTCGGCCACGGCGACTACTGCCCGCCCAACATCCTGCTCGACCCGGACACCATGCGGGTCACCGGCCTGATCGACCTCGGCCGTCTGGGCCGCACCGACCGCCACGCCGACCCGGCCCTGCTCACCCGCAGCCTCCACAACGACGACGACGCGCAGTACTCCCCCGCCCACGCGGCCCGCTTCCTCGCCCGCTACGACCCGCAGGGCACCCTGGATCCGAAGCGTCTGGAGTTCTACCGTCTCCTCGACGAGTTCTGCTGAACCGAACCCGGCGCCACCCACCCGGCGCGGGGGCGGTCCGCTCCCGCCGACGCCACCGGCTCGGCCGCTCGGCCCGGTCGGCTCGGACGGCCCCGTCGGCCCGTTCGGCCGCTCAGGCCCGGTCGAGCACGAAGACCCCCGCGCGCGCCGCCGCCACCGCCGCGTCCGCCGCGCGCCGCGCCTGGCCGGCGTCGACCGGCTCGCGGGTGATGAACAACCGGTAGTACAGCCCGCCGACGGCGACCCGGACCACCTCGCCCGCATCGGTACCCACCGGCAACTCGCCACGCGCGACCGCCCGTTCGACCACCGCCTCGGCCTGACCGAGCCGGCCGATCAGGAATTCGTGCAGGGCTTCGCCCATGGTCGGCTCGTGCACCGCGGCGGCCACCAGCGCCCGGGCGGTGGGTCCGCGTTCGGGGTCCGCGAAGCCGGCCACCACCAGCGCGGTGATCGCCCGCAGGTCGCCGCCGATCGTGCCGGTGTCCGGCAGCGGCCACGACTCCTCGGCCGCCAGGTCCAGCGCGTCGGCGGCCAGCCCCGCCGCGTTCCGCCAACGGCGGTAGACCGTCGTCTTGTGCACTCCCGAGCGCGCGGCAACGGCCTCCACGGTCAGCCCGTCGAAGCCCTTCTCGGCCAACTCGGCCAGCGTCGCCCGCCGTACCGCGTCCCGCGTCCGCGCGGTCCGCCCACCGGGCCGCACCGCCCCGACGCCACTCACCCGCCACCGCCGGTCCGGACCGGCCGAAGCAGCCGAAGCGACCGAAGCGACGGGACCGGCCGAACCGGGATCAGCCACGTCCGCGACGACCAAAAGCAACCCTGTTGCATTAGTGCCTCTCCATCCGTCATACTCATCCTAACGCAACCGAGTTGCATTTGCTTCTCGAAGGCCCAGCCGTCCACGCACACCACTCGACCCACCAGGGAGCGCCGCAGCCATGACCCGGGCAACGAACACCGTCACCCCGCCGACCCGTTCGCAGCACCCCCTGGAGTCCCCTCTTGTCCCCCAAGCGCACCACTCCCACCACCGATGCCACCCGCACATCCCGCACCGGCCGCACCACCCAGCTCACACTGCGTAACGTCGCCAAGACCTTCGCCGACCACCCGGTCCTCACCGACGTCTCACTGACCGTGAAACCCGGGGAGAGGGTGGGCATCGTCGGCGAGAACGGCTCCGGCAAGTCCACGCTGCTGCGCCTGATCGCCGGCCTGGAGACCCCCGACGACGGCACCGTGACCGTCGCGAGCACCGGCGGCATCGGCCATCTCGGCCAGACCCTCGACCTGCCCGGCAGCCACACCGTGCGGCAGGCGATCGACGCCGCCCTCGCCGACCTGCGCGCCATCGAGCGCCGCCTGCGCGAGGTGGAGGCCGATCTGACCGAGGCGCGCCTGACCGAGTACGGCGACCTGCTCACCGCCTTCGAGGCCCGCGGCGGCTACGACGCCGACGCCCGCACCGGCCGGGCGATCCAGGCCCTCGGTCTCGGCGCGATCCCGCCCGACCGCCGCCTCGACGCGCTCTCCGGCGGCGAACGGGCCCGCCTGGGCCTGGCCTGCCTGCTCGCCTCGGCCCCCGAGGTGATGCTGCTCGACGAACCGACCAACCACCTCGACGCGACGTCCCTGACCTGGCTGGAGGAACGCCTGCGCGAACACCCCGGCACCGTGGTGGCGATCTCGCACGACCGCCTGTTCCTGGACCGGGTGGTCCGCGCGATCGTCGAGGTCGAGGCGGGCACCGTGACCCGATACGGCGGCGACTACACCGCGTACCGCGCCGCCCGGCTCGCCGACCGCGCCCGCCGCGCGCAGGCGTACGCCGACTGGAACCGCGAGATCCGCGAGGCCGAGGGCTTCGCCGCGACCACAGCGCACCGGGTCGCACCGGGCCGGGCCGCCAAGGACAACAACAAGATGGCCTACGACCGCAACGCGGGCCGGGTGCAGAACTCGGTGGCGAGCCGGGTCCGCCAGGGCCGCGAACGGCTGCGCCGATTGCGCGCGAACCCGGTGGTCGCACCGCCCGAACCGCTGCGCTTCACCACCGGAATCCGCACCGGCGCGACCTCCGGCCCGCTGATCGAGGCACGCGGCATCCGGGTCGCGGATCGCCTGGTCGTCGACGACCTCCGGATCGAGGCGGGCGATCGGCTGCTCGTCCAGGGCGCCAACGGCGCGGGCAAGACCACCCTCCTGCGGGTCCTGGCCGGCGCCCTGGAACCGGACACGGGCACCGTGCGCCGCCGCGGCCGGATCGGCCGACTGGCCCAGGAACCGGTTTTCGCCGACCCGTCCCGCACGGTGCTCGCCACCTACGCGGCCGGTCGACCGGGCGGGCTCGACGAACACCGCGACCGACTGCTCGCCGGCGGCCTGCTGTCCGCCGAGACGTTCGGCACCCGGGTCGGCGCGCTGTCCGTCGGCCAACGCCAACGCCTGGCCCTGGCCCGGCTGTTGGACCGACCGGCCGACGTCCTGCTGCTGGACGAGCCGACCAACCACCTCTCGCCCACACTGGTCGAGGAACTGGAACAGGCGCTCGACGCCTACTCCGGCGCCCTGGTCGTGGTCTCCCACGACCGCACGCTGCACGACCGGTTCATCGGCACCCGGATCCACCTGACCGAGGGAGTGCTCGTATGACCCCCGATATCCGCGAACTCCCGATCACCGTGCCTGACTCCGGTCCGTACGCGATCGTCTCGGGCCCGGACGGCGCACTGTGGTTCACCCTCGTGCACGCCGGTCGCATCGGCCGACTCGACCCGGCCGGGACGCACACCCTCCACGATCTCGGCGATCCCGGCTGCGGACCGACCGTGCTGGTCACCGGTCCCGACGACGCGTTGTGGTTCACCGAGTACAAGGCCCACCGGATCGGCCGGATCACCGTCGCCGGCGCGGTGACCCACTTCGACCTGCCCACCGCCGGGTCCGGCCCGTTCGGGATCACCGCAGGCCCGGACGGCGCGTTGTGGTTCACCGAGACGGTCGCGAACCGCATCGGTCGGATCGACCCGTCCGGCCGGGTCACCGGCTTCGCGCTGCCGATCGCGGACGCGTTCCCGTCCGCGATCACCACCGGCGCCGACGGCGCGTTGTGGTTCACGCTGAACGCCGCCGACGCGATCGGGCGGATCACCACGAGCGGCGAGGTGAGCATCCACGCACTGCCCGGCAAAGGCGCGGCGCCGGTCGGAATCGCGGCCGGCCCGGACGGCGCGCTGTGGTTCACCGAGATCGGCGCGGGTGCGATCGGCCGACTCGGCCCGAACGGGGAAATCACCGAATTCCCGCTGCCGGACCCGCAGTCTCGCCCGCACGCGGTTGCGCTGGACACGGACGGCAACTGCTGGTTCACCGAATGGGGTGCCAATCGGGTGGGCCGACTCGCCGGGGAAAACACCCTGACGGAGTACGACTTGCCGACGCCGGCCGCCGAACCGCACGGCCTGACCCAGGGTCCGGACGGCGCGATCTGGGTCGCCCTGGAGATCGGCGCCCTGGCCCGGATCACCCCCTGAACGACACCGAAAACCCGCTGGTGAGCGCCGATTCACGCGGCTGCGGCGAGCCGGCCGGACCCGTCCGTTCGGCCCTTCCCCGTCCACTCCCCACCCGTTCCGCGCTCCCCTCGCGCGCCCCCGGGACGCGCCCGGAACGCGCCCGCGCATACGAGGGAATCATCCCCGCGACGCACGTCAAATAATGCAAAGGCTCCTAAAAAGTGCCTATGGTCGAAAGCACGGGGGCGTCGTCGAGCCCGGCGATTGAAGTCACGATGAGGGAGCACCGGATGCTTACCCAACACGCCCGTCAGTCCACGCCGGTTACGCCGACCCAGGCGGGAACCGTCGCGACGCTCATGATCGAGGAGGAGACGACCATCAGTGACGCGCCGCTGTTCGCGCCCGAGGACATCGGTGGCGGACTGCTGGTGCTCGGCCTGCTGCTGTCGCCGAAGCCCCCGAAGGAGCGCTAGGCCGGATCGGATGTCCGCGACATCACCGGTTCCGACGGGAAGTTGATCTAGAACCATGCCCTTCGCCGAGACCTCGCCGCACGAGGACTACACGGCGGCGGTCGAGCGAGTGGCGGGCCGTGCCCTCGGCGTCCTCATGGACGTCGAGGGCACGGTCGTGCCCGCCGGATTCGCCGCCACCGATCCTTGGGCGGCCGAACCGCACGACCGCGACGCCGACTTGCCCGGGCTGCGCGTCCTGGGCTCCGACGCGTTCGCCCCGCACGTACTGCGCGGCACGCCGCTGCCGGCCGATCAGGCCGAGGCCGCCGCCCGCGCGTTCGACCTGTTCCCGCCCGACACGCTGGGCGCCTCGCCCGAGACCGCGTGGATCATCACCTGGCGCGACTGGGCCACCGCCCGCACGCTGACCCGCTTCGGCCTGGCCGTCGACGTCCCGCTGCCGGGCGACGGCGCGCAGGTCGCCGACGCGACGACCTGGCAGGCCTGGTCGGTGCGGATGGCCCAACTCTCCTCCCTGGCCCTGCCCGGCCTGGACGGCCCGATCCACGCCGCCGCCCGAGGAAACGCCGACTCGCTGGCGCGCGGGGTGGTGCGCGCGATGTTGCGCCGCGACTACCGCACCGCCGCCCGGATCGCCCGCTGGCTCGCCTTCGTGGCCGCCGACGGGGTCGCCTTCCCCTTGGAGTTGGACCCGCTGTTGCGCCACGTCCGACTCTTCGGCGGCGGCAGCACCCGCACCGTGCTCGACACCCGCATCGCGCAGCACGTGACCGCACTGGAGGACTCATGACCGGGGGACTGGTCCGGGCGGACGTGCTCAGGACCGCCCACACGATCGGCTCGCGGGCGCTGCGCTGGCTGCACGAGAACGCGCGGTTCGGGCCGTTGCCCACGCACACCGTGGTCGACTTCAACGACCGCGACAGCGCGTACAAACCGCTCGGCGAGACCGCGCTGGCCACTTCGCTGGTGCTGCGCGAGGGCGTCGCCGGGCCCGCCGACCTGGCCGCCGCGCGGGCGCTGATCGAGTTCGCCTGGGGGCAGTTCCGCGACGGTGACTTCCTCTACGAACGCCAGGTGCGACACCCGCTGCTGACCGACCCGCTGGAGACGTACGCGCACTTCGTGCGGGCGGGCATCCGGCACGAGCCGATGGACACGCTGCTGGCGCACCTGTCCGGGCTGCGGTCGGTACACGCGATCGAGATGATGCCCAACCGCCGCCTCGCGGTGGCCAACGCGAGCCGCGTCGCGGGACTGGCCCACCGGCCGAACTGGCCCGCGCTGGCCGCCGACTCGTGGCTGGGCATGACCCCCGAGCCGTGGGTGATCGACTGGATGACCGCGTACCACATGACGCACGCGGTGTTCCACATCACCGACTGGGGCGCGCATCCGGAACTGCTCCCCGCCGAGATCGGCGACTACCTGCGGGCGTGGCTCCCGGTCTGGGTGGACGTGTGGGCCGAGGTCTCCCAGTACGACCTGGTGGGCGAGTTGCTGATCGTCGACGCGTGCCTGCCCGAGCCGGTGTGCGACGCGCAGGGCTGGGAGACGCTCGCGGCGGCGCAGCTCCCCAACGGGCTGCTGCCGCGCGACGCGGATCCCGTGGACGACGACCCGCAACGGGCGTTCAAGGACCACGAACACACGGCGGTGGTCGCGATCGTGGCCGGCACCATCACGTTGGCCCGTTCGCTGGGCAACGCGCCCGAGCCCGCGCTCGGGTGAGCGACCCGAACGCGGCGCCGATCGCGCCGCTGCTGCGGGGTGTGCCGGCCACGGGTGCCCTGGTCGTGGCCACCATCCGGGCCGGCGAGCACTCGGTGGTGTGTCGCGGTACGGCGGTGGACGCCGACTCGCGGTTCGAACTGGGCTCGGTGACCAAGACGTTCACCGCGCTGCTGCTCGCCGACGCGGTCGCGCGCGGCGAGGCGCGGCTGGACGACCCGCTGATCACCTACCTGCCGCCGGGCTCACGACCGCGCTGGTCGTCCGACATCACGCTGTTGCACCTGGCCACGCACACCTCGGGACTGCCGCGGCTGCCGCGCGGTTCGCTGCGCTCGGCGCTGCCCGCGTGGTACTCGAACCCCTACGCGGGCTACGACGAGAAACGGCTGTTCGCGCTGCTCGGGCGGGCCCGGCCGCGGGGCCGCCCCGGCACCCGGGTGTCCTACTCCAACCTGGGGGTGGGGCTGCTCGGACACGCGCTCGCGCGCGCCGCCGGGCAGCCGTATCCGGATCTGGTGGTGGCCCGGCTGGGTGTGCCGCTGGGCCTGACGATGACCACGTGCGACCCGAACGGGCCGCAGGTGACCGGTTATCTGCGCGGCCGGCCCCGGCCGCCGTGGGACATGCCGGGGCTGCCCGCGGCGGGAGCGCTGCGCAGCACCGGGACGGATCTGACCCGGTATCTGGCCGCGCACCTGCACCCGGCGCCGGTACAACCCGCGTCGCTGGCCGAGGCGTTGGTCGAGGTGCGCCGGCCCCGGTTGATCCCGCCGCGCACCGGGGATCGGCTGTGCCTGGTCTGGAATCTGCGGGCCCGGCCCGGGTACGACCTGATCTTCCACGGCGGGTCGACGCGCGGATTCACCGCGTTCGTCGGCTTCAGCCCGCAGGCCGGGGTCGCGCTGGCGGCGCTGGTGAACACGGCGGCGGGACCGAGGGCGCCGTTCCTCCAGACCGCCTACGACGCACTGGGCGAACTCGCGGCGGGGGCGATCGCGCACTGATCGGGTACGGGCCCACGACGCGGCGGAGTTCGGGCACGATCATCGGCGTCCCGGTCGCACCCACCGGTCGCACCCACCGCTCGCACGCGCCGCCGAACCCGCCGGTCACGCGCTGCCGTGCTCGCCGGCCGCCACGACGGGTGCGGCGCGAGGGTCGCCACCGGGTGACCGGCCGGAATCCCGGCGTGAGTCCGCCCGGGGGTCCGGCCGGGTCGGGAGGCTTCCCGGCCCGGCCGGATCCGCATCGGCCCTGCGTTCATCCGATCCGCCCCGATCCGGACCGCGCCTAGTCCTCCGCGTCCAGCGAATCTGCGATCGCGCGGAGCCAGATCACCACCGCCTCGGCGCCCGGATCTATGGTGCCGATCGCGCGGTCGCCGAGGTAGCTGCTGCGGCCTCGACGGGCGCTGTGCGTCGCGGTCTCCTCGGTGCCGGCCGCGGCCGCGTCGATCGCCTCGACCAGGCTCGCGCCGCCGACCAGTGCCTCGCCGGCCGGTACCAGCGCGTCCAGCATGGTGCGGTCGCCGACCCGGGCGCCGCCCAGTTCGCCGATCGCCCGCGCGCCGGCGGCCAGTGCCTCGCGCCAACCGCGCGTTCCCGCGTCCTGCTCCACGACGCCGGCCGCGCGCAGCAACAACACCGAGTACAGCGGCCCGGACGTGCCGCCGAGCGCCCGGCGCACGGTGTCCGCGAGGCCGCGCAGCACGGCGGCCGGCGTGCCGCCGCCGTAACCGGGCAACTCGCGCCCGATCGCTTCGGCGCCGCGCGAGAGGCTGATGCCCAGGTCGCCGTCGCCGACGATCCGGTCCAGCTCGGTCAGGTGCGGTTCGGCCTCGATCAGCGCCGCGCACACCGCCTCGATCGCGCGGGTCAACTGCGTGGGTTCGGTCAGCGCGGTGCCCGCGTCGGCGCCGCCGGGTGCGGGTGCGGCAGGCAACACGGTGACCTCGCCCACCCGGCCGACCACCGGGGTGGGCCACGCGGGCGCCGAGGTGGCCGCGTCCAGGCGGGCGAGCCGGGCGTCGTCGACCCGGAGCAGGGACAACGACATGCCGGCCATCTCCAGCGCGGTCAGGAACGAGCCGCGCCAGGCCCGTTCGAGCACCAGGCCCCGACCCGCCAGGTCGCGTACCGCGCCGCGCAGCACGATGTCCAACTCCATCGTGGGGGTGCCGCCGAGGTTGTTGACCAGCAACGCGACCCGGTCGCCGGCCGCCAGTGCGGTTTCCGCGACGATCCGGTCGAGCAGTTCGGTGACGAACTCGTCGGCGGGCGCGATCTTGTCCCGCCGTACGCCCGCCTCGCCGTGGATGCCCAGGCCCAGCTCGACCTCGTCCTCGCCGAGCTCGAATCCGGGCCGACCGGCCGCCGGCACCGTGCACGGGGTCAGCGCGACGCCCATCGTGCCGACCGCGCGCGCCGCCGCCTCGGCCTCGGCCTTGACCTCGGCCAGGCTCGCACCGGCCTCCGCCGCCGCTCCCGCGATCTTGTGCACGAACACCGTCCCGGCGATCCCGCGCCGGCCCGCGGTGTCGTCGCCGGTCGCGAGCGCCACGTCGTCGGCGACCACGACCAGCTCCACCGCGATCCCCTCGGCTCGCGCCAACTCGGCGGCGAGCCCGAAGTTGAGCCGGTCCCCGGTGTACGACTTGACCACGAGCAACACGCCCGCCGATCCGGCGACGGTGCGGATCGCGGCCAGGATCGTGTCGGTGGACGGCGACGTGAACACGTCGCCCGACACGGCCGCGGTGAGCATCCCGGGCCCGACGTACCCCGCGTGCGCGGGTTCGTGGCCGGCGCCTCCGCCGGAGATCACCGCCACCCGACCGCTCTCCGCGTGGGCCCGGGCGTCCGCGCGCAGCGCGACGTTCTCTCCGGCCAGCAAGGCGATGTCGGGATTGGCCAGCGCCAACCCTTCGAGCATCTCGGGGACGACGTCGCGGGCGGCATTGATCAGCTTCTTCATGGCTGAATCTCTACCTGAAAGCGCGCCGGACCAACCTCACCGGGGGGTCGCGGATCGCCGGCAACCGGACGGGCGGCACCCGCGTGTCCAGGACGGGGGGCCGACGGCGCACGGGCCGCTCGGTTCCCCGGGCACGGTCGACCACCCCGGTGGCCGAACCGGCCGCCCGGCTCGTGGCGGGAGTGGTTCCTCCTCAGGACTTCCACCACGAGCCGGACTCCGCAGCCGCACCGAACCCGTACGGGGATCGGCCCGGGCGCCCGTACGCGACCACCGAGCGGCGATCGGGCACGTCCATCGGGCCGGTGACCGTACCCGACCACCGAGTGCTCGCCCCGCACGACCCGTCCCGACCGGCATGGACTCGTGCCGATTCGGTTCGATACCGGGATGCGCCTTCCGCAACCGCCCCGGTGAGCGGACACTGCTGCGGTCGAGCACCTCTCCCCCACCCTGGGCCGGCCCCGCCCCGCCGCGCGGTCGGCCGGAGCGGAGAACGCCATGCCGAGGAACCCCACCCGCCGACCGCTGATCCGCGCGCTCGCCGGCGCGGCCCTGGCCCTGTCCCTGGCCCTCGCCGGACCCGCCGTCGTGCCCGCCGGTGCCGCCCCGGGCGTGCCGGACATCGGTCCCGACACCGCACCCGGGTTCGGCGTCCAGTGCGTCCAGGCGATCTACTACTCGACCGGCTTCAGCACGCACTACCCCGACCGCGTCTACGGCCCCGAGACGACCGCCGACACCCGGCGGCTGGAACGCGTCCTGGGCCTGCCCGAGGACGGCATCGTCGATCCGGTGCTGGGCGAGGTGATGTACCTGGTCATGGAGATCGGCTCCGGGCCCGGGTCGTGGCACACGATCGGCTGCTGGGACGTGGTCCCCTCGCTGCACTGAACCACCGCGACGCCGACGCGCGGGCCGGAGAGCGGACCCGGCTCGCGCTACTCCGTGGACACCGGTGCGCGTACCTTCCGGGACGCGCCCGGTCGCGGTACGCCGTCCACCGCCACGCAGATCCCGTACACCCGGGCGTGCGAGGTCCAGCCGTTGGCGCGACCCCGGTTGTTGCTGATCTGCACGCGCGCGCGGGCGCGGTCCAGCGCGGAGACCAGGTGCAGGTACATCTTCCCGGCGACCCGGGTCAGCACGATGTCCCCGATTTCGAGGCGGGCCGGGTCGACCGGCGCGACGGTCACGAGTTGGCGACTGCGGATAAGCGGGACCATGGAGGCCCCGCGCGGGCGAAACTCGACGGTGGCGCCGTGCGCCACCTTGGCGGCCATGCTGTCCATCATCCCCATCGCGGAACAGGATGACGGATGAACGCCCGGCCTGCCACGGGTTTTTTCTCGCCTCCGGGGCCGGCACCCGCAACCCCGGCGAGCCGTCCGGAAGGTCGCCCATGAGCACCCGTCGACACCACTACCGATTCGCCCACGTGGTCTTCCGCTCGATCGCCCCGCGCAACGCGGCCGGGCTGCTCGCCGCACCCCTCGACGAGTTGACCGCGCGTACGACGAACCTGTGGGTCGGCGTGGGCAGCCGACTGCCCGAGGAGCAGCGGTTGTCCGCCGAGGGCCTCGCGATGAGCCACGTCCCGTTGGGCGCCGGTTCCGGGCTGTTGGTTCGCATGCCGCCCGCGCTGTTCCCGCCGGAGGCACATTTCGCGCTCGTGGCGGGGCCTGATGTGGTGGGCGAGCCGCGCCACTTCGTGCTGGAGGAGAGCTTGGACGTGGCGACGCGGAAGCGGGCCACGGTCCTGGGCGCGTGGGGGCCGAGGAAACCCACCTGAACCCGGGTCCGGCTCCGGGTCCGGCCGCGGACCCGGACGCGTTCGTCTCGGCGGTCGCGGCGCGCTCGGCGTAGCGCCTTGGGGCGGGGCGGCGCGCTTGGCATGGCGGTTCGGGGGGCGATGCGCTTGACCTAGCGGTGCGGCGGGGTGGGTGCGGCGCGGGGCCCGCTCAGTGTGCCGGGCCGCGCCCGGGGCCGACGTTCGCGTTCGCGATCGCCCGCCACGGGGCGGTCAGGATCGCCCGGTCCGGCTCGGTCGTCAGGTGTGGCGCGCCGAGGGCCATCGCGGCGTGCAGCAGGGCGTGCGTCGCCCGCCTCCACGGTGTGGTCAACACCTCGTCGCCCTGTTCGTCGTCCTCGTCGTACTCGGTCTCGAAGGCCGCCGGGCCGCCGCGTTCGCGCGCGGCGGCGCGTACCGCGCCGGAGACGACCAGGAAACCTCTGCCGATCGGCGACCCGAGCGCACTCGCGCCGGGGACCGAGAGCGTGTACGCGTGGTCGCGGTCACGGTAGGGGGCGGCGTTCGGTTCGCCGGCGAGCCAACGGTCCCAGGCCGCGCCGAAGTACGCCCCGGCCCGCGGTTCGAGCGCCACCGCGAGCCGCGCGGCGGTGTCCGGGGTGAGCGCCCGGGCGGCGTCCAGGATGTCCACCACGGCGTCGCCGTGCGGCCCGAACAACGCGGCCGGCGGCACCTCGGCGAGCACGTCCACCGCGAACGCGCGGGTGTACGGAGCGGGCGCCCGCACCCCCTCGGCGGCCTCGGCCATGGCCGCCCGCTCGGCCTCGCTCACCGGCGGGACCACCGCGACCCGGTACAGGCGTCCCGGCCAGTCGGAGACGATCACGGTCGCCAACGCCCGATCGACCACGATCCACGGCGGCGTCAGGTCCGCCTTGACGATCCGATCGCCGACCGCGGCGCCGGCCATCGGCCCGGGTCGGTCGTCGCGCACGTAGACGAATCCCGACTCGGCGACGGCGAGGGTGTCTCGGGTCATGCGCACAGCGTAGGCCGCTCGTTCGGGCGCCCGGGCCGCCGCCCGCCGGCTAGGGTTTGCGAAGACACCGGGGAGGGTCCGTGACCAAGGTCGTATTCGTGCATGGCGTCGGCAGGCAGTTTCTGAGCGAGGACTCGCTCGCCCGCGACGTCGTCCCCGAACTGCGGGGCGGGGCAAGGCTGGCCGGGGGGCCGGTACCGGAGGCGGAGGAGGTCGGGGTCGCGTTCTACGGCGACCTGTTCCGGCCGGCGGGTGCCCGGTCCGCGGGGGACGAACCGTTCGACGCGGCCGATGTGGAAGAGGGCGTGGAGTTCGACCTGCTGATGGAGTGGTGGGCGCAGGCCGCGCGCGTCGATCCGAGCGTGCCGGGTCCGGACGAGGCCGGCTCGCGCGGGGCGGTCGGCCGACTGGCGTCGCAGTCGTTGCGTCTGAAGACCGTACGGGCGGCCCTGGACGCGTTGACCGGCGCCCGGTTCCTGACCGGCGTGCTCGATCGCGCGCTGATCGGCGACCTGAAGCAGTTGGCGCGCTACCTCACCGACGACGACGTCCGCACCCGGGTGCGGGCCCGGGTGGCGGCGCGGATCACGCCCAGGACGCGGGTGCTGGTGGCCCATTCGCTCGGGTCGGTGGTGGCGTACGAGACGCTGTGCAACACCTCCCACCGCGTGGACACGCTGGTCACCCTGGGCTCGCCGCTGGGCATGCGGGCCCTGGTGCACGCCCGCCTGCGGCCCGAGCCGATCGAGGGCATGGGGTGGTGGCCGCAGGGTCTGCGAACCTGGACCAACGTCGCCGATTCGGCCGATGTGGTCGCCGTGGTCAGCGAGTTGCGGCCGTTCTTCGGCGATCGACTGACCGACGAACTGGTGCACAACGGCAGTCACATGCACGACGCGACGAGGTATCTGACCGCGGTGGAGACGGGGCGGGCGATCGTGGCCGGGCTGCGGGAGCCCGCCGCGCAGGGCGGTCCGTACGGGTGAGCGAACCGCGCCGCTATCTGATCGCCGCCGGCACGGGCACCTACGCGGAACACGAACCCCTGCCCGGCGCGCACCCGGATGTCGCCCGGATCGCGGACCTGTTCGCGGGGATGGGCTACGAGCGGGTGCTGACCGGCGTGTCGCTCGACCCGGACGCCGGCGACTTCGAGGACGCGCTCGCGGACTGGTGCGCGGGGGACACGTTGACCGCGAGCGACATCGTGGTCGTGTACTACGCGGGCCACGGCGACCGGCCGGATGCCGGGCCGTACCGCCTGGCGTGCGCGGGCTCCAAGGCGGCGCGCCCGCGCACGTGGTTGTCGTTGGAGAACCTGGCGTCGGTACTGGCCGCCTCTCCCGCACGCAATGTGCTGTTCATCGTCGACGCGTGCTACGCCGGTGCGGGCTCGCCCGAACTCGCCGCCGTGACGGCGGCTTTCGTCGCGGCTCGGGCCCGGACCGACGCCCCCGGCTCCGGTACCTGGGTGCTGGCCTCGGCCCGGTCGCGCGATCTCGCGGGCGACATGGGCCACTTCGCGACGGAACTCGGGCGCGCGCACGCGGCGGGTGACGGCGCGTCACAGCGCCACCTGTCCCCCGCGCTGCTCGCCGACCGGGTCAACCGGGCCTTCGTCGCGGCGGGATACCGGCAGCTCGCGGTGTGTTCGGTCACCGATCAGTCGATCCAACCCCCGTTCTTTCCCAACCCGGCCTTCGACCCGTCGGCGGAGATCGGTCCGGACGGTCTCGTGGACGGCGAATCCACGGACGTGGCCGCGCACTTCGAGCCGCGCGGACGCGGCGTCGAGCACGTCCACGACCCCGGCTCGTACTTCACCGGCCGCACCCGCGCGCTCGATGTCGTCCGGGCCCGGCTGGGCGGCCCGGGCGGTCGCGGTCCGCTGGCCGTCACCGGTGCGCCGGGTTCGGGCAAGTCGGCGGTGCTCGGCCGCATCGTGCTGGAGGGCGGCATCGCGGGCGGCGCACACCGGGTCGACGTGTCGATCAACGCGCGCCATCAGACGATCGACGCGCTGGTCACCCGCCTGGCGGCGGCCGCGGATGTGCGCGTGTCGAACGTGGACGCGCTGCTGACGGCCCTGGCCGCGCGCGTGGCGCCGTTTTGTGTGGTGCTGGATTCGCTGGACGAGGCCGGGCCGGGCCACGACCCCAACGAGGCACGGCGGATCGCGTGGGAGTTGTTGCGTCCGCTCGGTGACGTGCCGTGCGTGCGCCTGGTGGTGGGCTCGCGGCGCGAACACCTGCGCGATTGGTGCGAGCGCGCACCGATGGTGGATCTGGACACGGCGGAGTACGCGGACGACACGAGCGTCGCCGAGTACGTCGAGCGCATCCTGACCGATGGGCGATCGCCGTACGCCGAGGGCGATTCGGCCACGGCGGCCACCATCGCGCGGGCGGTGGCGCGGCGAGCCGGGCGCTGCTTCCTGGTGGCGCGGATGACGGCGAGCGCGCTGCTGCGGGACGATCCGGTGGATGTGAGGGTGCCGGGGTGGGCCGACGCGTTGCCCTCGGATGTGGGCGGCGCGTTCCGGGCCTACCTGCACCGGCTGCCGCGGGAGCGCCGGTCGACGGCGCTGATCCTGCTCACGGCGTTGGCCTTCGCGGAGGGACACGGGCTGCCCCGGGAAGGGGTGTGGGCGGCGGTCGCGTCACGGTTGTCGGGCGAGTCGGTGGTCGAGCGGGACATCGACGACCTGGTGGACGAGGAGGGCTCGTACCTCACCACCGTGGCGGTCGGCGAGCGACGGTACTTCCGGCTCTATCACCAGGAGTTGGCCGATCACCTCCGGAAGCGGGTGCTGGCCTCGCGGGACCTGACGGACGTCCAGGCGTGCTTCGCCGCGGCGCTGTGGAGCCTGGTGCCGGCCGGCGCGGACGACCGTCCGGACTGGGCGAGGGCGCACGCCTATATCCGGTACCACCTGGCCACGCACAGCGCGGCGGCCGGCACCGTGGGCGAGCTGATCACGGACCCGGCGTTCGTGCTGGCCGCGGGTGCGGTCGACCTGCTGCGGGCGGTCCGACGCGCCCGCGGCGACTCGATGTTGCCGCTGGTCGTCGAACGCTGCGCGGAGGTGCTGCGGGATCGGAGTGTGGACCGGGCCGCCCACCTCGCCTTCGTGGCCCGGGCGAACGGCGAGCACGAATTCGCGGCGCGGGCGCTGGAGTTGTCCGCGTCGACGGAGCGGGTGTGGACGGAGCCCCGGTTGGTGACGCCGCATCGGATCATCGGGCACCACGGCGCGGGAGGATTCTCGGTCCGCGCGATCTCCCCGAACTGGTGGATCGAGGAACTGAAGCCGGCGGGTCGGTCCATGATCCTGGCGCTCCCGCCCGACGGGACGTGCGTGCATGTCTGGGTCCCGGACGAGCCATCGGCGACCAAGACACTGCCGCACCCGGACCCGCTGACCAGTGCCGCGGCGTTCGTGGACGCGAACGACCGGCCCGTGGCCGCCACGCTCGATGTCCCGGGATGCCTGCGGATCTGGGACGTCCACGACGCGGTACCGGTGCTGCGCGTCCCCGACACCGCGTACCGGCGCATTCTCGACACAGGCGTGCTGGCCGACGGGACGTCGGTTGTGGTCTGTGCCGGACAGGGTCGAGTCGACGTTCTGGAGGCGTCCACCGGCCGCCTGCTCCATCGCGTGGATTCCGTCTGGTCCAACGCGGAGCCGACACCGACAGGCGGGCTGATCCACAGGCCGGGACGCGGCGCCTCGTTGCTGCTGTCCGATGAATTCGAGAACTCGGTCACCCTGCACGACATCGAGGCAAATCCGCCGCGCCCTCCGGAAGTCCTCCTCGATGACCTCGGCACCGAATTCACGGTCGCCATCACCAGGAACCCGAAGGGCGACACCTTCATCGCCGTCCTGGAGAAGTCGGGTCCGGCCGTGACGCGCGTGACACTGGCCGATATCGGGCGGGGATCGTCCGTCGCGTTCCCGCTCCCCCATCCCGTCGACCAGGCATGGGGTGGATTCGTCCGCACCGACGGCGAACCCGCTTACATCGTGGGGGACTTCAGGAGGATGTGCACACTGCCGATGTCCGGCCTCCCCGTGCGGACCACCCGCCTGCGTCCGAAGCACGTCTCGATCGCGGCCTCGCGGGGTTCGGATCGGGCGTACGTCGTACAGGCGGGCTGGAAGGGCGCCGTGCACGTCGTCGATGCCGCCGACGGCACCTCGATCGGAGAGCCGCTCTACGGTCACGAGAGCGCCGTATGCGCGCTTCGGGTGCTCTCGTCTGCTCCCACCCGCGGTCTGAACATCCTCGCGGTCGGCAATGACGGAACGGTTCGGCTGTGGAACTGGCAACCGCCGGCGAGCGGTGCCACGACCGGTCCCGGGGATGTCGTCGACGTCGCCGAGCCGGCGTATGTCACGGCCGAGAGCCGGGCGCTCATCGGCCGGCGGGCACCGTCGAAGGAGATTTGGGAGGTTTCCCGACGGGGTGTTCGCATGGTCGACGGCAACCTCTCGGAAGACGCGGACATCTCCCGGACCATCGACCTGTTTCCGTGCGATGTCGTCGCCGACCACTGGTACGAGGACGACGAGGGCATGCTCGGCGTCTTCGAGAGCCTGCCGGATTCGGCCTGGTCCACTGCGGTCGCCTGGCACCGCGTGAGCCCCGACCACGAGGTGCGCACGACTCGACTCGATTTCGCCCGGCGCAAGCCCAACCTCGCGCGGCGGCACATGATTCCTCCCTCGGACGCGCATCCCCACCCACGTCTGGTATCCGTCGATGTCGTCGCGGGTGTGGTCGACTTCGTGTCGCCCACCCGCAACCCGGGAACCGATTGGAGGCTCGCCGCGACCACCGACAGCCTTTCGCGCACCATCGGTTCGACCGCCCTGGCCACGTCGACGGGGCAGCCCTTGCTGATCCTCGCCGAAGGTCCCGAGAATCTGCCCGACGCGGAACCGTCCTTCACCACTCGGCTTCATCTCCGGGATGCGACAAGTGGTGCGAATTTCGGCAGCGGTCTGCTCGAAATGCCGCTGCGGGTGGAACACATGGTGCCGTTCCACACCCGACACGGTGTGCGCTACATCGCCTGTGCGGGCTACGACGGGAGTTGCGGCGTCGTCGATCTGACCGGGAATCGCGTGCACGTCGTCGGCACACCGCCGGTGACGAACCCCCGAAGGATCAGGCTTCCGATCGACGCGTTCGTCGGCCCGCACCACCTGCGCTGGGCGCGGCTCCCGTCGAACGATCCACTGTTGGTCTGGATGGTCGCCGCGTTTCCACATCATGACCCCGTGGTTCCCATGGCGGTACACACGTGGCATTCCGCGTCCCCGACCCGCCCCGGCCGACTCGCCGTCCCCGCCAAGCGCCTCCTCTGGGCCGGCAACTCGCCCAACGGTGAAGCCGCCGTCCTGGTCAACGACGAGCACGGGATCGCCCTGTGCCACCTCCCCTCCGGCGAGCTGATCTGGCGTACCCCACTCCCCGCCCTGCTCAACGACGCCGCCGTCCTGGCCGACTTCGACATGGCCGTCGCCACGCAGCAGGGCGTCGTACTCCTGCGCCCCCGCCTGTCCACCGCCTGGCGGCGCCGGCTCGGACTGGCCCGGGACTGACACCCGTCACCCCCGCCCTGCCCCTGCCCCTTCCCCCGTCACCCGCCGGCCGGTGGTCGCGGACAACCCGGTTGCCCGGAAAACCGCGGACCGGACACAATTGCGCGACCAGCGATCGACCCAGGGCGGCGGCGACGACCGCGGCGACCGCCCGTACCACCAGCGGGGGCAAGCGTGATCGAGACCAGCGCGATACTCGGAGTGAGCGCCGTCGCGCTCGGGATGGTGCTGACGCCCGGCCCGAACATGATGTACGTGACCTCGCGCAGCATCACCCAGGGGCGTCGGGCCGGCCTGGTGTCGCTGCTCGGTGTCGGGCTCGGCTTCCTGATCTACATGTCGATGGCCAATCTCGGCCTCTCCGCCGTGTTCATCGTCGTGCCCGAGCTGTACGTGGCGGTCAAGATCGCCGGCGCCGCCTATCTCGGCTGGCTCGCCTGGCAGGCGCTGCGACCCGGTGGCGTCTCGGCGTTCAGCCCGCAGGAGCTCGCGCCGGACTCGAATCGGCGGCTGTTCACCATGGGCCTGCTGACGAACCTGCTGAACCCCAAGGCCGCGATCATGTACCTGTCGCTGATCCCGCAGTTCGTCGACCCGAACGCCGGGCACGTGCTGCTCCAGGGCTTCGCGCTGGGCAGCATCCAGATCGTGATCAGCCTGACGGTGAACTCGATCCTGGTCCTCGCCGCCGGATCCATCGCGGTCTTCCTGGCCCGGCGGCCGTCCTGGCTGCGCGTCCAGCGCTACGTGATGGGCACGGTGCTGGGCGGGCTCGCGATCAAGCTGGCCACCGACCGGAGCCACCCGGCGACCGCCTGACACACAGCGAGACGAGGAGCGGCATGCGGCTCGGCGAGTACGCGAAGTACGACGCGATCGGTCTGCGCGACCTGATCCGCGCCGGCGAGGTCACCTCGGCCGAGGTGGAAGGGGCCGCCCGGCAGGCGCTCGGGGTCGCCGACGCCGCCGTGCACGGCCTCGCGCTGCCCGCCTTCGAGCCCGCGCTCGAGCGCTCGCCCGACCCCGACGCCGCGTTCGCCGGCGTGCCGTTCCTGATCAAGGACACCGGGCCGGTCGCGGCGGGCGTCCCGTTCTTCCTGGGCAGCCGCGCCGTACCGGGCGTCGTCCCGGCGCACGACAGCGACCTGATGACCCGGTTCCGGGCCGCCGGCCTGGTCACCCTGGGCCTGACCACCGCGCCCGAGATGGCGATCAGCTTCGCGACGGAGTCCGCCAAGTACGGCGTCACCCGCAACCCCTGGGACCTCGACCGTGGAGTCGGCGGCTCCAGCGGTGGCCCGGCGGCCCTGGTCGCGGCCGGCGCGGTACCGATCGCGCACGCCACCGACGGCCCAGAGCACCTCGGGCCTACCGATCGGCGTGCAACTGGTGGCCCCCTACGGCCGCGAGGACACCCTCTTCCGCCTCGCCACCCTCCTCGAACAAGCCCTCCCCTGGCACCACCGCACACCCCCCACCTTCGTCACCGAATAGCCCCCAACTCCAGCTCCGGGTACGGAGGCGGCAACACGATCCGTTCCGCCAGGTCGAATTCCGCACGGGCCCGATAGACGGGATGACCTTCGCGATCAAGCCCCGGCAGCGTATGCACCACGGCCTTGCCGAAGTCGCGATCGATGAGCAGATAAACGGGAATATCGGCCCGAGCGTACGCTCGGGCCTTCGGCCCACGATCGTTGTAGGGGTCGGAGCTGGTCACCTCACCGACCAGGGCCAACATGGACGCCGACATCCAGTTCGCGTGGTGCCCCGCGGCGCCGATCTCGGCCTCGTTCGGCGCCCGCCGCGCGACGAAGACGTCGGGAATGACGTGGGAACCGTCGCTCCCGCGACAGTGGCCCGGCCGAAGGCAGAATCCGACATCGCCGTGTGACGCGTCGATACCGGCGGCTCCCCAGGTCGTGACGATCGCCCGGATGATCTTGTGATGCTCCCAGTCCGGCATCGGGGACACCGCGATAACCCCCTCGACGACCTCGACGCGCCAGCCGTCGGGCACATGGAGACCGTCCGCCACATCAACCGCCACCGTTTCGGGCGGGCAGCCGGGCGGCTCGTATACGGCGGTCATCGCACACACCTCCAAGCGGGTCGAAGCACTCCTATTGTGGAACGACGATCAAGGAACGCCGGGCATGACCGGCGGTCGTCCTCAGGAAACCGGGTTCGCCGTTCAAGCGCCGGTGTTCCTCAGGGGTTCACTCGTTCGAGTGCTCGATCGCATTCGGAGGAGGCGGAGCCGGGTGTGCGGTCTCCGGCTTGGGGTGCTCGGGTGGGGGTGCTCGGGTGAGGTGGGGCTACTCGGGTTGCGGGGCGGTCGGGGAGGGGGTGGTGGTGATGCGTTTGTGGGCCATGTCGCGGATGTCGTGCGGGAGTTCCGCTATGTCGAGGAGTCGGGGCAGCAGGTCGGGCTCGAGGGTCAGGGCTCGGAAGCAGATGCCTGTGGTGACGTCGTGGGACGGACGGGACACGATCGTGATCGGGGCACCCGAGGCCACCTCGCCCGGTTCGATCACGCGCAGGTAGGTGCCCGGGAGCGCCCGTTCGGTGAAGCGCCGCACCCATCGCCGCTCGTCCAGCCAGTGCGCGAATGTCGCGCACGGGATGCGCGGGACGGAGACCTCCAACAGTGGACCCGCCTCGCCCACGCGCCAGCGCTCACCGATCAGCGCGGCCTCCAGGTCCAGGCCGGACGTGGTGAGGTTCTCCCCGAAGCTGCCGTTGCCCAGTTCGCGGCCGAACTCGCGGGCCCACATGTCCAGGTTCTCCCGCGCGTACGCGTAGACGGCCTGATCGTCGCCGCCGTGGTGCCGTCGGTCGTACACCCCGTCGCCGACCAGTCCGCTGCCCAGTCCCGAATCCTTGGGGCCGGGCGCGCGTACGGCGACCGGATGGTCGACCGGTCGCTTGTCGATCCCCGTCGTGGTGACGTCGGACTTCGTCGGGTTGGGTCGGGGGTGGGCCAGGTTGACGGAGATCACATGCGGCATACCGGCAGGCTACCGGGCCGGGCCGCGAAGGCGCCGTCGGGCCGATTCACCGCCGAATCCCGGTGATTGCGCGGTCGATCACCGCGTATCCCGGGCCGAACTCGGGCAAACACCAGTTATCGGCGCCCTCGGGGACGCCGAGGCCCGGGTGTCCGGGCTTCAGGGAGGGACCACGGCATGAGTTCGCTGTCGAACACCATCAAGAAGATCCAGGGATACATCCGGCGCAATCCGCGCCAGGTCGAGCAGGGCCGCCGGCTCGTGCGAGACCGACTCGCCCGTCGCCGCGGCGGTCGTGGCGGCAGCGGCGGCACGGGCAACCCGCCCACCGGCACCGGCTGACCCTTTCGCCCCGGGGCGAACGCACCGCGCTCACCCGCGAATTCGAAGCGCGCACCCACCGGGCCGGCCACACCGGCACCGGTGCCCCGCCCCGGGCCGCACCGCGAACTCCGTGGCGCCCGGGCCCCCGTCCGGTCCCCTCCCGCCTCGCCCGAAACCCGCCCGCGTGTCGGCCCACTCGCAACAGGCGCTCCCACAGGCGGATTTCGGCGCGGCGGAGACCAGTCCATCACCCGTGGTCGATCACGACGTTCCCCACGAACCCACCCTTGCGGTAGTAGCGCAACGCCTCCGGAACCTCGTCGAAGCCGAACTCCCGGTGCACGCACGGCCGCAGCCGCCACATGTCCACCGCCCGGTGCAGCGCCTCGAACTGTGCCCGACTGCCCACCGCGAGCGGACGCAGCACCGCGCCCGCGTTGAACAGCGCGGCCGGCGACGGCGACGCGTCGGGCGCGTCCGACCCCAACCAGTGGCCGACGAAGGCGATCTCGCCGCCGAGCGCGGTCGCGGCCAGGGACTGGGTCAGGTTCCCCGCGACGTCCACCACCCGGTCGACCCCGCGCCCGCCGGTCACCCGCCGCACCTCCTCGCCCCAGCGGGGGTGTTCGCGGTAGTCGACCACCTCGTCCGCACCCAGCTCGCGCAGTCGTTCCGCCTTGTCCGGGCTCGACGTGGTGGCGATCACCCGCGCACCCGACGCCTTGGCGAGTTGTACCGCGAACAGGGACACGGCTCCCGTGCCGAGCGTCAGCACGCTCTCGCCCGGCAGCGGCGGTCGCCCTCCGGTCAGCGCGTTCCACGCCGTCACCGCGGTGAGCGGGAGGGTGGCGGCCTCCGCGAAGGACAGGTGCGCGGGGATGTGCACCAGCGCCTGCTCGCCGACCAGCGCGAACTCGGTGAGCATGCCGTCGCGCGAACTGCCGAGCTGCGCCGCGTAGGCCGGCGCGAACGGCCCGTCGATCCAGTCCGGGAACACGGTCGCCGCCACCCGGTCGCCGACCCGGGCCCGGGTGACGCCCGCCCCGATCGCGACCACCTCACCCACCCCGGCGCACCCGGGAACGACGTCGGGCGACACCGGCAGCGGATAGTCGCCGGCCAGGACCAGCAGTTCGCGCAAGCTCAGCGAGGTCGCCCGCACCCGGACCAGCACCTGCCCGGGCCCGGGCTCCGGCTCGTCGTGCGCACGGACGGTGACGCCGTCGATACCGGCGCCGGGTGCCAGGTGGTAGCTCTTCATCGCGTTGTGCCTTTCTCGACGGATCACGAACCGCCCCGTTCGGCGGGCTGTGGAAGGATCCTGCGACAGGCCCCCGAGCCCGGCAATTCCCGCCGGGGAATTGCCCCCGATACCTCCGAGTGCCTGGAACTGCCCTCATGAGCACGATGACCCACGGTCCGGACTTCCCCGCCGAGCTGCGGCGCTGGCGTACCACCCGGCGGCTGAGCCAACTGGAACTCGCCGCGCGCGCGGACACCACCCAGCGCCACGTCAGCTTCATCGAGAGCGGCCGATCCCGTCCCGGCCGCACCATGATCATCCGCCTCGCCGAATCGCTCGGCCTGTCCCTGCGCGAGCGCAACGCGCTGCTGCACACCGCCGGGTACGCGCCGGTCTTCCCCGAATCGGACCTGGACGCGCCGATGTTGCGCCCGGTACGCGAGGCGCTGCGCGCGGTGCTGGACGGCCACCTGCCCTATCCGGCGATGGTGCTGCGCCCGTACGGGCAGATCGTCGCCGCCAACACGGCGATCGACGTGCTGACCGAGGGGGCGGCGCCGGAGTTGCTCCGGGAGCCGATGAACATGCTGCGCCTGATGCTGCATCCCGAGGGCATGGCGCCACGCGTGGCGAACCTCGACGCCTGGGGGCATCACGTCCTGGAGAACATGCGCGCACAGGCGCTGCGCAGCCCGGACCCGCTGCTCGACGCGTTCATCGAGGAACTGCGCGGCTACGTCCCGGACGCCCGACTCGGCCCCGACCACCTGGGCTTCGCGGTCCCGCTGCGGCTGCGCGACCCGGACGGCCCGGGCGAGTTGCGGCTGCTGACCACGTTGACGTCCTTCGCCACGGCCACCGACATCACGCTGGCCGAACTGCACCTGGAGGCGTTCCTGCCGGCCGACGAGGCCACCGCCACGGCGCTGCGCCGGCGCGCGGCCGAGCGGTCCTGACCGCCGACCCCCACCACACCGCCCCGGAGCCGCTCCGGCCCCGACAACGCGAAACCGCCCCGCCGTCCCGGGACCGGGACGACAGGGCGGTGCGGTTGCGATCGCGCGAGGGCGCCCGGACTCGGAAGTCCTCGTCCTCAGAAGTCCTCGTCGAACGACACCGAGCCGGTGACCGCGACCTGGTAGGCCGAGACCCGCCGCTCGAAGAAGTTCGAGAGTTCCTGCACGTCCTGCAGTTCCATGAAGCCGAACGGGTTCGCCGAGCCGTACACCGGCGCCATGCCCAACTGGGCCAGCCGGCGGTCCGCCACGTGCTCCAGGTACGAGCGCATGTCGGCGACCGTCATCCCGGACACGCCGCCCTGGAGCAGGTCCTCCGCGAACGCCGTCTCCGCCTCGACCGCCTCCGCGAGCATCCGCCTTACGTCCTCGGCGAGTTCGTCGTCGAACAGGTCGGGCTCCTCGGCCCGGACCGTCTCGACCACGGCGAACGCGAAGTCCATGTGCGCCGACTCGTCACGGAAGACCCAGTTGGTCCCCGAGGCGAGGCCGTTGAGCAGACCGCGCGAGCGCAGGAAGTACACGTACGCGAAGGCGCCGTAGAAGAACAGGCCCTCGATGCACGCCGCGAAGCAGATCAGGTTGAGCAGGAACTGCCGCCTGTCGTCCCGCGATTCGAGCCGGTCCAGGCCCATCGCCGAGTCGATCCAGCGGAAGCAGAACTCCGCCTTGCGCCGGATCGAGGGGATGTGCTCGACCGCGGCGAACGCCTGCTCGCGCTCCTCGTGGTCGGGCATGTAGGTGTCCAGCAGGGTCAGGTAGAACTGCACATGGACGGCCTCTTCGAAGAGTTGCCGCGACAGGTACAGCCGCCCCTCGGGCGAGTTGATGTGCCGGTACAGGTTCAGCACCAGGTTGTTCGCCACGATCGTGTCACCGGTCGCGAAGAACGCGACCAGGCGCTGCACGAGGTGTCGTTCGGCCGGGCTGAGCTTGTCCAGGTCGGCGAGGTCGCTGTGCAGGTCGACCTCTTCGACCGTCCAGGTGTTGCGGATCGCCGCGCGGTACTTCTCGTAGAAGTCCGGGTACTGCATCGGGCGCAGCGTGAGGTTCATTCCGGGATCGAGCAGGCTCACGTGCACGCCTCACAGGCTTCGGGGTTCTCCAGCGAGCAGGCGATGACCTCCAGGTCGGAGATCTCCTCGACGGGCGCGGCCGAGGCCTGCGCCGGCACGGTCGCCTGCTGGATCCGCGTCGCGGGGCGCGAGCGCAGGTAGTACGTGGTCTTGAGGCCGGTGGACCACGCGTAGCGGTACATCGAGGACAGCTTGCCGATGGTCGGGTCGGCCATGAACAGGTTCAGCGACTGCGACTGGTCGATGTACGGCGAGCGGGCCGCCGCCAGGTCGATCAGCGCACGCTGCGGCAGCTCCCATGCGGTGCGGTACAACTCCCGCACGTCCTCCGGGAGTTCGGCGATGCTCTGGACCGATCCCTCGGCGCGCTTGATCCGGTCGCGGACCTGGGGGGTCCACAGGCCGCGGGCCTTGAGCTCGCGCACCAGGTAGGCGTTGATCTGGAGGAACTCGCCGGACAGCGTCTCGCGCTTGAACAGGTTCGACACCTGCGGCTCGATGCACTCGTAGGCGCCGGCGATCGAGGCGATGGTCGCGGTCGGCGCGATCGCCACGAGCAGCGAGTTGCGCAGGCCGTGCTCGGCGACCCGGTCGCGCAGCGCGTCCCAGCGCTTGGTCTGGGTCGGGTACACGCCCTCCCACAGGTCCGGCTGGAGCCGGCCGCGCGCGGCGTGCGTCTCGGCGTAGGCCGGGTGCGGGCCGTGCACCTCGGCGAGCGCCGAGGAGGTCTCCAGCGCGGTCAGGTAGATCTCCTCGGAGATCAGCGTGGACAACTCGCGCGCCTCGACCGAGTCGAACGGCATGCCGAGCGTGAAGAACACGTCCTGCAGGCCCATCAGGCCCAGGCCCACCGGACGCCAGCGCGGGTTGGACGCGGCGGCCTGGTCGGTCGGGTAGTAGTTGATGTCGATCACGCGGTCCAGGAAGACCACCGCGGTGCGCACCGTCGCGCGCAGCTTGTCCCAGTCCATGCCCTGGCCGGCGATCACGTGCGCGCCGAGGTTGACCGAGCCGAGGTTGCACACGGCGGTCTCGCCGTCGCTGGTCACCTCGAGGATCTCGGTGCACAGGTTGGAAAGGTGCACCACGTTGCCGGGCTCCGCGGCCTGGTTGCAGGTGCGGTTGGCGGCGTCCTTGAAGGTCATCCAGCCGTTGCCGGTCTGCGCGAGGGTGCGCATCATCCGGGCGTAGAGGTCGCGCGCGGGCATCTGCCGGACGAACCGGCCGTCCCGCTCGGCGGCTTCGTACACCTTGTCGAACTCGGCGCCCCACAGGTCGGGCAGTTCGGGCAGCTCGTTCGGGTCGAACAGCGACCAGACGCCGTCCTCCTCGACCCGGCGCATGAACAGGTCCGGCACCCAGTTGGCCAGGTTGAGGTTGTGCGTGCGGCGCGCGTCCTCACCGGTGTTCTCGCGCAGTTCGAGGAACTCCAGGATGTCCGGGTGCCAGGTCTCCAGGTACACGCAGGCCGCGCCCTTGCGCCGACCGCCCTGGTTGACCGCGGCCACGGAGGAGTCGAGCGTCTTGAGCCACGGCACGATGCCGTTGGAGTGCCCGTTGGTGCCGCGGATCAGCGAGCCGCGCGAACGCACCCGCGACCAGGCCACGCCGATGCCGCCGGCGAACTTCGACAGTCGGGCGATCCGCCCGTACATGTCGTAGATCGACTCCAGTTCGTCCTTGGGCGAGTCGAGCAGGTAGCACGAGGACATCTGGGTGTGCACGGTGCCGGAGTTGAACAACGTCGGCGAGCTGGGCAGGTAGGCGAGCGAGGACATCAGCCGGTAGAAGCCGATCGCCTCGCCGGGCTCCTGGGCCAGGCCGCACGCCACGCGCAGCAGGAAGTGCTGCGGGGTCTCGACCACCTTGCGCGACACCGGGTGGCGCAGCAGGTAGCGGTCGTACACGGTGCGCAGGCCGAAGTACTCGAACCGCCGGTCGCCGTCGACGTCCACGGCGGCGTCCAGGTCGGCGGCGTGCTCAGCGACGAACGCCGCGGTCTCCGCGCCGATGATGCCCTCGCGCCGGCCGAGCGCGATGCCGGCGCTGAACGAGGTGACCCCGGCGTCGAGCGCCTCGTCCGCGATCCGGCCGGCGAGCAGGCGCGCGGCGAGCCGCGAGTAGGCGGGCTCCTCGGCGATCAACTCGGCGGCGGTACGCACCGCCAGGTCCGCGGCCGCACCCTTGTCCGCGCCCTCGTTGAGACCCGCGACGACCCGGCGGACGACCCGATCCGGATCGACCTCCGGCAGATCGCGCGCCTGGGTGCGCACCAGGGTAGCCAGTTGGTCCTCGGGGCTTTCGTCGATCCGCATCCGGGTCGCGCCCACGCTGTCCACAACGGTCACGTGCTCTCTCCTCGCGAGCTCGTACGTACAGTGACCCCGCGCCCGAAGGCACGGACAGCCGGCAGGTATTCGGACTCGCGGGCATGCCGGGGCGCCACCGGGCACGATGTGCTCGGCGGGCCGCGGAGTTCCCCGTGGTCGTCGGTCGCAGAACCCCTCTCGGCGTTCGGCGCTCCAGGACGACATTCGTTCCCGCTTACCGCTGCGGGGGCAGTCCCGGCTTCACACCGGGTTCCCTCTTGCGTCGCCCTCCCGTTTGACCGGAACGGCGAACCAGCTGCGTCGCAGAGCATATATGTAGTGGCGGGGTGGTCGTCGCACCCCCAGGTGTTGTGTCGTGTCGCGATTCCCGACGTACCACGATTTCGACCGGGACGGGCCCACGCCCGGCGGCGCGGCCGTCCACACCGGGTGTCGCGGCGCCTCCCGGGGCCGCGTGGAACCCTCTCCTCCCGGCGTACGCCCGGCATGACGGTACCCGTGCGCGGGCCGCCGAACGGCTCCACGACACGCCGGCGTTGTGCGCGTCGCGCGTCGCCGGGCGCGTGTCGAACGCGGTGTCCGGGCGTCGGGAAAACGGGCCTTCGCGGGGCGGCCGCAGGGGCGGAGGCGAGGCGCGGGGGCGTACGGTCGGCCGCGGGACGTGCCGGGCGGGTACGGCGTCCCGCGGGCGTGTCGGCGGGGCTGGGGGCACGGCCGAGTCGGCGGGTGCCTCCGGCGGCCGGTGCGGGCGACCTCGGAGGTGGTTTCGTCGGCGTCCTCGGGGACGTCCTCAGGGACGTCCGGTGCGGGGGCCGGACCCCGGCGGGCGCGCGTGTCGTGCCGGGCGGTCGTGGGGTCGGTCCGGCGACCGGGGTACCTCCCGGCCCGAGTCGCGCCACTCCGCGACCAACGCCTCGTACACGGGTGTCTCGAACGTCTCGGTGGGCCACGGCCCGAACGGGGCCCGCAGGATCTCCATGCCGACCCAACCGCGCGAGGGAGCGCGAAGTAACCACCAACCGGGTGATGCCACTCGGTCGATGGACGAATCGACTCGGATACAGGCGCGCGGACCGACCCGGCCGCGCCCGGGGCGGTCGGGGGTCTTCGGGCCGGATCCGGGCCGCTTTCGAACCACTTTCGAGCCGGGCGCCCCCGGGTCAGGTGGTTTCGGTCCCGGTGGCTTCGGTCCTGGTGGCTTCGGTCCTGGTGCTTTCGGTCCCGGCGGCTTCGGTTTGCGCCGTTTCCGGTCGGGTGCTTTCGATATGTGCCGCCGCGCGCAGTTCGGCGAACGCCTCGCCGAGTGCCGCCGCCGTCCAGTGCGCGTTCAGGCCGCTCGGGTTCGGCAGCACCCAGATCCGGGTGTCGCCGATGGTCTCGGCCTGCCGACCGACCACCGCCTTGGGCCGGCCGAAACCGGTCCGGTACGCGCCGATACCCAGCACGGCGAGCCAGTCCGGCCGGTACCGGCGCACCTTGGCGGTGAGCGCCGCGCCGCCTGCGACGTACTCGTTTCGGCTCAACTCGTCCGCGCGGGCGGTGGTACGGGCCACCACGTTGGTGATGCCGAGGCCGAGCGCGGTCAACGCGTCCTGCTCGGCGGGCGCGAGCAGGCGGGGCGTGAACCCCGAGGCGTACAGCGCGGGCCAGAACCGGTTGCCGGGGCGGGCGAAGTGCCGTCCGGTCGCGCCGGACCACAGGCCAGGGTTGATCCCGCAGAACAACACCCGCAGGTTCGGTCCGATCACGTCGGGGATGGTCCGGCCGTGCGCGGCGGCCAGCTCGGCGGCGGTGGGATTGCGTCCGGGCGGGATCGGCAGCACGACGGGCTTCGCGGGCGGTCCGGGCTGTGCCGGGGCGCTCACGGCGCCTCCGCGATCAGCGCCGTCCCCACCGACCGGAAGCCGAGCCGGTCGTAGACGCGTGCCACGTCCTGGTCGCCGGCCGACAGGAACACCGTCTCGCTCCCGTCGGCGAGCGCGTGCCGGGCCAGCTCCCAGGTCACCGCCGCCGCGAGGCCGCCGCGTCGGGCCGCCGGGAGGGTGGCCACACCGACGATCTCGGTCGTGCCGTAAAGGTGTTGATAACTGCCCACGCACAGCGGCCCGGACGGGCCGTACGCGGCGAACATCACCGTCTCGCCGGTGCGCAGGCGCTCGTTGAGGTAGGACAGCAGGCCCGGGTCCTGGCCGAGCGCGGCGGTGTCCCGCTCGGTCGGCCCGTCGGTCCCGGACGCGGTGCCCGGATTCGCGAAGCCGACCGCCGCGACGCTGTGCACGATCGCCAGGTCGGTCGCGTCCGCCCGGATCCGACGCACCGACACCAAGTCGGGCAGGGCCGGGCGTTCGGCCGGTTGCTCGTCCGGGTCGAGCACCATCAACGGGTGCTCGTGGACGTGCAGTTCGGCCTCGATCGCGGCCGCGCGCAGCGCCGGGGTGGTCTCGTCGACCCATTCGAACGTCTCGGGCACTTTCAACTCTCTCTGCCGCGCCCGCACCGCGCGGACGTCCGCGACGGTGGGCTCGACGGAGCTGCCGAGCGTGGGTCGTGCGTAGAAGGGCCATCCGTGGCCCTCGCGAATGAACAGGGTCAGCGCGCCGATCGTTTCCGTACGGGTGGCCCGGCGAGCCACCGCGTCGTAGAACATCTCCAAGTGGGCGCGCGCCTCTGCGGCGGACTTCGGCATGCGGGTCAGTGTGACACGACCGCCGGCACCGATACCGGCCGGTGCGCCAACCCGGCCTTCAGCCGCGCGAGCAGCTCGGACAGCGTCCGGGCGTCCTCGTCGGACCAGTCGTCGAGGCGCTCGGCGATCACCGTCAGGCGGTCGTCGGTGGCCCGGTCGACCACCGCGCGACCCTCCGGAGTGAGGCCGAGCAGGAAGGAGCGGCCGTCGTGGGGGTGCGGCCGGCGCTCCACCCACCCGTGCTCGACCAGGTGTGCGATGTGCCGGCTGACCACGGACATGTCCAGGTCGAGCAGTTCGGCGACGTGCCCGGCGCGCAGCGGCCGCGTACTGCGGGCGAGCGCGAACAGGACGGCGGAGCCGGGCGGCAGGCTGCCGATCGGGACCGCCTTGACGAGGCTGCGGTGGACGCCGACGATGCCCTCGAGTTCGGTGAGCAGGTGCCGGCAGGCTTCCCGGGTGGCCATGGCGAGGCTCCTCTTCGTGGCGACTCGCCACCACCATAAAAGATGTTAGTTGCGCTCGGCAACTTCCATGAGGCGGACCCCTCCCCCGGGGCGCGGCCCACCCGTGACTCGCCGGCCGCTCCGCGGCCCGTGTCTCATTCCTCCCGCAGCGTCGCCCGGCCCACGCGGCGCAGCCGAGCGGCCCGGTCGTGCCGGCCGCCCACGGCCCGGTCCAGGGACAGCGTGGCCCGGCGCCCGTGCAGGGTGAGCGTCATCAGGTGGTTGCCGAACCACGGGCCGCCCAGCTTCGTCCACTCGACCGGCAGCGGGGTCAGCCGCGCGTGCCGGGCCAGGGCGCGCCCGATCCGGGTCGCCACCCTGCCCCACCCGAACCGGAACCCGACCCGGATCGCCGGGGGCACCGAGTTGTGCACCGGCGAACAGGTCAACTGGTAGACCCGGGCCAGGTCGGCCGAATCCTCACCGGCCCGCGGCCCCTCCCCCGGACTGACCCAGCGCGCCTCGGCCGCGTAGACGTGGTGCACATCCCCCGACAACACGCACACCGTCGCCGGCGCCGGTCCGCCCGCCCGCGGGCCGTGCAGCGCGATCCGGCCGATCAACGCGGACAGCGCCTCGAACGAGTCGCGGAACGCCGCCCAGTGCTCCAGGTCGCTCGCCCGCCGCAACCACTCGCTCCAGGCCGCCACCCGAGGCCCCCGCTCGCCCGCGCACAGCGCCTCGTTCCACGACTCCAGGTCGTGGATGCCGTGCGGCAACAACCACGGCAGCGACGTGCCGATCAGCAGGTGGTCGTACCCGCCCTCGTCCGCCTGCTCGGTGATCCAGGCCAACTCGTCCGCACCGATCATCGCCCGCGCGTCCCCGGTCAGCACCCGGCCCGCGCGCGAGTCGATCATCAGCAGCCGGGTCCGGCCGAAGTCGCGCCTAAAGCTCCACCGCGTGGTCGTCTTGCCCTCCGCCTCCGCGTCCGCGCGCAGCGCGAACTCGTGCAGCAGCGGCCCCACGTCCTCGCCCGGCGCCGCGGCCTTGACCGTCGCGAACAACTCGTCGCGCGCCAACGCGGCCGGGTCGAGATTGCCCAGGTGCTGATAGACCCAGTACGACGCGAGCGCGCCCGCGATCCGCTCCGACCACCAATCGGTCGCGGCCATCTCGGTTCGCCACGCGTGCGAGGTGTTCCAGTCGTCGATCACGTCGTGGTCGTCGAAGATCATCGCGCTCGGCACGGTGGACAGCAGCCAGCGAATCTGCGGATCGGACCAGGACTCGCGATACAGCAGCGTGTACTCCTCGAAGTCGGCGATCTGCGGACCCGGCGCCTTGTTCAGGTCGCGCCGCCGCGCCAACCGGTTCTGCATCGCGCGCGAGGTCTCGTCCGCGTACACCTGATCACCGAGCAACAACAGCGCGTCCGGCAACGGCTCGTCGGGGGCCCGCATCAGTCGGCGAGCGAGCGTGTCCAACGCGTCCGGGTCGAGCCGGCGCTCCTCACCGGCCTCGGTGCTCGGCGGACTCGACCAGCGACAGGATCCGAACACGACGTTCAGATCCCGCTCGTCACCGTGGGCCGAGGCGGTACGCACCGCGCTCGGCGGATAACCCGAGCGCGCGTCCGGCCAGCACACCCGCTCGTCCAGCAGGACCCGGTACTCCCGCGACCGCCCGGGCGTGAGCCCCTCGACGACCACGAGCACGTAGTGGTGGCCGAACACGTTCCAGGTGGCGGCACTGGCCACACCGTCCTCGCACGCCACGGTCACCACACACGGCGCGTCCGTCTCCAGCCACACGGTGGCACTCGTACGATCCACGTGCCGCAGCACGGGACCGAGCAGCAACTCGGCCATCGTCCTCGGTCCTCCCCACCCTCGTAGCGAAGCCTTCCGTGGCATGTGCCTGCCCCGCGCGACCGACGCCAATGCCCGCCGCGCCCACGAACCCTTCGCTACGGTATGCGGCGTTCCCGATCCGACCCGGAGGCCGCGCCGTGCCCCACTCGCCCACCGCGTCGCCCGACCCGGCGGTTCACCTCCCGGCCGAGGGACCCGCCGCACGCGGCCCCGCGGCCCGGCGGCCGGTGTTCGACGCGCATCTGCACATCGTCGACCCGCGTTTCCCGCTCACCGCCAACCACGGTTACCTGCCGCCGACCTTCACCGTCGCCGACTACCTCGCCCGCGTCGCGGCGCTCGGCGTCACCGGCGGCGCCGTGGTGTCCGGCTCGTTCCAGGGCTTCGACCGGGCCTTTCTGCTCGACGCGCTGCGCCGGCTCGGGCCCGGCTTCGTCGGCGTGACCCAGCTTCGCGCCGATGTCGCGGACCACACGATCCGCGAGCTGGACGCGGCGGGTGTGCGCGCGATCCGGTTCAACGTACGCCGGGGCGGCTCGGCGGCCCTCGAAGGGCTCGATCGGCTCGCCCGACGCGTGCACGAGGTGGCGGGCTGGCACGCGGAGCTGTACCTCGACGCCCGCGACCTGCCCGACCTGGCACCCGTGCTCACCGCGCTGCCGAAGGTGAGCATCGACCACCTGGGCCTGTCCCGGGAGGGCCTGCCGCACCTGCTGCGCCTGGTCGAACGCGGGGCCCACGTCAAGGCCACCGGGTTCGGCCGGGTCGAGCTGGACGTGCCCGCCACGCTCCGGGCCGTGGCCGCCGTCGCCCCGCACGCGCTCGTGGCCGGCACCGACCTGCCCTCCACCCGCGCGCCCAGACCGTTCCGGGACGCCGACCTCGACGTCATCGCCGAGGCGGTCGGCGCCGACCTGGCCCCCGCCGTCCTGCACGACAACGCGCGCGCCCTCTACCGCCCCATCGGGATCGAGGCGCCCGGGTCCGGGTGATCCGGGCGGCGGGAATCGGCGTCACTCCTCCGACGCCAGCGCCCGGACCGTGTCCATGTCGTCCGCCTCCGCCGCCGTCTTGTCCTCGCGATAACGCAGCACTCGGGCGAACCGCAGGGCCAGCCCGCCCGGATAGCGGGTACTGCGCTGCAACCCGTCGAAGGCGATCTCGACCACCAGTTCGGGCCGCACCCACACCGTCCAGTCGTCCCGGCGGACCGCCAGTTCCCGCAACCGCTCGGTCTGCCACGCGAGCAGTTCGTCGGTGAGCCCCTTGAACGTCTTGCCCAGCATCACGAACCCGTCCCCGCCCGGGTCGCGCGCGCCCAGGTGCAGGTTGCTCAGCGTCCCGCGCCGCCGCCCGTGCCCCCACTCGGCCGCCAGCACCACCAGGTCCAGGGTGTGCCGCGGCTTGACCTTGACCCACCCGGCGCCGCGCCGACCCGCCGTGTACGGGGTGTCCAACGACTTGACCACCACCCCCTCGTGCCCGCGCGCGACCGCGTCGACGAAGAACGCGTCCGCGGAACCGGCGTCGCCGGTGACCAGCCGGGGCACCAACAGCCCGCTCGGCGCGAGCGCCTGGAGCGCGGCCCAGCGCTCGGCGCCCGGGCGGTCGATCAGGTCCGCGCCGTCCACATGCAGCACGTCGAACAGGTACACCGTCAACGGCGTCTCGGCCCGCGACCGCGCGGCGTCGTGGGTGCCGGTCCGGGACGCGGTGATCTGGAACGGGTGCGGCCGGCCCTCCGCGCGCAGCGCGATCGCCTCGCCGTCGAGCACGGCGGTGCGCACCGGCAGCGCGCGGGCGGCCTCGACCAGCTCCGGAACGCGCGCGGTGATGTCGTCCAGGCTGCGGGTGAACACCGCGACGTGCTCGCCGTCGCGGTGGATCTGCACCCGGATGCCGTCGATCTTCCATTCCAGCGCGACGCTCGCCTCCGGGTCCTTGGCCCGCAACTTGGCCAGCGCGGCGGACACATCCGGCGCGGAGGCGGCCAACATCGGGCGCACCGCGTGGCCCACCTCCAGCGTGAACGCGGCGAGCGCGGCCTTGCCGCCGGCGAGCGCCGCGGCGGCCACCGGGCCGGCCGCCCCACGCAGCATCAGCGCGCGGCGCACGGCCGCCACCGGCACCTCGGCCGCCCGCGCGATGGCGTCCGCCATCACCCCGTCCAGCGCGCCCTGGCGCACCTCGCCGATCAACAGGCCGGCCAGGAACCGCTGTTCGACCTGCGTGGCCCGGGCGAACAGGGCCTCGATCAGCGCCCGCCGGGCAGCCTGCGACCCGGGCCCGGTGGTGGTCCCGATCGCCTCCAACGCGGCGTCCACCTCCAGCAGCGTCAGCGACGCCTCGGCGGCCGGCTCCGGCATGTCACGCAACGCGGCCGGCCCGACCCCGATCTGCCGCTGGGTCAGCGCGCCCGCGAGATAGGCCACCACCACGGTCGCCTCCGCCGGATCCGCCCGCCGCAGACACCCGGCCACCAACTCCGCCTTCGCGGTCCGCCCGGCCTCGCCCGCGATCTCCCGCGACACGACCGCCACGTCACCGAACAACAGCGACCCCACGCCACAACTCCTCACGCCCAAGCCCCCCACCCCCATCGCCCACCCCACCCTGACTCATGCCCCCGACACCCATCCGGCCGAGCCCCCGGATGTCCCGGAAAGCGCGATGGTCGCGGGGAGGCGGGTGATTCGGCGTCGATACAGCGGCGCGGGGTGGGTGGTGGTCGGCCCAGGCCTCGGGGCGGGTGGTGTAGGGGGGCGGCGCCGCCGCGCGGGGTCTCGACCACCGCGCGCCCGGGCCGGCGGGCTCGGCCACCGCGGGCTCGGACGGGAAGCCGCGTCGGTTGCCGTGGGGAATCGGCGATGGGCCGGGACCCGGGGGTGTGCCCCGCGTCCCGGCCCATCGCCGTGGTCGGGTCGGTTACAGGATCGCGCCCGGGCGGTACTTCGCCGCCTCCGGGTGCTTCTCGGCGACCGTTTCCACGCGGCGGACCACCTCGGCCACCTGGGCCGCCGCCGCGCCGGTGAAGGACAGGCGGTCGGCGAGCAGCGTGTCCAGCGCCGCGCGGTCCAGCGGCAGCCGCTCGTCGGCGGCCAGTCGGTCGAGCAGTTCGTTGCGCTCGACGCCCTCGCGCAGCGCCAGCGCGGAGGCGACCGCGTGCTCCTTGATCACCTCGTGCGCGGCCTCGCGACCCACCCCGCCGCGGATCGCGGCCATCAGCACCTTGGTCGTGGCCAGGAACGGCAGGTAGCGGTCCAGCTCGCGCGCGACCACGGCCGGGAACGCGCCGAACTCCTCGAGCACGGTCAGGAACGTCTCGATCAGGCCGTCGAACGCGAAGAACGCGTCCGGCAGCGCCACCCGCCGCACCACCGAGCAGGACACGTCGCCCTCGTTCCACTGGTCGCCGGCCAACTCGCCGACCATGGAGGCGTAGCCGCGCAGGATCACGGTGAAGCCGTTGACCCGCTCGCACGAGCGCGTGTTCATCTTGTGCGGCATCGCGGACGAGCCGACCTGGCCGGGCTGGAAGCCCTCGGTGACCAGCTCGTGCCCGGCCATCAACCGGATCGTCTTGGCCAGCGACGACGGCCCGGCGGCCAGTTGCACCAGCGCGGTGACCGCGTCGTAGTCGAGCGAGCGCGGGTAGACCTGGCCGACCGAGACGAACGCGTGCTCGAAGCCCAGGTGCGCCGCGACGCGCCCCTCCAGCTCGGCCAGCTTGTCCTCGTCGCCGCCGAGCAGGTCGAGCATGTCCTGCGCGGTGCCCACCGGGCCCTTGATCCCCCGCAGCGGGTAACGGGTGATCAGGTCGTCGAGCCGGTGGTAGGCGACCAGCAGCTCGTCGGTCGCCGAGGCGAACCGCTTGCCCAGCGTGGTGGCCTGCGCGGCGACGTTGTGCGAACGGCCCGCCATCACCAGCTCGGCGTGCTGCGCGGACAACTCCGCCAGACGCACCAGCAGGGCCACCACACGGTCCCGGACCAGTTCCAGCGACGAGCGGATCTGCAACTGCTCGACGTTCTCGGTCAGGTCGCGCGAGGTCATGCCCTTGTGCACGTGCTCGTGGCCGGCGAGAGCGTTGAACTCCTCGATCCGGGCCTTGACGTCGTGCCGGGTGACCCGCTCGCGCTCGGCGATCGAGGCCAGGTCGACCTGGTCGATCACCCGCTCGTAGTCGGCGACCGCGCCTTCGGGCACCTCGATACCCAGGTCCGCCTGGGCACGCAGCACCGCGAGCCACAGTCGGCGCTCCAGCACCACCTTGTGCTCGGGGGACCACAGCGTGGCCAGCGCCGGGGAGGCGTAGCGGTTGGCCAGAACGTTCGGAATGCGGGGCTTGCGCACAGGCTGGGACGTCACGAGCGGCGAGTTTACCGAGCCGCCGGAGCCGCCTTCGACGTACGTCCGCGATCACGCCCCGCGCCGGCGCCGCGAGCGGTCCGGACATCCGTGCGCGAGCACACTCCGCCGCACGGTTTCCGGCCGGCCCGCCCAGCCCGTCGAGACCTCGCCGGGCCCTCCCCGGACCCTCCCCAGGACCTCTCCGGGGCAACCGTCCGCCCGGCCGGCGTCGCCTCGATCATGTCCGCGCGCCGGCGCTGACGCCGCGTCACAACCCGTGCCCGGCACCGCATGTGCCGGGCGACGCCGGGTAGACGCCGGCCATCGCGGAACGACCTTGGGGGCGGGCTCATGGGCAGGCGGCAGGACGCGCGAAACGCACGCAGAGAACGTGCCGAGCGCGAGGAGCGAACCGCCCGCGCGCTGCGCGGGGAAACCGACACGGCCAAGGAACCACCCCGGCGCGGCGGAACCGAGGACGAGACCACCCGACTCCCGGGCCCGCGCGACGCGGACAAGGCCAAGCCCCGCAGCCGGGACCGGGACAAAGACGAAGACCGAGACCGATCCACCGAACCGGTGGACCTCGACAAGTCCGACATACCCGACGAACCGCCCCCCGAGTCGCACCTCCCCGAACGCCCCACCGACCTGCCCACCTCGTCGTGGTTTCGGGCCGCTTGGCGCACGATCCGCGAGTTCAAGGAGGACGACCTCAACATCTGGGCGGCCGCGCTCACCTACCAGAGCGTGTTGTCGATCTTCCCCGCGCTGCTGGTCGTGGTCTCCCTGGTCGGCCTGGCCGGCCGCTCCGCCACCGACGCGCTGACCGAGAACGTACAGAGCGTGGCGCCCACCGAGACGCACCAGATCGTGATCAACGCGATCCAGAACCTCGAGAACAGCCGCGGTGCCGCCGGCCCGTTGGCCCTGGCCGGCCTGGGCCTGGCGCTGTGGTCGGCGTCCGGTTACGTGGCCGCGTTCATGCGCGCGTGCAACACGATCTACGACGTACCCGAGGGCCGGCCGCTGTGGAAGACCGTGCCCACCCGGATCGCGGTCACCGTGGTGACCCTGGTGCTGCTGTCGGTCTGCGCGATCGCGGTGGTGTTCACCGGCTCGCTGGCCAAACAGGCGGGACACGCGCTGGGCGTGGGCGAGGCCGGCGTGCTGCTGTGGGACTACGCGAAGTGGCCGGTGCTGATCGTGGTGGTCAACTTCCTGTTCGCGCTGCTGTACTGGGCCGCGCCGAACGCCAAGCAGGGCTTTCGCTGGATCACTCCCGGCGGCGTGCTCGCGGTGCTGCTGTGGGCGCTGTTCTCCGCCGCGTTCGCGTACTACGTGGCCAACTTCGGCACCTACAACAAGACCTACGGCACACTCGCCGCGGTGATCGTGTTCCTGGTCTGGCTGTGGCTGACCAACATGGCGATCCTGCTCGGCGCGGAGTACAACGCGGAGATGGAGCGGGCCCGCGCGATCGCCGGCGGCCACCCGCCGACCTTGGAGCCGTACGTCCGGATGCGCGACACGCCCAAACCCAAGGGTGCCTGGAAGCGCCGGCTCCGCTTCGGCCGCGCACCCGGGGCCACGCGGGAGGGCGGGGAGTAGACAATCGAGGGCATGGACAAGATCCGGCCCGCGTACGAGGAACTGGGCGCCGAGGGCTTCTACGCCTCACACGGTGCGCGGTACCGCAATCCGCACGAGCCCCGCGTCCGGGCGGTGCTGGCCGAGGTACTGGCCGAGCCGAAGGCCGCCGAGCCGGAGCTGCTCGACACCGTGCTCGACCTGGCGTGCGGCAGCGGCGAGGCCACCCTCGCGCTGCGCGAGCTCGGCGCGCGCGAGGTCACCGGCGTCGACCCGTACACCGGCGTCGCCTACCGCGAGCGCACCGGGCGCGACGCCGAGCCGTTGCGGTTCGAGCAGGTGGCGGCGGGCGCGCTGGCCGGTCGCGCGTACTCGCTCGTGGTGTGCAGCTACGCGCTGCACCTGCTCGCGGAGTCCCGGCTGCCCGCGCTGGCGTACGCGCTGACCGAGGTCACGTCCGCGTTCGTTGTGGTGACTCCGCACAAGCGTCCGGTGCTGCGGCCGGAGTGGGGATGGCACCTGCGGCGGGAACTGGTCGTGGATCGGGCTCGGGCCCGGCTGTATCGGACCTCGCCCGGACCCGTCGAGGCGACTGGGCCACGGTGACACCGGCGCTGGCGATCACCACCAGCGCGATGCCCCCGATCTGGATCAGCACCAGCGACTGATGCAGGACGACGAAGCCGGCGATCGCGGCCACGGCCGGCTCCAGACTGGCCAACAGCCCGAACGTCGCGGTCGGCAGATGCTTCATCGCGAGCATCTCGAAGCTGTACGGCAGCGCCGAGGACAGCAGCGCGACGCACAGGCCCAGGCCCAGCACCTTGGGCTCGAACAGCGCGGTACCGGCGGAGGCCACGCCGAACGGGGTGACCAGGACCGCGGCGACCGCGAAGCCGAGTGCCAGGCCCTCGATGCCGTCGAAACGCTTGGAGATCTTCGAGGCGACCACGATGTAGCCGGCCCAACAGGCCGCCGCCGCCATCACGAAGGCGACGCCGACCGGGTCCAGACCGCTGAAGCCGCCACGGCCCAGGAGCAGCACGCCGCCCGCCGCGAGCACGATCCACACCATGTCGCGCGGCCGCCGGGACAACACCACGGCCAGACCGAGCGGGCCGAGGAACTCGAGCGTGACGGCCGGTCCCAGCGGCAGCCGGGCGATGGCCTCGTAGAAGAACATGTTCATGCCCGCGAACATCACGCCCAGGCCGACCACCACGACCCAGTCCGCGCGGGCGCGCCCGCGCAGCCGCGGCCGGCAGAACGCGAGCAGCATGGTCGCCGCCAGCACCAGCCGCAGGGTCACCGCGCCGGCCGGGCCCACGTACGGGAACAGCCGGGCCGCGAACGCGGCGCCGAACTGGATCGAGCACGCGCTCGCCAGCACCAGCAACACCGCTCGACCCTGCGCTCCCGGCCGGAGCCGGTCGACGAATGCGGGTAGCGCACGCGAGGTCGCGTCGGTGGTGGTGCGGGAGGTCATTCTCCGACACTACGGACATCGTCAAGCCACTTCACGCGCCGGCCCCGGCCTCGGCGGCATTCCGGTCCCGCACCACCTTGCGCAGGGCCTCGGGCACCGGACCCAGGCCGGCCTCCAACTCGCGGACCCGGCCCTTGGCGGCCCGGCGTTCGCGACCGCCGAGCACCACGCGCAGTTGGCCCTCGTAGGCCAGCGCGGCCAGCGCGGCGTCCGCCGCCGGGACGCGCGTGATCGGCCGGGTGCCCTTGAGCGCGCCCCACATCGCCTCGGTCGCCTCGGTCCGCAGGCGCGGCTGGCGCAGGACTATGCGCCGGGTCGGGATGATGCCCAGCAGGCGGTGCGACTCGTACCTGATCACCCGCTCGCGTTCGAGGCGGGCACCGACTCGGCCCACGGCCTGTCGCTCGCCCTTCTTGACCCAGTGGCGCCACCGGTGCGCTCGCTTGCTCGCGGTGATCCTGGCCAGCAGGTCGGCAGCCAGATCGCAGTGCGCGACGACGGTGCCCCGGGGGGCGGCCACGGTCACCCTTCCGTCGTCGTCACGGATCAGGCCCCGCTCGTACAGGTCGTACAGGGCCGCCGCCTGGAGCGTCACCCCCAGGTGCGCCCGGCTCAGCGGTCGGCGTCGCTCGGGACTGTAGGCGAGCAGGAACACTCGTCGGGCCATGGACACGTTCACGTCGACCTCCAGGAATGCGTTCACATCGGCCTCCTCGGCGCCAGGGCGTCACATCGTCGTCGGGGTTGTCGTCACGGCGCGGTACCGAGGTCGCCAGGGTCGCCACGGCGGCCGCCACGCCGACCAGCACCGCCAGGGTCGCCTCGATCGCCACCGTCGCCTCCGCCGGGCTCGGTATCGGATACGGACTCGGACCCGGACTCGCGGCGCTCGGACTCGGAGGGCTCCGACTCGCGGGACTCGGACTCCGAGGACCGGGACTCGCGGGACTCGGGCCCGGAGGGCGCGGGGTCGGCCTTGGGTGGTCGGCCCCGCCGGGCCGGACGGCCGGCGTTGCCCGGCATCCGGCCCGCGTCGCCCAGCGCGCGCCGGAGCAGGAACTCGATCTGCGCGTTGGTGCTGCGCAGTTCGTCCGCCGCCCACTTGGCGATCGCGTCGTGCACCGCGGGGTCCAACCGGAGCAGGATCTTCTTGCGCTCGGTCACGAGGACCGACTACGCGTACAGGGAACCGGTGTTGACCACCGGCTGAGTGGCCTGTTCGCTGCAGAGCACCACGAGCAGGTTGCTGACCATCGCCGCGCGGCGGTCGTCGTCCAGTTCCACCATGTCGCCCTCCTCGAGCCGGGTCAGTGCCAGTTCGACCATGCCCACCGCGCCCTCGACGATCCGCTGCCGGGCCGCGACCACCGCGCCCGCCTGCTGGCGGCGCAACATCGCCTGGGCGATCTCCGGCGCGTAGGCCAGTCGGGTGATCCGCGACTCGACCACGCTGACCCCGGCCGAGGCGACCCGCGCACCGATCTCGGCGGAGAGCTTGCCGGTGATCTCGTCGGCGTTGTCGCGCAGCGACATGCCGCCGTTGCCGTGGTCGTCGTACGGGTAGCTGTTGGCGATGTGCCGCACCGCGGTCTCGGTCTGGATCGCGACGAACTCCTCGAAGTCGTCCACCTCGAACTTGGCCTGCGCGGTGTCCTTGACCTGCCACACCACGACCGCGGCGATCTCGATCGGGTTGCCGTCGTTGTCGTTGACCTTGGCGGTCTGCGTCTCGTGGTTGCGGATGCGGGTGGAGACCTTGGTGCGGTTGGTGAACGGGTTCACCCAGCGCAGGCCGTCCTTGCGCAGCGTGCCCTTGTAGTGCCCGAACAACTGGAGCACCCGGGCCTCGCCGGGGGCGACGGTGGTCAGCCCCAGCAGGGAGGACACCGACACGACGATGATCACGATGCCCGCGGTGATGCCCGCGGCCTTCTGCCCGCCGTGCTGCAGTGCGCCGAAGACGGTGAGCCCCACGCCGCCGCCTACGCAGAGCAGACCGACCGCGAGCGCGGGCAGCCCGGGGGCGCCGGTCACCACCTTCTCCCGGACCCGGGGGGCCGGCATTTCCACAATGGTCTCGGAGCCGATGTCGCTCATGAGGTCACTCCCCGATCGTTTCGATGTGTCATCACCACCATAGCAAAGTGATATCACTTTAAGCGAGAGGCAATCCTCGATCGCGCCCGCGGTCCGGACGGTCCTCCCGGTGAGGGCGACCCGTCGGTCAGCCCAGCGACTTGATCGTGCTGCCGTTGCGGACGTTGGCCGCCAGCGCCGGGGCGGGCGGAAGCGCGCCGGGCGGGGCCTTGATCACGAGTTGCCGGGCGTCGGCGGAGCCGGTGACCGAGCCGGACGCGGTCACCTTGACCACGTCGCGCGTGCCCGCCGCGACCAGGTACCAGGCGCCGGTGCGCGAGCGCCACCAGGTCGAGGTGACGATGTCGTTGCCGGAGCGGCTGCACGCGGGCGAGTCGGTGAGCCGGTTGACGGTCTGCGCGCCGGTCGCGCTCGCCCCGGGCGGCAGGAACTGGACCACGACGTCACCGCCGCCCCTGCGGTCGAACGCGTGCAGGCACGACCACATCGCCTCCCCCGCGGACTCGGGCAGGTCGAAATGCGCGAACTCCCAGTTGTTGACCAGCCGCAGGCCCCGTCCGCGCAGCGTGTCCAACGCGCACGCGGTCCGCGACCAGGTGTTGAGGGCGCGTTCACTGGAGGCGGCCTCGGAGGGGCGGCCGGTGTGGAAGTAGTCCGGCGGCGGCATGTAGGTCAGGTGCGTCGCGGACAGTTCCCCCAGGTCGGCGAGCAGGTAGGGGTGGTTGTCGGCGGCGCGCCTGGACAGCAGTTCGAGCACGGGTACGGTGACGCAACCCTTCGCGGCGGTGCCGAGATCGGGCATCGGGGCGGTGACGCCGCCGGTGATCGCGAGCGGCCTGCCCTTGTCCTCGGGGCGACGCAGGTCGCGCACGGCGGCCTCGTCGACCCAGGGCGCGAGCAGCATGCGCACGCCGGCCGGGTCGCGACGCAGCACCACGGCGGAAGCGGAGCGCTCGTCCGAGTCGTCGGACGAGGCGACGTCGAGTCGGCGCCGGCCGTGCTCCTCGGTATAGCGGGCCAGGCGCGTGCCGTCGGCGAGCAGCACCACGGCGGCGCCGGCGACGTCGCCCGCGTACAGCAGGTGCGGGATGCCCGACGGCGGGCCCACCGCGGCGTCCGGGCCGAGGGTGACGGGGGTGCCGTCGTCGGGATCGGTCCACGCCCGGACCGCGCGCCGGGTCAGCGCCTCGTCGCCGGCCCGGGCGCCTCGGGTGGACCAGACCTCGAAGTCGAGCCGGGTCGTGGTGTTCCAGGCGCCGGCCGGGATCGATCGCGGCGGCCCGGCGACCACCTGCGCGGCGGGTGCGGCCTCGTCGGTCCGGCCGCCGTCGGCCGAGGGATCGGTGCGGTCGCTCGCGTACCAGGCGATCATCGCGAACGCGGCGATCGAGGCGAGTACGCCCGGCGCGGTGCGCCGGCGTCGGCGGCGGCGCAGCAGATCCGAGGGGCTGGCCCGGAGCGTGCACGGGTCGAACGGATCGGCGCGCAGCAGTCGATCGGCCGCTGACCCGGGGCCGGCCGAAGCGTCGACCGGGCGCAGCGCGGGCTCGGCGGCATCCGCCTCGGCCTCGGCGGCCAGGACGTCCTCGACGCCGGCGGCGATCAGGAGTTCGGCCACCTCGAGGGGGTCGAGGCCGTCCAGTGCGCGCAATACGAGGGCCGCGCGGGCCGGGCCGGACAGTCGGCCGAGCGCCTGCTCGATCGCCAAGGCGTCCGCGCCGCCGGTCGACGGGAACAGGCGCAGCCCCCAGACCTGCGGCAGCAGCACCCGACGCCGGGTGGTGCGATTCAGGCGCAGCGCGCCGCGCACGATGCGCAGCCGGACCAGCTCGGCGTCGCTCGTGCCCGCGCCGTCAGGGCTGCCGGCGCCGCCGGCGGCACGTCCGAGGTCGCGCAGTCGGCCCGGCAGCGCGTCCTGGACCAGGGCGTGTGCGGCCAGCACCCGCCGGTGCCGCTCCATCGTGGGCGGCAGGATCAGGTAGGCGAGCCGGACGAGGTCGGGGTAACGCCCGACCAGCAGGGCCTCGGTCCGGCGCACCGCCCCCTGGTCCAGCTGGCGCCGGCACAGCTCGACGAGATCGACCCGGGTACGGCGGATTCGGCCCAGGGCGCCGCGGTCGCTGTGACCGGCGCGGTCGTCGCGACTGCCGTGGTCGCCGTGGGGCTCGCGGCCGTTCGGGTCGGGTCGGGCCGCCGGGCCCGGTGTGCTCTCGTCGCCGCCGTGTCGCATGTGTGGGTCCCCTTTTCGCCGCGCCTTCGTCGGCTCCCGCGAATCGGTACGGGGCCCGTGCGCACGATGGCCAACGAGCACCACCCAAAGGGGTCACACATAGTACGAACATCTCTTTTTATGTCGGCTTTTGGTCGAAACGATCAGGGTTCGCACGGTCGGGCGACCCAATCCGGTCAGCCGGGTCCGACGAAGCCCGATTCGTAGGCCGCGATCACCGCCTGCGTGCGGTCGCGGGCACCCAACTTGCCCAGCAGCGCGCTCACATGGCTCTTGACCGTCTCGGTGCCCAGGAACAACTCGCCGGCGATCTCGGCGTTGTTCAGCCCCCGGGCCATCGCCCGCAGCACCTCGGCCTCGCGGTCGGTGAGGTTGGCCCGGGCCACCGCGTCGGCTTGGACCGCCTTCCGGTGGCGCTCGACCAGCGCCCGCAGCTTGGCCGGGAACAGCAGCGAGTCCCCGGTGGCCAGTGCCCGCACCGCTCCGGTGATCTCGGCCGGGCGGGCCCGCTTGAGCAGGAAGCCGTGCGCTCCCACCCGCAACGCCTCGTAGACGTACTCGTCGTTCTCGAAGGTGGTCATGATCAGGATCTTGGGCGGCTGGTCGAGATGGGCGAGCAGGTCCCGAGTGGCCTGGATGCCGTCCACGCGCGGCATGCGCACGTCCATCACGAGCACGTCCGGGCGCAGCGAACGAACCAGCGAGAGCACGCCCGCACCGTCGTCGGCCTCGCCCACGACCTCGAAGTCGGGCTGCGCGCCCAGGATGGCCCGCAGGCCCGCCCGAACCAGTTCGTCGTCGTCCACCAGCATGATCGTGATCGTCACGACGCCCACCGTAGAGGCAACCGCACGTGCACCCGCCAGTAGCCGTCCTGGGCGCCGGCGGTGGCCTCGCCGCCGAGCAGCGCGGCCCGCTCGCGAATCCCGCGCAGCCCGCTGCCGCTGCCCGCGCCGACCACCGATCGCTCCGCGCCGGCGGCGGGTGCGCTGTTCAGCACGGTCAACTCGACGTCGTGGTCGTCCACCGCCACGGTGACGTCGACCGGAACCGGGCCCGCGTGCCGCAGCACGTTGGTCAGCGACTCCTGCACGATGCGATAGCCCTCGCGCGAGATCACCGCCGGCACCGCGTCGAGGGCGCCCGATATCCGCAGTGCGACCGAGGCGCCCGCGCCGCGCGTGGTGTCGACCAGCGTCTTCACCTCGGGCAGGCCCGGCCGGGGCGCGGCCGGCTCCGGCGCGTCGCGCAGCAGCAGCAACATGCGTTCGAGATCCTCCAGGGCCTGCCGCCCGGTCTCCTCGATCGCCTCGAGCGCCCGGTCCGCGAAGCCGGTATCGGTGTCGAGCAGTTGCCGGGCGGCGCCGGCCTGAAGCACCGTCACCGACAACGCGTGGCCGATCGAGTCGTGCAACTCTCGGGCGAGCCGATTGTGTTCGAGCAGTTGCTCGGTCCGCCGCTCGGCTATGGCGAGCCGCTCGCTCGCGGACGGCCCGAGCAGCCTGGTACCGAGCCGGGTGAGCAGCCAGCCCACACCCGCCAGGTAGTAGATCGCCGCGACGACCACGAGCAGGCCGAGCGGGATCAGCCACCAGTGCCCGGCACCGCCCGCGAAGGTGAGCCCGCTGAACTCCAGGCCCTCGTCCGTGGCCGGCGCCACGATCATCGCGATCCCGGTGAACACCGCCTGGCCCACGAGCGCGAGGCCGAGCCAGGCCAGCTCGACCCGCAGCACCAGCCACAGCGCGGTGCGCCATCGATCCGCCCACCCCTGGGAGCGGGTCACCGCGATGTCGCTCTCGTCGCCGGGGCGCAGCAGCAGCCGGGCCATGAAGCCCTCGAACCGGCGCGCCTCGGCGAGCAGCCCGAACGCCACCAGGATCGGAATCGGAGCGGTCAGCAGCGCGAGCCCGTCGGCGACCCCGTCGTTCTCCTCCAGGCCGGGGTACACCAGAGCGACCGCGACGCCCAGGGCCAGCGCCGTGAACAGGTGGAACCCGCGCGTGTAGGTGCTCGCCGCGACGAGCGGCCGGGCAAGGCGGGCGAGCGAGATGCGAAGCGGCGCGATCCGGGACATGCCGCCATCCTGCCGGGTCGTCCTGCGCGCGGCCTCCCCCGCCCGGGGGAGACCGTCCCCACGGTTGGGGGATCCGGCGCCGGGCTCCCGAATCGCAGTCTTGAGGCACCGCGGCAACCGGGCGGTGACCACTCCGAGACGGCAGAGGGAGCACGGCAGATGATCCGCATCTCCAACCTGACGAAGCGTTACGGCGACGTTCTCGCGGTCGACGACCTCGACTTCCAGGTCGCCGCGGGCACGGTGACCGGCTTCCTCGGGCCCAACGGCGCGGGCAAGTCCAGCACCCTGCGGATGGTGCTGGGCCTGGACCGGCCCACCTCCGGATGCGCCACCGTCGGCGGCCGGGCCTACGGCGAGCTGCGCGAGCCGCTGCGCCATGTCGGGGCGCTGCTCGACGCGGGAGCGGTGCACCGACGCCGCCGGGGCCGCGACCACCTGCTCTACCTCGCGCGGTCCAACCGCATACCGGACTCCCGGGTGGACGAGGTGCTGGACCGGGTCGGCCTGACCGACGCGGCCCGGCGCCGCGCCGGCACCTACTCGCTCGGGATGCGCCAGCGCCTGGGCATCGCCGCGGCGCTGTTGGGCGATCCGGGGGTGCCGATCTTCGACGAACCGGTCAACGGGCTCGATCCGGAGGGCATCCGGTGGATCCGCGACCTGATCCGGTCGCCGGCCGCCGAGGGCCGCACGGTGTTCCTCTCCAGCCACCTCATGAGCGAGATGGCACTGACCGCCGGACACCTCGTGGTGATCGCCGGCGGGCGCCTGTTGGCCGACACCTCGCTGACCGAGTTCGTCGGCGAGGGCGAGTCCTTGGAAGACGTCTAACTCCGGCTGACCGCCGGACACGAACAGTTCGTGGGAGGTGGCCGCGCATGAGCACGGCAACGACACAGGTGCGCGGCTCGTTCCCGGCGGCGCTGCACGCCGAGTGGACCAAGATCCGCACGGTGCCCGCGACCCGGTGGTTGCCGATGGTCACGGTGGCGCTGACCGTCGGCGTCGGCGCACTGGTCGACGCGTTCGTCGCCGAGGGCCAACGCCGCGAGGACGGCGCGGAGTACGACCCCTTCACCCTCGTGCACTACGGCGTCAACTTCGGCCAGATGGCTCTGGTGTCCTTCGCGGTGCTGGCCGTGGCGGGCGAGTACGGCAGCGGCACCATCCACGCCTCGCTCGCCGCGGTGCCCGACCGCCGCGTGTTCGCCGCCGCGAAGATGACCGTGATCACCGCGGTGGCGCTGGTCACGGGCATCGTCTCCAGCCTGGCCTGCACCCTGGTGGCCCGGGTGTTCCTGCCCGCCGGCGACATCTCGCTGACCACCACGGAGACCTGGCGCACGGCCTTCGGCCAGGGGGCCTACCTGGTGCTGCTGGCGGTGATCTGCGCCGGCGTCACCTTCGTGCTGCGCACGCCGATGGCCTCGATGGGCCTGCTGATACCGCTGATCCTGCTGGGCACTGCGGCGCTCACCGCGATACCCGGCGTGCGCGAGGCGGCCGGATTCCTGCCGGACCGGGCCGGGCAACGCATCATGCGGCTGCACGACTTCAACGCCTACGAACTCGACCCGTGGGCGGGCCTGGGGGTGATGGCCCTGTGGGCGATCGCCGCGGCGGCCACCGCGCTGATCGTGGTGCGCCGGCGCGACGCCTGACGCCGGGCACGATCCTCCGGTTACCCAGGGTCACTTGTGGGCATTCCAGAGCCCATGTCCAGATGGCGGCGGCGCGAGGCGGCAACGGGGGAACCCCTGCCGCCCACGCGCCGCAACACCGAACTCCTGCTGCTCGTCTTCGCGGTTCTGGTCCCCGTCTGCGCCTACGCGAACGTCGGCCTGGCCAAACACGGCTCCATCCCCCAGGACACCGCGAAGTACGGGCTCGGGCTCGGCTTCCTCGTCCTGGTCGCACACCTTCTGGTGCGCCGCTTCGCGCCGTACGCCGATCCGGTGCTGTTGCCGATCGCCGCGCTGCTCAACGGCCTCGGCCTGGTGCTGATCTACCGGCTCGATCTGGAGACGCCGAAGGTGCAGGCCGCGTCCTCGCAACTGATGTGGTCGGCCATCGGGGTGATCCTGTTCGCGGTGGTGATGATCGCCGTGCGCGACCACCGCACCCTGGGCAAGTACTCCTACCTCGCGGCCACCGTGGCGCTGTTCCTGATGATCGTCCCGGTCTTCTTCCCGGCCATCAACGGCGCGAAGGTATGGATCCGGCTCGGCCCGTTCTCGTTGCAGCCCGGCGAGTTCGCCAAGATCATCCTGGTCGTCTTCTTCGCCTCCTACCTGGCCACCACACGCGAGACGCTGATGATGATCGGGCGCCGGTTCTGCGGCGTGAACCTGCCGCGCGGGCGCGACCTGGGTCCGGTCGTCGCGGTGTGGCTGGCCTCGGTCGGCATCCTGGTGCTGGAACGCGATCTGGGCACGTCCCTGCTCTACTTCGGCGCGTTCGTGGTGATGCTCTACGTGGCGACCGCCCGGATCAGTTGGATCCTGGTCGGCCTGATCCTGATCGCCCTCGGCGCGTTCGTCGTCGGTTCCGCCGAACCCCACGTGCACCTGCGCGTGCAGAATTGGCTGGAGCCGTTCGCGAGCATCCACGCGGGCCTGGGGGCGGGCCAACTCGCCCAGTCGCTGTTCTGTTTCGCGGCCGGCGGCCTGCTCGGCGCCGGCCTCGGGCTGGGCCACTCGATCCTGGTCGGCTTCGCCGCCAAGAGCGACTTCATCCTCGCCACGGTCGGCGAGGAGCTCGGACTCACCGGCCTCGCCGCGCTGTTCGTGCTCTACGCGCTGCTGGTCGCGCGCGGCTTCCGAGCCGGCCTGACCGCGCCGGACCCGTTCGGCTCACTGCTCGCCTACGGGCTCTCCGCCGTCCTGGCGATCCAGGTGTTCGTGGTCGCGGGCGGGGTCACCGCGCTGATCCCGCTCACCGGCATGACCATGCCCTTCCTCGCCCAGGGCGGCTCGTCCGTGGTCACCAACTGGGCGCTGATCGCGCTGCTGATGAAGATCAGCGACCGCGGCCGCCGACCACTCGCGCCGATCGACGAACCGGCCCCGCTGCCCGAGGAGGTGCCCGCGTGATCGTCACCGCCCGACGAGCCGCCGGATTCTGCCTGCTGCTGCTCCTGGCACTGCTCGGCAACGCGACCTGGCTCCAGGCGCACAAGGCCGACGCCTACGACCACATGACGGGCAACCGCCGCCCGCAGATCGTCCGCTACCAGGAGCCGCGCGGCGACATCCTGGTCGCCGACCGGCCGATCACCGGTTCCCCGCACACGGACACGTCCTCCGACCTGGCCTACGGCCGCAGCTACACCGACGGCCCGCTCTACGCGCCGGTCACCGGCTACGCCTCCCAGCTCTACGGCACCACACTGCTCGAAGGCGTCGAGGACGACCTGCTCGCCGGCACCGATCCGCGCCTGGGCGCGTGGCCGGTGATCACCGCCGTCACCCGCAAGCGCAGCCCCGCCGGCAACGTGGCCACCACGATCCTGCCCGCCGCCCAACAGGCCGCGTTCGCCGGTCTCGCGAGCACCGGCAACAAGGGCGCCGCGGTCGCGATCGACCCCACCACCGGCGCGATCCTGGCCCTGGTCAGCACCCCCTCCTACGACCCGGGCAGGCTGGCCGTCGCGAACAAGGCGACCCGTACCGCGTGGACCGCGCTGGACACCGACCCCGACCGCCCGATGCTCAACCGGGCCCTGCGCGAGACCTATCCCCCGGGCTCCACTTTCAAGGTGGTCACCGCCGCCGCCGCGCTCGGCTCCGGCACGGTCGCCGACCCCGACGAGCCGACCGAATCACCCGACCCGTATCCCCTGCCCGAAACGGAGACTCGCCTGGGCAACGAGGCCTCCGGCTGCCGCAACGCGTCGCTGCGCCATGCCCTGTCGGTGTCCTGCAACACCGTGTTCGCCAAGCTCGGGGTCGACATGGGCGCCGAGGTGATGCGCCGTCAGGCCAAGGCGTTCGGCTTCGGCGACCCGAAGTTGCGCATCCCGGTCGCGGTCACCGAGAGCGTGTTCCCCAAGAGCCCCGACCGTCCGCAGACCGCGCTGTCCTCGATCGGCCAGTTCGACACGCGGGCCACCCCGCTGCAGATGGCGATGGTCGCCGCCGGCATCGCCAACGACGGCGACGTGATGCGGCCGTACCTGGTCGAACGACTCACCCGCAGCGACGGCAGCACCGTGCGGGCGACCCACCGCGAGACCCTGGCCCGCGCGGTCTCCCCGCCGGTCGCGCGCCAACTCCAGAAGATGATGCAGGACGTGGTCATCAACGGCACCGGCGGCAACGCCCGGATCGACGGCGCGATCGTCGGCGGCAAGACCGGCACCGCCCAGCACGGCGAACGCAACCGGGCCATGCCCTACGCGTGGTTCATCGCGTACACGAAGGCCGACGCCGACGCCAAACCCGCGGTCGCGGTCGCGGTCGTGGTCGAGGACGGCGCGGCCGACCGCGCCGACATCACCGGCGGCGGCCTCGCCGCCCCGATCGCGAAGGCGGTGATGTCCGCCGTGCTCGCGCGGTGACCCCGCCACCACAGGGCGCGAGCACCGATCGGTCAGCTCTTGCGCAGCCCGGCCAGCACCCGATCGATGACCTGCCCCACCTCGCGCCGCGCGAGCGCCGGATCCGCGGCACGCGCGGTGTACATGCTCGCCTCGGAGATCAGCGAGGCCAGCAACCGGGCCAGCGGCGGCACCGGCAGCTCGTCGATCTCGCCGTTGTCCATCGCCTGCCGCAGCCACGCCGCGAGCAGCCCGTGTCCGTGCTCGTCCACCAGCGCGTCCCACGACCCCGGCCCGAGCACCGCCGGTCCGTCCACCAGCACGATCCGCTGGAAGTCCCCGGTCGTGCACACGTCCAGGAAGGACTGGAATCCGTGTCGCAACTGATCCCACGGTTCGCTGGGGTGGTCCTGGGCATGACGCATCTCGTGGGCGACCAGCGTCTGGGCCGCGTCCGCCGCGACGGTCTCCATCACCGCGCGGAACAGGTCGGCCTTGTCCTTGAAGTGGTGGTACAGCGCGCCCCGGGTGACCCGGGCCCTGGCCACGATCTCCTCGGTGCCGGTCTGCGCGTATCCCTGGGTCGCGAACAGCTCACGCGCCGCGGCCAACAGGGCCGCGCGGGTGTCCGCGACATGTTGTGCCCGACGCGTGACCGCCATACAACCCCCACGTGACGTACAGCCTGTATGTTGAAGATGTTGTCATCATCGGGCACACCCGGGCAACGACGCCACGCCGAGTCGAGTTTCAGCGGACGCCGACGCCCCCGGGTTCGGGGATAGAGAGGACGCGACGGTCATGGGCCTGCCGCTGAACCTGGCTGTGAAAATCGGCACTCACCTGGTCAAGCAGAAGATCAAGCGGGTCGACAAGTTCGCGATGATCGTGGAGGTCGAGCCGCTGTTCGCCTGCAACCTCAAGTGCGGCGGCTGCGGCAAGATCCAGCAACCGCACGACGTGCTGCGCAAGCGCATGTCGGTCGAGCAGGCCGTCGCGGCCGTCGAGGAGTGCGGCGCGCCGATGGTGTCGCTGGCCGGCGGCGAGCCGCTGATGCACAAGCAGATCGACCGGATCGTCGAGGAACTGCTCAAGCGCAAGAAGTTCGTGATCATCTGCACCAACGCCGTGCTGCTGCCCAAGCACCTGCACAAGTTCAAGCCGAACAAGAACTTCGCGTGGATGGTGCACATCGACGGCCTGCGCGAGAAGCACGACCAGGCGGTGGACAAGGAAGGCGTCTTCGACGAGGCCGTGGCCGCGGTCAAGATGGCCAAGGCCGCCGGGTTCCAGGTCTACACGAACAGCACGTTCTTCAACACGGACTCCCCCGAGAGCATCGTGGACGTGCTGAACTTCCTCAACGACGACCTCAAGGTCGACCGGATCCAGATCTCCCCGGCCTACGCCTACGAGAAGGCCCCGGTGCAGAACCGCTTCCTGGGCGTCGAGCAGACCCGGAAGCTGTTCGCCTCCGCCTTCGCCGGCGGCAACCGCAAGAAGTGGCGGCTGAACCACTCGGCGCTCTTCCTCGACTTCCTCGAGGGCAAGCGCGACTTCGAGTGCACGCCGTGGGCCATCCCGTCCTACTCGCTGCTCGGCTGGCAGCAGCCGTGCTACCTGATGGGCGACGGCTACGTGCAGAGCTACAAGGAGTTGCTCACCGACACCGAGTGGGAGAACTACGGCCGCGGCAAGGACCCGCGCTGCGACAACTGCATGGCGCACTGCGGCTACGAGCCGACCGCCGTCCTGGCCACGATGGGCTCCCTCAAGGAAAGCCTGCGCGCGGTCGTCGCGGGCTGAGCGCCGGGGTCGGCGAAGCGAACGACACCACCGCGCCGACCCCGCCGCGCTCGGTCGCGCGCGTGCTCCCACGGCCAACCGACGTCGCGTCCGCGCGCCATCAGGCCGAGCATGGTGAACATCCGGTCGCCGAACCCACCGATCTCGTGGCGGTTCGGCGTACCGGCCTCGATCGAGGTCGCGGCGTAGCCGGTGGTGTCGACCCCGAACATCGGCACCGTCGCGGGTATCGCGTCCGACACCGAGATCCCGGTCCCGCCGGAGGAGCCGCCGCCGTATCCGGGGTGGGCGAACGCCTGCATGTCGGAGATGATCACGACCCGCTCGTGCCCCCGGTAGGCCGCCCGCAGCGCCGCGACGGTGTCGCGCGGTGGGCGGACGCGGCGGCGCGCAGCGCGGCGTTGGCCGTCACCATGCGCAGGACGGCGGCAGGCACGGCCTCGTCCGGGTGGTGACGCCGATCGAGCGCGTACGCGAACAACTCGCCCGGCCACGGCTTGTCCGCCGCGGGCGCGGCGTGGACCAGGTTCGGCACGTCGGCGAACCGGTAGCGGTCCGAGAGTCGTCGAGGCGTGGTCGGGCCGTGTTCCGTTCGGCACGGCCGCGCTGCCTCGTGATGCGCGGACGGAAATCTCCGCACCGTGGAGGAGGTTGGGCGCGTCGCCGCCGCTGCCGCGCGGCGCCCGCGATTCCGCGGCTGCGCCGAGCGCTCGGGGGCGCGTCGATTGGGAAGCCCGGACACCCCTCACCGGCATCCGGGCTGCCACAACCTGATGAGTCGTCAGCGTACCGGAACCGTCGTTGACACGTGTCGCATGGGTCGCGTCCGAACCAAATCTTGACTCTTCGCGGCACGTGAGGACCGGCGTGTCGGGTAGATTCGCGCCGCTATCGGCCCACCACGGGGTCGAGGCGACTCCGCGAGGCGCCTGTTCCGCGGGGTTTGAAATGGGGGCTTGTCAGATGGTTCATCGTGTTCTTCGGCGTCTTGCCGGTCCGATTCTGCTCGCCGTGTTCGCGGCGGTGCTGACCGCCGTGCCCGCGCAGGCCGCGTCCGCGCCCGCTCAGGCACAGGTTCGCCAGGTCTCGTCCACGTCGGTGTCCACGGGGCTCACCACGACCGGCGTGCAGACGGTCGCGGACACCTCGGCTCAGACCACGTCACATCGGGCCGCCGCGCAGCAGAACCACCCGACCAAGAAGTCGAAGTCGAAGAAAAAGAAGAAGGGCTTCTTCAAGAAGGCCGGGAAGTTCATCTTCGCGATCATCGGCATCATCATCGTCGCGATCATCGTCTTCTTCGTCTGGCGGGCACTCAAGCGCCGCAACTGAGACAAGCGCTCGCGAGCGATCGGAGAACCCTCTCCCGGTCGATCCGGAACGCACCGCGCGCCCGGCCCATGTCCCTTGGGCCGGGCGCGCGGTCGTTTGCCCCCGTCGCGGCGGGATCACCGCCGCGCCGCTCAGTGATGCCATGACCCGTGCTTGTGCCACGCCCCGTAATTGTCCGGATCGCGCGTATCGGCCGACCGCCCCACGGCCGACAGGGCACCGACAACCACCGTGATCACCAGGAAAACCGCCAGAATCGTCATGCCCCAAGACTGCCCGATGCTTGCACATACATCGAGTGGCAGGACTGCCTGATTGCCGCAATATCCTGCCATCCCAGGTCGACTGCCGGCATGCTGGACGCATGTTGCGCAACGTGGTCGCGATCGTTCAGGACGGCGTCGCACCCTTCGAACTCGGGGTGTTGTGCGAGGTCTTCGGCATCGACCGGAGCGAGGAGGGCTGCCCGGTCTACGACTTCGCGGTGTGCGCGGTCACCCCCGGCCGGATCCGCACCAAGGCCGGCTACGACCTGTTCGCCGAACACGGCCTCGACCGGGTCGCGCACGCGGACCTGATCGCGATCCCCGCGGCCACCGAGCACGACGAGAACGCGCGGCCCGATCCCCGGCTCCTGGACGCGCTGCGCGCCGCCGAGGCCCGCGGCGCGTGGATCATGAGCGTGTGCACCGGCGCGTTCACGCTGGGCCGAGCCGGCCTGCTCGACGGCCGCCGCTGCACGTCGCACTGGAAGTACACCGACCGTCTCGCCCGCATGTTCCCCCGGGCCGCCGTCGAGCCGGACGTGCTCTACGTCGAGGACCGCCGGGTGATCACCAGCGCCGGCACGGCCGCCGGCATCGACGCGTGCCTGCACCTGGTCCGTCTGGAGGACGGCACCCGGGTGGCCAACGCGATCGCCCGGCGCATGGTCGTCCCGCCGCACCGCGAGGGCGGCCAGGCGCAGTACATCTCCCGGCCCCTGCCCGAGCGGTCCGGCAGCCCGCTCCAGGCCACGCTCACCTGGATGGAGCGGCGCCTGGGCCGGGACGTGACGGTCGATCAGATGGCCGAACACGCGCTGATGTCACCGCGCACCTTCGCCCGCAGGTTCCAGCAGGAGATCGGCACCACGCCCTACGAGTGGCTCACCGCGCAGCGTGTGTTGTTGGCCCAGGAACTGCTGGAGGAGACCGACCTGCCGATCGACGCCGTGGCCGAACGCTCCGGCTTCGGCAGCGCCGCGACGCTGCGCCACCACTTCCTGCGCAGGCGCGGCACCACCCCGCAGAACTACCGCCGCACCTTCTGCCCCGGAAGCGCCACCGCGTGACCGCCGCCCGCGCCCCCGTGGCGTCGGGGCGGCCGCACGGACACATCGACACCTCGACACACCACAACGCATCGACGCCTCGAGGCGTGGCAAGACACATCAAGACACATCAAGCCACATCAAGACACGTCGAAATACATCGAAGACGCAGCCAAGACGCAGCCGATACACCTCGGTGCGCGCTCCCCGGCACGGTTGTCGGTGCGGGCGCGTAACCTTCGTCCTTCGGCGGTCCGGCCCGACGCTCTCTTGCCCCTGTCGCGGTCGGGCCGTCGTCAGGTGAGCTTGGCGGCGGCGCGCAGCGCTCGCATGATCTTGAACCGGTTCGGCCCCAGCACCATCATCGGGTGCGCGTGCAGCGCGTGTATGGCGTTGCGTTCCGCTCGCACGGCCGCCGACCACTGACGGGTCAGTTCGGCGTCCAGCCGCCCGGGGTTCTCGCGCGCGAACGTCGTGACGACGTCGGCCGCGTGGTCGCGGTCCCGCTGAAGGGCAACCAGCTCAGCCGGGATTTCCGCCGGTTCATACATGCGGATCATCGTAGGTGGCAAGCCGCGCTCGACCTAGGACATGCGTGCGTCACACGTGCCGCGAATCGCGCGCCTCCCCCGCCGGCGCCTCCTCCCCGACCGGCCCCCGCTCGCCGCGACCGGCCGCGCAGTACAGCGCGACCGCGCCGCCCAGGGCCGCCGTGACGAGCAGGATGACCCGGTAGTCCACCACCGCCAACAGGCCCGCGACGCCCAGGATGGCGAACGCGGTCGGCGCGAACATCAGCGTCCCGGCGGTCGCCGCGACCCGCCCCACCAGGTGCCCCGGCGTCTCCCGCTGCAACACGGTCATCGCCGCCACGTGCACCGCGGGCAGCCCGAACCCGATCGCCACGCTCCCGGCCAACACCACGGGCAGCCACTCCACCACGCGCAGCCCCACCCCGACCGCGAACAGCGCCAGGCCCAGCACCGCGAACCCGCGCGCGCCGAGCCGCCGGATCAGCGCGCCGGCACACAGCCCGACCACCACCGACCCGGCACCCTGCGCCGTGTACAACACGCCGACGAACGCGGGCGAGCGCCCGAGCCCCTGGTCGACCACCGCGTAGATGGCGCCGCCGCTGATCCCGGACACCACCATCGCCAGGCCGCCGGAGAGCACCAGCCGGCGCAGCGGACGGTGCGCCCACAGGTGGCCCACGCCCGCCGCGGTCCGGCTCCACCACCCGCTCTCCTCGGCCTCGACCCGCACCGGCTGGTCGAAGCGCATCAGCGCGAACACGCCGGCCGCGAGCACGAACGTGCCCGCGTCCAGCAACGCCACGGTGTGCCCGCCGGCCCACGCGAACAGGCCCGCGCCCGCCAGGGGCGCGATCAGCTTCATCCCCTCGGAGGCACTGAGCCGTATGCCGTTCAGGTCGCCCAGCATGCCCGGCGCGACACCGGCGGTGAGCGCGGTCGACTCGGCCGCGTCCAGCAGCACGAAGCCGATCCCGTAGCCGCACATCACCGCGAACAGGATCCACACCTGATCGGCCGAGCGCACGGTCAGCGTCGTGGTCAACAACACCGCGAGCACCAGGTTGGTGACCAGGAGCACACGTTTGGCCGGCCATCGATCGACGACCGCGCCCAGCAACGGGCCGAGCAGGGACGGCGCGAACACCCCGAGTGCCATCAACGCGGCGACACTGTCCGAGCCGGTCAGCGTCTTGGCCCAGACTCCCGCGACGAGCGACATCGCGCTGCTGCCGAAGCCGGAGACCACCACCCCGCTCAGATACAGACTCGCGTTGCGGTCCCCGAGCACCTTTACCGCACCCCACGCCACGCGCCCACCATGCCCCTCGTCATCGATGTCGCGACTCACCTTGCTGTACTGACAGCCATGAGCAGCGACGTTACCCGATTCGTCGAAGAAGTTGAGCCGACCCGACTCAACTCCGATCTATTCGAGGGGAAAAGCCCTGATCCGGACGCCTTTCGCGTCTTCGGCGGCTGGCTCGTCGCACAGGCGCTGGCCGCCGCCGGAGCCACCGTCGACGCCGATCGTGTGCCGCACTCGCTGCACACCTCGTTCCTGCGGCCGGCCGACTCGACGCTGCCGCTGACCTATCGGGTCACCCGCACCCTCCAGGGCCGCACGCTCAGCCATCGGCTGGTCGACGTGCTCCAGGCGGACAAGGTGGTCGTACACCTGGTCGCGTCCTTCCGGGTGACCCGACCCGAGACGCCGTTCGAGCACGCCCCGAGCGCGCCCGCCGCGCCCGACCCGAACACGCTGCCCACCCTCGCGCAACGGCTGGCGGCGCTGAACGGCCCGCTGCGCCGGCCCGGGCTGGTCCGCTACAACCCGGTGGATCTGCGCTTCGTCGAGCCGCCGAGCTGGGCCGACGAGACGTGCGCCGCCCGCCCGCCGTCCAACGCGCTGTGGTGTCGCGTCGAGGCCGATCTGCCGGAGCGCGCGCTGCTGCACGCGTGCGCGATCGCGTACGCGACCGACCTGAGCATCCTGGACACGCTGGTGCTGCCGCACGCGCGGGCCCTGGGCCGGCGCTGGATCCCTCGGGCCAGCCTGGACCACTCGATCCGCTTCCATCGCCCGTTCCGCGCGGACCGCTGGTGGTTGTACGACCAGGAGGGCACCACGCTGCACGCCGCGCACGGCACGGTGCACGGCCGGCTCTTCGACGCGTCCGGCGCGCTGTTTGCGACGGTGAGCCAGGAGGCACTGTTCGGCGAGCCGGTCGAACACCGGCCGTAGCGCCGCCGAGGGCCGGTGGCGCCAGCCGAGGGAGTGCACATGGTGCAGGTCGGAAAGGTCTCGCTGAACGTCGACGACCAGGACGCGGCGAAGCGCTTCTGGGTCGACAAGATGGGCTTCGAGGAGGTCATGGACACGCCGATGGGCGAAGCCGGCAGCCCGCGCTGGATCGAGGTCCGCGCCCCGGGAGACAACATCACGCTGATCCTGTTCAGCCACCGCTTCGACATGGAGAAGGTCGGCTCGCTCAACAACGTGTTGTTCACCTGCGACGACATCCAGCGCACGTACCGCGAACTGGTGGCCAAGGGCATCGACTTCCCGGACAAGCCCGCCCAGCAGGAATGGGGCTGGTGGGCCACCTTCCGCGACAACGAGGGCAACTTCTACGGATTGACCCAGCGCAACCCCTGACCCGCCCGCGCCCACGCCGCCGCCCCGGCCCGTTCGCGGGCCGGTGAGGCGCCGGCTGTGATCTTGCCCGCTTGCGGTCCTCGCGGGCGCCGTGCCCCTCGATTCCTGTACGGGGTTGGGATATCCCAGGGTGTCATGGCGGACAAGGTGCTTCTCGACTACGACGGCCCGATCGCGACGATCACCAACAACAACCCGGACAAGCACAACGCGTTCGACGACGACATGGACCAGTTGTTGTGGCAGATCCTCGGCGAGCTGCGGCAGCGGCCCGAGGTGCGCGCGGTGATCTGGCGCGCGGTGGGCAAGTCCTTCTCGTCCGGTCGGGACGTGTCCTCGATCGGCGGGCACCGGGTGGAGTTGACGCACCATGAGCTGATGACCCGCGGGCATCGCGGCGTACAGCAGCTCTTCGAGTTGCCCGCGCCGGTCCTGGTGGCCTGTCAGGGCTGGTCGATCGGCGCGTCCTTCCAGCGGGCGCTGCTGTGCGACATCCGGGTGGCCGCCGAGGGTGCCCGGTTCATGCTGCCGGAGACCACCCACGGGGTGATCCCGGACACCGGCGGCGTGGGTCGGCTGTTCCAGATCTGCGGCCCGGGGGTGACCGCCGACCTGGTGCTCACCGGCCGCCCGATGGACGCCGCCGAGGCGTACGGGCACGGCATCGTCTCGCGTGTGGTGCCCGCCGACGAACTGGACGCCACGGTGCGTGAGATGGCCGAACGGATCGCCGCCGCGCCGGCGGTGACCATCAAGATGGCCCGACGCGTACTCGGCCACCTCGCCGAACCCGCCGTGCGCACCTCGATGGCCGAGGAACTGATCGCGCAGACCTTCGTCAACAAGTCGGACGACTACGCCGAGTTCCGCGCCGCCCGCGCCGAACGCCGGCCCGCCCACTACACCGGGAGCTGAACCCCCATGACCGAGGCATCCGACGGCATCATCGGCCTGCCCGAACCACCCGCCCTCGGCGCCGCCGCGCTGCCGGCCGGCACCTACACGGGCCGCACGGTGTTCGTCACCGGCGGCGGCACGGGCCTGGGCAAGGCGATCGCGATCGAGTTCGCCCGGCTGGGTGCCGACCTGGTGGTGGCCAGCCGCAAGGAGGACCACCTCGAGGCCGCCCGCGAGGCGCTGGCCGAGACCGGCGCCCGGGTGCGCACGGTGGCCTGCGACATCCGCGAGCCCGCCGACATCGCGGCGGCGTTCGACGCGGCCGTCGACACCTTCGGCCTGCCGGACGTCCTGATCAACAACGCGGCGGCCAACTTCCCGGTCCCGGCCGAGGAGATGTCGCCCAACGCGTGGCGCACCGTCGTGGACATCACGCTCAACGGCACCTACTTCTGCGCCCGCGAGTTCGCCCGCCGGCATCTGGCGGCCGGCACGCCCGGTTCGATCGTCAACATCGGCGCCTCCTACGCCTGGACCGGCGGCCCCGGCTTCGCGCACAGCGCCGCCGCCAAGGCGGGCGTCAAGAACATGGTCGAGACCCTCGCCGTCGAGTGGGGCCCGTACGGGATCCAGGTCAACGGCCTGGTCCCGGGCCTGTTCCCGCACGAGGACATGACCGCCGACATCAAAGGCAATCTGGCCGGCACCCACGACAAGGACCCCTGCCAGCCCGCCATGCGGGTCGGCCGGCCGCGCGAGCTGGGCTGGGCCGCAACCTTCCTGGCCTCGCCCTACGCCCGCTTCGTCTCCGGCCACACCCTGGTCGTGGACGGCGCCAACTGGCAGCGGCGCGGACTGGTCAACCCGCCGGTGGTCACCGTGCGGCAGCAGATGGGCAAGGGCCCGTTCGAACTGCCGTGAGCGCGACCCGGGCGCCGACGCACCGGATGGCACGACGCCGAATGGCATAAATCCGTCATATCCGCGCGGAGAAATGGACAATACGACAGTCGGGTCGATCGCGATTCCCTGGCGCGACCGGCCCGACGTCACGTCCGTGCTCGTCGCCGCCCAGTGTCTCGGAGCCCCGCATGCCCGATCGGCGTCTGCCCTTCCGCGCCCGCAGACACGGTGCGTCCGGATCGCAAGAGCCGCCCGAGCGCTCGATGGACCCGCGCGCGGCGGACACCCCCGAGCCGGCACCGGTCGAGCACAGCCTGATCGACGCGGCGATCTACGTGGCCGGCGTGCGCGTCGCCTCGCCCGCCACCCTCGCCGACACCTACCGCGAACTGCACGCCCGCCCCGGCGCCATGGCCTGGATCGGGCTCTACCGCCCGTCCGAGAGTCAACTCCTCTCCGCCGCCGAGGAGTTCGACCTGCACGCGCTGGCCATCGAGGACGCGATCGTGGCCCACCAGCGGCCCAAGCTGGAACGCTACGGCGAGACGCTGTTCGTGGTCCTGCGCGCGGCCCGCTACCTCGACGACGTCGAGGAGGTCGACTTCGGCGAGCTGCACGTCTTCCTCGGCGGCAACTTCGTGGTCACCGTCCGGCACTCCGAATCACCCGACCTGTCCGCCGTCCGCCGCTGGGCCGAGGACCGCCCCGAACTCCTGCGCCAGGGCCCGGAGGCGGTGCTGTACGCGATCCTGGACAGCGTCGTGGACGCCTACGCCCCGGTGGTCGGCGGGCTGCAGAACGACATCGACGAGATCGAGGCGGAGGCCTTCCTCGGCGCCCCGAACGTCTCCCGGCGCATCTACGAACTCTCCCGCGAGGTGATCGAGTTCCAGCGCGCCACCCGACCGCTCCTGCTCATGCTCACCGACCTGTCCACCGGCTTCGACAAGTACCACGTGGACCAGGAGCTGCGCCGCTACCTGCGCGACGTGCAGGACCACGCGACGATCGCCGTGGAGCGGGTGGCCGGTTTCCGGTCGCTGCTCGAAGGCATCATGCGGGTCAACGCGATCGTGGTGACCCAGGCCCAGAACGAGGAGATGAGACAACTCACGGCGGCCAGCAACGCGCAGAACGAGGAGGTCAAGAAGATCTCCGCGTACGCCGCCATCCTGTTCGCGCCGACCCTGATCGGCACCGTGTACGGGATGAACTTCGACGAGATGCCCGAATTGCACTGGACCCTCGGCTACCCCTTCGCGGTCGGCCTGATGGTCCTGGTCTGCGTGATCCTCTACGTCGTCTTCAAGCGCCGCAACTGGCTCTGACGACACCGGAACCGACACCGGTCACGACTCCCTCGACAAACCTGTCGCGTTCTGTCAGGTATGCGGTCCAGGATCGTTTTTGCAAGGACGCACGAACGCACGCGCACAACGCGACACGCACGAACGCGACGAGCAGGAACGCGACACACGGGCTCGCGACACGCAAGAACGCACACCGAACCACCACTGGAGGAGCACCACCATGGCGAACATCGTTCTCGTTCCCGGCTACTGGCTCGGCGCATGGGCATGGGACCGGGTCGCCGAGCCGCTGCGCGCGGCCGGACACGACGTGCTCGCGGTGACCCTGCCGGGTCTGGCGGCCGACGGCGCCGACGCCGCCGGCATCGACCTCTCCACCCAGACCGACGCCCTGGTCGCCGAGATCACCGCGCGCGAGTCGAGCGACGTGGTCCTGGTCTGCCACTCCGGCGGCGCGTTCACCGCGTACGAGGCACTGGGCCGGATCCCGGACCGGATCGCCCGGATCGTCTACGTGGACGCGGGCCCGGTGCCCGAGGGCACCTCGCTCCTGGACCTGACCGAGCCCGCGGAGCGGGCCCGGATCGAGGCCGAGGTGGCCGAACGCGGCGACGGCCGCTACACCTACCCCTGGGACCCGGCGGCCGAGCCCGCGATGCTCGACGGAATCACCCCGGCCGACCTGGAGATGCTGCGCACCCGCGCGGTGGCGCAGCCGTACGCGGTCGCGGCCAGTGCGCAGCAGGTCGGCGACGCGGCCCGGCTCAAGGTGCCCGCGCACATGATCACCTGCATGTTCCCGGCCGAGCAGGTCGAGGCGATGCTCGCCCAGGGCCACCCGTTCATGGCCGAGTTCGCCGCGGCCGAGGTCAAGAGCGTGCACGGCCTGCCGACCGGCCACTGGCCGATGTTCTCCCGCCCCGAGGAACTGGCCGCACTGCTCGCGGAGATCGCGGGCTGACCCGTACCCGCGGGGTGGGCCCAGGCCCACCCCGTGCGGGGGTGCCACCCCAGTGACCTGCACGGTCGTCGCCCGACACACTGGTGACACCACCAACGCACGGCACATCCACGGGAGGAACCCGCATGAGCACGCTCACGCCGCACAGAGGCGACCCACCGGCGACCGGTTGGCGGCTCGGTCGGGCCCTGCTGTCGGCGTGGCACGGCTTCATCCTGGTCTTCCTCTCCGTTCCCACCCTCGCGCTGTTCATCACCTGCGTGGTGTTCATGACCCTGATCCCGCTGGGCGTGGGCCTGCTGTTCTTCCTGCCGCTGATGTTGCTGCTGCGCGCCACCGCCAACCTGACCCGCACCGCGATGGGCTCGTGGTCCGGCGTCCCGATCGCGACCCCCTACCGGCGGCTGCCCCCGGGCGGGGGCGTGACCGGGCTGTGGCGGCGCACCCGGCGGACGATCGCCGAGGGGGCCACCTGGCGGGACCTGCTCTGGGCACTGCTGTACCTGCCGTCGAGCCTGCTGCTCGCGTGCTTCCCGATGATGCTGATCGTGAACGGCCTGCACGGCGTGCTGATGCCCTTCCTGTGGGAGGTGGCCTACCGGCACGTCGAGCCGCAGTGGTACACGTTCATCAAGGTGGACAGCTCGCAGCGGGCCGGCCTGTCGGTGCCGTGGGGCCTGGTGCAAATGGCCCTCGGCCTCGCCCTCGCACCGTGGTTCGCACGGGTCAACGCGCTGTGGAACCGGTCCCTGCTCGCCCCCACCAAGGAGGCCGCGCTGGCCCTGCGGGTCCAGCACCTGACCGAGAGCCGGACCGACGCCGTGGACGCCTCGGCCGCCGAGCTGCGCCGGATCGAGCGCGACCTGCACGACGGCGCGCAGGCCCGCCTGGTCGCGATGGGCATGAACCTGGGCGCCGCGGAGGCGCTGATGAACAGCGATCCTGAGGCGGCCCGGGTGCTGCTCGCCGAGACCCGCGCGGCCTCCGCCAAGGCCCTGCACGAGCTGCGCGATCTGGTCCGGGGCATCCACCCCCCGGTGCTCTCCGACCGGGGCCTGGGCGACGCGGTGCGCGCGGTGGCGCTGGAGAGTCCGCTCGACGTCGACGTCCGCGTCTCGCTGCCCGCGCGTCCCGAGCTGCCGCTCGAGTCGGCGGCCTACTTCGCGGTCACCGAGGTGCTCACCAACGCGGCCAAGCACTCCGGCGGACAACACGTCGAGATCGATCTCACCTACGCCGACGGCAAGTTGCGGATCACCGTCACCGACGACGGCGTCGGCGGGGCCGATCTGATGAAGGGCACCGGTCTGCGCGGCATCGAGCGCCGACTCGATACATTCGACGGGACGCTCGCCCTGCATTCCCCCGAGGGCGGCCCGACGACTGTGATCATGGAGCTGCCGTGCGACTTGTCCTCGCGGAAGACCTCGCCCTCCTGAGGGACGGTCTGGTCCGCCTGCTCCAGGCCCACGGTTTCGAGATCGTCGCCGCCGTGGACAACGGCCCGGAACTGCTGCGGGCACTGGTGGAGCACAAGCCGGACGTCGCGGTGGTCGACGTCCGGCTGCCGCCGACCTTCACCGACGAGGGCCTCCAGGCCGCCCTGGAGGCCCGTCGGCGCGTCCCGGGGCTGCCGATCCTGGTGTTGTCGCAGTACGTCGAGCAGTTGTACGCGCGGGAGTTGCTCGCCGACGGCACCGGCGCGGTCGGCTACCTGCTCAAGGACCGCGTGTTCAACACCGACGAGTTCGTGGACGCGGTCCGCCGGGTCGCGTCGGGAGGTACCGCGATGGACCCCGAAGTGATCTCGAAGCTGCTGGCCCGCAACGTGCGGGACAAACCGCTGGCCCAACTGACGCCACGCGAGCGCGAGGTGCTGGAGCTGATGGCGGAGGGCTGCTCGAACGCGGCCATCGCGAGCCGGCTGTTCGTCTCGGAGGGCGCGGTCAGCAAGCACACCACGAACATCTTCGCGAAGTTGTCGATCGACACGTCGGACGAGACGAATCGGCGCGTGCTCGCGGTGCTGGCCTACCTCAACGGGGGCGGCTGAACGTCCGACGGGCCGCCTTCGCGCCGGCGTGATCCAAGACGGCGACCGGACCCGGCCACGGACGACCGGGACGACTGTGTGAGATCGCTCTCACCAAGCGCGGCCGCACGGCGCATCCGGGCGGATGCTCACGAACCGGTGGTCAAGCGCAACAGCCGGTCCCGTTCCTCCTCGACGATGCGTTGGGCGCGCAGTACGACGGCCTCGGGCACGCCGTCCGGCAGTTCGCCCGAATCGCGGAATCGGCGGAGATCGCGTGGACGAACGCCGGTGATGTCGTAGGCCTTCAACGCGGCGAGCGACACGGCGTAGTCGTCGAGTGTGCGAGGCATGGTCTCCTTCTCGCGCGCTGGGAGGTCCGATGCGGGCACCTCGGGCGAGCCGGCGTCGGCCGGATCAGGGCTGCTGTCGTACACGCTGCCCCCGTCTGATGTTGTCAACGTCATTGCGGCGGTGCGGGTTCCCGGTACCAATCTTCCGGACGGGAAGGCGCGGGTCGCTCCCCCGTACGGATGAACTTCGCGACGTCTGCGGCAGGAGGCGCAGCGAGCGCGTACTCCCCTCGCCGCAGTACGCGGGTCATGCGCACTCGACGAGGGCTGATCACCACACGGTGTTCGAGGAAGCACAGATTGTCATGGCGGAGGGCGGAAAGCCAAGCATCTTTTGCTATCGGTTCGAATCCGACCCTCCTCGCACGGTTCCCCGCCCGCGCCCGGGGAACAAGCGCACGCGATGATACGTTCGGGCAGGAAAGTGTTTTGCCCCCGAATTGCCCGTTGAGCAAGGAGCGTGCGTGTCCGCCCAAGAGACGGACCCCCCTAGTACCGGTCCCTCCCGAGACTGTGATCGAAGCCGCGACGTCCGGGAGGCGGTCTCATGACCGCGGCTCTTGGCATAGCCGCGATCGTCGTCCTGACCCTCGGCACCGGTTTCTTCGTGGCCCAGGAGTTCGCCTACGTCGCGGCCGACCGCAGTCTGCTGCGCCGCCGTGCCGAATCCGGCGACAAGGCGGCGGCCCGGGCGATGACCGTGATGGGGCGGCTCTCGTTCATGCTGTCCGGTGCCCAGCTCGGCATCACCGTGACGGCCCTGTTGGTCGGCTTCATCGCCGAACCCGCGCTCGCGGCGGTGATCTCCCCCCTCCTGGACCTGATCGCCGTCCCCGGCGGCGCGGTCCCGTTGATCTCCCTGATGCTCGGCTTCGCGGTGGCCACCGCGATCCAGATGGTGCTGGGCGAGCTGGTCCCCAAGAACTGGGGCATCGCCGAACCCGAGCGGGTGGCGATCCTGCTCGGCCGACCCACGCTGATCTACCTGAAGGTCGCCGGGCCGCTGATCCGCCTGTTCGACACGCTGGCCAACCGCATCGTGCGCGCGATCGGCATCGAACCGGTCGAGGAACTGCACGGCGGAGCCACCACCGAGGAGCTCGCGCACATCGTCGACGAGGCCGGCCGCGACGGTGACCTCGACCCCGGCCTGTCCGGGATCCTGCGCCGCGCGATCGCGTTCGGCGACCTGACCGTGGACCAGGTGATGGTGCCGCGACCGGACGTGGTCCGGGTGCGCGCCGAGACCACCGCCGCCGAGCTGATCGAGCTGGTCGCCGAGTGCGGCCACTCGCACTATCCGGTGGTCGGCGAGCGGGTGGACGACGTACTGGGCGTGGTCGGGGTGGCCTGCCTCCTGGAGGTCGCGCCCGAGGACGCCGCGCACGTGAGCGCCGGATCCATCGCGCGCCCGGCGCTGCTGGTCCCGGACACCGCCGGGCTGGCCTCGCTGCTCGAACAGCTCCGGGCCGCGCACGAGGAGTTCGCGGTGGTGCTGGACGAGCACGGCGGCCTGGCCGGGATCGTCACCTACGAGGACGTGGCCGAGGAACTGGTCGGCGAGATCGCCGACGAGAGCGACCACGAGGACCCCGTCGACACCGAGCCCGAGGACGGCTGGTGGCGGCTGGACGCGGGGCTGCGCGTGGACGAGACCGAGCGGATCGTCGGCGCCGAGCTGCCGGACGGCCCGTACGACACGCTGGGTGGTCTGGTCATCGCGCACCTGGGCCGGCTGCCCGAGGTGGGCGACCGGATCAGGGTGCCCGACCCCGACGAGGTACGCGCCGGGCGCCCGGCCGACGAGGACGACGAACCGATCCGCTACACCGAGATCGAGGTGCTCGAGGTCGAACGGCACGTGCCGGCGCTGGTCCGGATCCGCGTGCTGACCTCCGCGCCCTCGTTCCCCCGAAACACGTCCGAGTGGAGTGCCGAACGGCGCTCCGGTCGCAACACCGAGGTGACCGCATGACCCCGACCCTGGCCTCTGGTGGCGGCCTGGGCTCGCTGGAGCTGGGCCTGTTGCCGGCACTGGCCATCACGACCGCCCTGCTGGTGGGCAACGCGTTCTTCGTCGCCGCCGAGTTCGCGATGGTGGCCGCGCGCCGGCACCGCCTGGAGGCACTGGTCGCCGAGCGCAAGCGCGGCGCCAAGTCGGCCCTGGCCGGCGTGCGCGAGCTGTCGCTGATGCTGGCGGGCGCCCAACTCGGCATCACGATGTGCTCGCTGGGCCTGGGCATCGTCTCCGAGCCCGCGATCGCGACCATGCTCGACCCGCTCTTCGACGCGGTCGGCATGCCGGCCGCGGCGGGGCACGCGGTGGCGTTCGCGATCGCGCTGGTGGTCGTGGTGATCCTGCACATGGTGCTGGGCGAGATGGCGCCCAAGTCGTGGGCGATCGCCGGCCCCGAGAAGGTCGCGCTCGTACTCGCGCCGTCCTTCCGCGGCTACACCCGGGTGGTGCGGCCGTTGCTGCTGGCGATGAACGGGGTCAGCAACGCGATCCTGCGCCTGGCCCGGATCGACCCCAAGGACGAGTTGTCCCATCCCAAGGACGCCGAGGGGCTGCGCCGGCTGGTCGGCGAGTCCCGCCGACTCGGCCTGATCGACAGTTCGTCGCACGACGTGCTGTCGGGCACGCTGCGCACGCACACCGAGCCGCTGGCCCGACTGGTCGTGCCGACCGCCGAGATCGACTCGGTGCCGGCCGGCGCGGGACCCGACGAGATCGTCGCGATGTCGCGTCGCAACGGCCGCAACCGGCTGCTGGTGCGCGGCGAGGACGGCACGCTGTTCGGCGTCGTGCACATCCGCAAGGTGCTCACGTCGCGCACCCAGACCTCCGGCAACACCGCCGGCGAGCTGGCCACGTCGGTGCTCACGCTCGGCGTGGACACCCCGATCCAGCGCGCGGTGGCCGCCCTCCAGGAACGCCGCGCGTCGCTGGCCCTGGTACACGCCGCCGACGGCACGCTCCTGGGCCTGGTCGGCCTCGACGACCTCCTCGGCAGCGTCCTGGGCGCCCGGGCGGCATAGCGCACACCCCCGAGCGGGCCTCGCCCCGACCTGTGAGGTCGGGGCGAGGCCCGCTGATCGCCCGTCCGGCGATCACTCGACGAAGGCTCGCTCACCCGCGTGTCGTCGGCAGTCTCGTCCGCCGGCCCGGATGCCGGTGAAGGGTGTCCGGGCACCCCCTCGGTGCGACCTCGATCGCTCGGCACATCCGAGGACCCGTACGGGTTGCGAGGGCACGCGGCGGCAATGCCGGCGTCCGCCCCTGCGAGCACACGACCGGCCCCACCCGCGCCCTCGGGCCTACTCGCGGACCAGGCGGAAGAAGCGGCGGACCTCCTCGACGAAGGTCTCCGGTTGTTCGAAGGCGGCGAAGTGGCCGCCGCGGTCGAGTTCGTTCCAATACCGCAGGTCGGTGAAGCGGTTCGCGGCCCAGCGGCGCGAGGAGCGGATGATCTCGTGCGGGAAGATCGAGCATCCGGTCGGGACGCCGACCTCGGACAGGTCCGGGTTGCGATAGCTCTCCCAATACAGCCGGGCCGAGGACGCGGCGGTGTCGGTGAGCCAGTACAGCGTCACGTTGTCCAGCATGTGCTCGCGCGAGAGCGCGTTCTCCGGGTGTCCGCCGCAGTCGGTCCACTCCTGGAACTTCTCCACGATCCAGGCCAGTTGGCCCACCGGGGAGTCGGCCAGGCCGTAGCCCAGGGTCTGCGGGCGGGTGGACTGGATCTTGCTGTATCCCGCCCCCCACTCGGAGTGCGAGCCCAGATCGGCGAGCGCCTGCCGCTCCTGGGGCGTCGGATCCCGCATCGCCTCCGCGTCCGGCATCGCCACCGGCATGTTCAGGTGGATGCCGAGCACGTGCTCCGGGTCCTGCCGGCCGATCGAGGCGGTGACCATCGACCCCCAGTCGCCGCCCTGCGCGCCGTAGCGCCGATACCCCAGGTCGGCCATCAGCCGGGCCCAGGCGCGGGCGATCCGGTCGATCCCCCATCCGGTCTCGGCCGGCCGGTCGCTGAAGCCGTAGCCGGGCAGCGAGGGCAGCACCACGTGGAACGCGTCGGCCGCGTCGCCGCCGTGCGCCGTCGGATCGGTCAACGGGCCGATCACGTCCAGGAATTCGATGATCGAACCGGGCCAGCCATGGGTGAGGATCAGCGGCAGCGCGTCCGGGTGCGGCGACGGCGCGTGCAGGAAGTGGATGCCCAGGCCGTCGAGTTCGGCCTTCAAGTGCGCGTGCCCGTTCAGCCGGGCCTCGGTCTTGCGCCAGTCGTAGGTGGTGCGCCAGTGCTCGGCCAACTCCCTGGTATAGGCGAGCGGCACGCCCTGGGACCAATCGGCCACCGGCTCCGCCTCGGGCCAGCGGGTACGCGCCAGGCGCTCCCGCAGGTCCGTCAGGTCGGCCTCGGGTATCTCGATCCGGAACGGCGTGATGTGCGACGGGTTGGGCATCGACCGGCAACTCCATCCGAGGCGGGGATCAGGTCATGGCGACGACTGCGGGCCACGACCGTCGTCGACGATCGGTGCGACCGGGTCGGGACTCCTGTCGTGCGTCTCCAGGTTGGTACTCAACCCGATCACCAGGGCACCGCACCAGAGTGCCGCGATCACGGAGAGCACGACTTTGGTCATCGGCGTCCAACGTGTGACCGTCCACATCAGCAGCACGCCGATCGGTGGCAGTACCACGAGCAGGAGCAGGACCGCCCGCTGCTTGGCGAACCACGGGCGTTCGTTCTCGACGTGCCGCCGACGGCGGCTGGTAGGAATCACTGGATCCGGCTCCCTGGGAACACCCTGCGGACCACCCGCGGGTGGGTCGCCTCACGTCTGCCCGGCGAATCCGGACTCAGTCCTGGCGCCCGCCGCCTCGGGCGGCCCGACGGGCGTGCTCCGTATGGGTGAAGTCCGCGTGTGAAGCGCCCGATCGGCTTTCGCCGGGACCACCGAAGCGGACAGGTTGTTGCTCTCGTCCGCACCGGATGGCACCTGATCACCGGAAGGCCCCTGATGAACCGTCACCTCCGCACCGGGGTAGGCGTCACCGCCGCGCTCCTGACCGCCTGTTCGCTCGCCGCCGGCGCGCCCGTGTCCGCGCACGAGCCCGGGCCCGGTGGCGGGCTCACCACGTTGTTCACGCCCGGTGCGGGGCCGCGGGGTCCGCTGCCGGAGCCCAGGGCCGCGACCAACGCCGAGTTGCCGCCCTGGCCGGTTCCCGAGGACAGCGCGCGGCGCGGCGCCGACGCGGGTCTGAAACTGGACAAGATGGAGGGCGCCAAGCAGCACTTCCACGTGCATCTGGACATCTTCGTCGGCCTCGACCGGGTCCTGGTGCCGCCGGACCTGGGCATCGACAAGAGGACCGGTCTGCTCGCGGATCTGCACACCCACGACGACAGCGGCGTGCTGCACGTGGAGAGCCACGACGCCGACGCCCGGTTCGTACTGGGCCAGTTGTTCGCCATGTGGAACGTGCGTTTCGACGAGACCCACCTGGGCGCGCTCACCCCCGACGCCACGCACACCTTCCGCACCTACCTGAACGGCGAGTTGGTCGGGGGCGATCCGGCCCGGATCGAGCTGCGTCCGCACGACCAGATCTCGGTGATGTACCAGGACGACAAGGTCCGGATCAAGCCGCCGGCCTCGTACGACTTCCCGCCGGGCCTTTAGGGTCGCGCGCGTTCACGACAGTATGGGTGGGGTGCCGGGACGTCGGAACGAGACAGGGGTTGCCGCCATGACCGATCTGGAAACCGCGGCCCCGGCCTTCATCGCCATGGCGCACTCGATCGTGTGGGCCTCGATAGCCACGGTGGACAGCGCCGGCCGGCCGCGTACCCGGATCCTGCACCCGTACTGGGTGTGGGAGCACGGCACGCTCACCGGTTGGGTGGCCACCGCGCCCACCGCGACCAAGCGCGCGCACATCGCCCGCAACCCGTTCGTGTCCTGCAACTACTGGTCGCCCTCGCACGACACGTGCGCCGCCGAGTGCCGCGCGGATCTGCTCTTCGAGCCGGAGGTGCGCGAGCGGGTGTGGAACCTGTTCCGGGACACCCCCGAACCGCTGGGCTATGACCCGGCCGCCATCGGGGTGCCCGGGTGGGAGAAGCCCTCGTCGCCGGGCTTCGCGGTGATGCGGCTGTCGCCGTGGCGGCTGCGGGTGTTCCCGGGCACGGCGCTCAAGGGCGGGCCCGGCGACCCGGTGCTGACCTGGCAGGAACCGCGCCCGGAGCTGACGCCACAGGGCTGCAATTGACGCCACGGGGTTCCAGTTGAATCCACGCAGTAATTCCTGAGACAAAGTTGTCTCATCTGGGCTAGCATCGATCCATGCCCACCGACAACGAGCACGTGCTGCGCGCCGCCGTCACCCTGCTGCTGCGGCGGCCCGCCTCGTCCATGGACGAGATCGCCCGGGCCGCCGGGATCAGCCGGGCCACACTGCACCGGATGTTCCCCGGCCGCCCGGCACTGATCGCCGCGCTCGGCGCGCAGGCGTCGGCGCAGATCGGTCGCGCCATCGACGCGGCCGACCTCACCAGCGGCGACGACGTCCCGGCCGTACTGCGCGGCCTGGTGGACCGACTCATGCCCTGCGCCGAATACCTGGCCTTTCTGTACGGCGAGAGCTCGCTGGTCGGCGACCCGGACCTGGAGCAGGCCTGGAGCGTGATGGACGAGCAGGTCGCCGCCGCGGTCCGGCGCGGCCAGGAGAACGGTTCGATGCGGGTGGACCTCACCGCGCAGTGGGTCTCCGAGGCGCTGTTCTCCTTCGTCGCCGCCGCCGGCTGGGCGGTCCACGAGGGCCGACTCGCCGGCCGCGACGCCTCCCGCTCGGTGGCCGAACTCCTGCTCGGCGGCGCGGCCCGCCGCCCCCAGTGCTGATTCGGCGCCACCGCGGGCCGGCCGCCGTGCCGAGGCCGCACCGCCGATCCACCCCGCTACCGCGACTCCCCGGCTGACCCGTACAGCCGATCCCTCTCGTTTTTTGGAATCCTGATCATGTCGACTGGCACCTCTTCCCCGACTTCGATACATACCGGCACCGGCGGCTCCGACAAGGGCGCGCCGGGCCGCTGGATCGCCCTGGGCGTACTGACCCTGTCCGTGCTGCTGGTGGCGATCGACGCCACGGTGCTCGGGCTGGCGATCCCCTTCCTCAGCGAGGACCTCGAACCGACCGGCACCCAGTTGTTGTGGATCGGCGACGTCTATTCGTTCGTCATCGCCGGCCTGCTGGTCACCGCCGGTACGCTCGGCGACCGCATCGGTCGCAAGAAGCTGCTGCTGTGGGGCTCGGCCGCGTTCGGCGCGCTGTCCGTGGTGGCCGCCTACGCCCCCAGTGCCGAGGCGCTGATCGCGGCCCGGGTCGCGATGGGTGTCGCGGGCGCGTCGCTGATGCCGTCCACGCTCGCCCTGGTCCGCAACATCTTCCCGGACGCGCGCGAACGCAGTTTCGCGATCGGCGTCTGGGGCGCGATGTCGATGGCCGGCGCCGCGTTCGGCCCGGTGGTCGGCGGCTTCCTGCTCGAACACTTCTGGTGGGGCTCGGTCTTCCTGATCAACCTGCCGGTGATGGCGGTGCTGATCGTGGTCGGCGTCAAGATGCTGCCGGAGTCGCGCAACCCGAATCCGGGTCCGTGGGACATGCTCAGCGCGGCGTTGTCCCTGGTCGGCATGATCGCCGCCGTGTACGCGATCAAGGAGGCCGCCACCCACGGCCTGCTGCGCTGGGACGTGTGGGCCGCGCTGGTCGTCGGCGTGGGCGCGCTGGGCTGGTTCGGCCGCCGGCAGTTGTCGCTGCCGGTGCCGCTGCTGGACATGCGGCTGTTCCGCAACCGGGCCTTCTCCGGCTCGGTGCTCGCCGACCTGCTCACCGTGCTCGGCATGTCCGGGCTGATCTTCTTCCTCTCCCAGTACCTCCAACTGGTCCAGGGCCGCAGCCCGTTGCAGGCCGGCCTGGCCGAACTGCCGGCCACCGTGGGCGCGATCGTGTCGGGTCTGCTCGCCGGCCTGGCCGCGCGCCGGCTCACCCCGCGCGTGGTGGTGACGAGCGGTCTGACCGCGATCGGCCTCGCGCTCGGCGCGCTGACCGTACTGACCGTGGACACGCCGTACCTCTACCTGGGCGGCGTGCTGCTCCTGGTCGGCGTCGGCGCGGGCTTCTCCTTCACGGTCACCGCCGACCTGATCCTGGGCAGCGCGCCGAAGGAGAACGCGGGCGCCGCCTCGGCGGTCTCGGAGACCGCGTACGAACTGGGCGCGGCGCTGGGCATCGCACTGCTGGGTTCGGTGGTCACCGGGGTGTACCGGGGCCACGTGACGATTCCGGACGGCGTGTCCTCGGACGCGGCCGGCGGCGCGCGCGAATCGCTCGCGGGCGCCGCGGAGGCGGCCGGGACGGTGCACGGACAGGTCGCGGCCGATCTCACCCACTCGGCGAACGACGCGTTCCTGGAAGGACTGCGAATCGCGGCCGGCGCGGGCTCCGCGGTACTGCTCGCGGCGGCCGTCGCGGCCTGGTTCATGCTGCGCGGCGCGCGCACGGCCGGGTCGGACGTCGAGCACTGACGCCCGGGCCGGGCGGCGGGACGGATCCCGCCGCCCGGCCTCCGGGCTCCCCCTGCGCGTGGGCCGCGGAGCGCGGGGCTCCCGGCGCGGGGGCGGAGCGCGGGGCTCCCGGCGCGAGGTGCGGAGCGTCGGGCTCGTGCGGGTGCTTCAGAGTGCCTTCGCGAAGCACATGCTGCTGTCGTAGTCCTTGTAGAACCCGAACCCCGGTATGGGCTCGTAGCCGCTCGAGCGGTACAGCGCGATCGCCTCGTGCTGCTTGTCGCCGGTCTCCAGCACCAGGCGCACGCGGCCCGCGGCGCGCGCGGTCTCCTCCAGGTGCGCGAGCATCGCCCGGGACAGGCCGCGCCCGCGCGCGTGCGGCACCACGTACATGCGCTTGAGTTCGGCGTCGCCCTCCCGCAGGTTCGGGTCGTCGTCGCCGGCCGCGCCGCGGGCTCGCCAACCGCCGCTGGCCACCGGGACGTCGTTCTCGTAGGCCACGCAGAACAGGCCCTCCGGCGGCCGGAAGTCGGCCGGGTCCACCGCGGTCTCGTCCGGGTCGCCGTAGCGCTCCACGTACTCCTGCTGCACATCGGCGACCAGCTTGCGCACGTCGGGGTGGTCGTACCCCAGAGTCTTGATCTCCACGGGAAAACGCTAGCCCGTGTGTTCGGGGCGATGGGCGGCAGGTCGGCCGCGGCTCGGCGGGATGCGGCGGGACCCCGCCCGCGGCTCGGCCGCAGCTCGTCCCGGGAAATGCTTGACCTTGTCGCCTATCGGCGGTGGACTGGGCCCCACCCGGTGACACGTGTCGCCTTGCCCTGCCCGCAGGAGGATTTGCCGTGCGTATCCCGCGCCACACCCTGGTCCAGTTCAGCGACGTGCATCTGGTCCCCGAGGGTGAACTGCTGCTCGACCGGCTGGACACCGCCGAGCAACTGCGTCAGGCGCTCGCGGCGGTCGAGGCGGCGGACCTGGAGCCCGCCGCGCTGCTGTTCACCGGCGACCTCGCGGACACCGGCGACGTGCGCGCCTATCGCCGACTGCGAGCGCTGCTGGCCGAGGCCGGGCCGCGGATCGGCGCGCCCGCGCTGTACGGGATGGGCAACCACGACGACCGCGCGGCGTTTCGCGAGGGACTGCTCGACGTCCCCGCGTCCACCGAGCCGCACGACTTCGTGCACATGGCCGGCGAGGTGCGGGTGATCATGCTGGACAGCACCACGCCGGGCAGCCACTCCGGCGATCTGACGGATGATCAATTGCAGTGGCTGCGTGCCGAATTGGCCACGCCGGCGGCCGGCGGCACGGTGCTCGGCCTGCATCATCCGCCGATCCCCACGCCACTGGCGTTCCTGGAGCGGCTCTCGCTGCGTGAGCCGACCCGGCTGGGCGCGGTCCTCGCCGGGACCGACGTGCGGATCGTGCTGACCGGCCACAACCACCACGCGACCTGCGGCGTACTGGCCGGGGTGCCGGTGTGGGCGGCCCCGGCCGTCGCCTACCGCGCCGACGTGTTCCCGCCCGCGGGCACCTATCAGGGCGTGGCGGGCGTCGGCTACACCCGGGTCGACCTGTACGAGGACTGCGCGACGGCCACCTTCGTCCCGGTCGGCCCGATCGAGCCGGTGTACGCCTACGAGCGGGCCAAGGTGGACCGCTACCTCGCGGCGCACGAGGGCTGAGCGCGGCCCGGCCGGCGGCGGGCGGGGACGCGCGCCACCGGCCGGTCGGGCAGGTCGGGCAGGTCCGGCGGGCCGGGCGGCTCGGGCGGCTCGGGCGGCTCGGGCGGAAGAGCCGGGCAGGCTGCCGGGCACGGCCGTCAGACCTGCGGGCGATAGGTGCCGAAGCTCCAGAGGTTCCCCTCCGGGTCGCGCACGGTGTAGCCGCGGCCGCCGTAGTCCTCGTCCTTGGGCTCACGCACCACCGTCGCGCCCGCCGCCACCGCCCGCGCGCAGTGCGCGTCCACGTCGCCGTCGACGATGCCGTAGACGGCCGAGCCGCCGACCGGCCAACGCAGTTGGTCGCCGCAGCCCTCCGGCAGGTTGGTGCCGAGCATGATCATGCTGTTGCCGAAGGCCAGCTCCGCGTGCGCGACGGTGTCGTTGTCGCCCGGGACCACGAGCACCGCTTTCATGCCGAAAGCGTCGCCCAGGAACGCGATCGCCGCTGTCGCGTCGTTGTAGCGCAGCGTCGGTACCAGGTCGGAGATCAGGGTCTTGTCGCTCATGGTGCACTCCTTGAACCGGATATGGGACGGTCGACCCGAGTGTCGAAACCGGGCCGTCCGAACCGGGCGTCGAAACCGGGGATGGGAACCGGACGTCGAAGCCGGGCTCGGAACCGGATGTCGCCGGGTGGTCGATTCCAGCTTCCGGCGAGTGACCCCTCGCGGTATTGGACAAACGGGAACGCCGGCACCGCGGCCGAAACACGTGCACCGGTTCGCGGCCCCGGGACGGCTCAGCTCGCGAAGCCGCCCCCGGGCAGGCGGGATCTCAGATAGTCACCGGGGGTGCAGCCGGCGAACGCCTTGAAGTCGCGGTTGAAGTGCGCCTGGTCGTAGTAGCCCGCCTCCGCCGCGATGTCCGCCCAGGACCGGAGCGGGTCGTCGAGCAACTCGACGGCGTACCGAAAACGCAGCAGCCGGGCCACCGTCTTGGGCGGCAGGCCGAGCGTCTCGCGAAACCGCGCGCCGAGGTGGCGTCGGCTCCAGCCGGTCTCGCGGGCGAGCGCGGCGACCTCGATCCGGCCCGCGCTGGCCGCGAGCAGATCCCAGCAGCGGGCCACCTCGGGCAGCGGTTCGGGACCCAGCTCACGGCGGCGGAGCAGGACCCGGTCCAGGAGCGCGAACCGCGCGGACCAGTCCGGCGTGTCCTGAAGCCGGTCCACCAGCGCGCCCGCGTCCCACCCGGGCAGGTCGTCCAGGTGCACGACCCGGTCGGCGATCTCGACCAACGGCAGACCCAGCAGCGTGTACGCGCCGAGCGGGGTGAGGTCGAGTTGGATGCCGGACTGCCGGCCGTCGTGCTCCACGATCGCCGGGCCGTCGTGCAAGCCGGCCACGAACGAGCTGGTGTGGCCCGGTCCGTACCGGGCGTGGCGTGGGGACCACACCCGGATGGGAGAGAAGCCGATGATCACGGTGATCGAGCCGGTCGCCACCTCCCGGCGGCGCAACGGCGCGAGCGTGCGCTCGTCGTATCCGAGGTAGGAGTGGATCAGCGGCGCGAGCGCGGGATGCGGGGGCGCGAACACGGTCTCCATCGACCCGAGCGCGGAGGTGTGTCGGGTCACGTGCAGAGTGTCCGTGGGGACCATGCCCCCAGTCTCACATCCGCCACCGACAATGCACCGACCAAGGAGTGTCCGATGCGCATCGCGATCTCGGCCGACCAGATCAAGGGCTGTGGCGTCTACCTCGCCGACGAACTGCGCAAGCGCGGTCACGAGGTGCTGCCGTTCGGCGCGTTCGACCCGGCGCACAAGCCGGAGTTCGCCGACGACTGGGCGCCGGTGAGCGAAGCCGCCGCGCGCGAGGTGACGCTGGGGCGCGCGGATCAGGCGATCGTGTGCTGCTGGACCGGTACGGGTGCCTCGATCGCGGCGAACAAGGTGGACGGGATTCGGGCGGCGCTGTGCACGGACGCGGCCACGGCGGCGGGCGCACGGCGCTGGAACCACGCCAACGTGCTGGCGCTGAGCCTGCGGCTGACCTCCGGGCCGGTACTGATCGAGATCCTGGACGCGTGGTTCGACACCGCCCCGAGCCAGGAGATCGCCGACGTGCTCAACGTCGAGCGGGTGGCGGAGATCCGGGGCTGAGCCGGGCCGGACCGAGGGGGCAGGGGACGGTGCGGTCGAGGTAGTCGGGCAGGTCGGCGAAGTGGTCGATCACCCCGATCGCGTCGGCCAGCCCGGGCGGACGCCCGGCCGGGGCGATCAGCACCGCCTGCATGCCGTACACGTGCGGCGCGGTGGCGTCCTTGGCCGGGGTGTTCCCGACGTACATGATCTGCTCGCGCGGGACGCCGCAGGCCCGCTCGACCTCGGCGTAGAAGCGCGGATGCGGCTTGCGCAGGCCGATCGCGCAGGACAGCACGATCGCGTCGAAGCACGCCTCGATGCCCGCCTCGGCCAGGGTCCGTCGGCGCACCGACTCGGGACGCCGGGTGTCGCAGGCGAGTACGCACACCAGGTCGCGGCGTTCCCGGATGCGCAGCAGCGCGTCGGCGGCCCGGCGGATCACCCGCGAGTCGGGGATCCGCCCGAAGACGAGTTCGGCGACCGCCCCGGGGTCCGGGACGCGGGCCCCGCACAACGCCGAGGCGTGCCGGATCTCGTCGGCGAAGGGCGTGTGCGTGTCCCGGACCCGGTCCCCCTCGCGGGTGATCCGATGCACGTGGTCGTAGGCGGCGACGAACGTGTCCGGAACGTCGGTGTCCGGCATCCGGCGGAGCACGTCGAGTACGGTGCGGCCGTCCGGATTGGGTCCGCGGACCGCGAGGGTGTCGCCGAAGTCGAGGGCCAGCGCACGGAGGTTCATGATCACGCGAGTCCCCGATTCGGGGCCGGATCAGTCCTTCGGGCGGGCCCCGCGCGGGGTTGTCGGGGCGAACGCGGGCCGGTCGTCGGGCTGGGCGCGCCGGCCGGTGGGGACGGCTCGATCGTCGGGCCCGGGCGCGGGTCGGGGGTCGGACGCGGGTCGGGGGTCGGACGCGGGTTGGGGGTCGGGCCCGGGCCGGTCGTCGGGCGCGACCCGGTCGTCGGGTTCGGTGAGGGTGCGGCCGAGGAACCAGGCGAGGGCGCACAGGGCGATCAGCGGGGTGAGGGCGACGCGCAGGGTCGTCGCCTCGGCGAGGGCGCCGATGGCGGGGGTGGCCACGCCGCCGATGCTCACGGCCAGGCCCAGGGTGACGCCGCTCGCGGTGCCGACCCGGTTCGGCAGGTAGTCCTGGCCGAGCGTGACGTGCAGCGAGAACGGGATGTACAGCGCCGTCGCGGCGGCCGCGGCGAAGACGTACAGGCCCGGACCGGGCGCCAGCACGATGCCGGCCGTGGCCGGGACGGAGGCGGCGTACGCGCGGCGCAGGGTGCGGGTGCGGCCCCAGCGCGCGGCCAGCCGACCCCCGAGCACGGTGCCGATCGCGCCGCCGGCGAAGAGAGTGAACAGCGCGGCGGAGCCGGCCGTGGAGCCGCCGGCGGTGTGCTGCTCGGCGTAGAGCGCGATGAACGTGCTCAGCCCGACGAAGACGATCGAGCGGCACACGATGACGGCGGACAGCCGGGCGAACCTCGGCCAGTCGTCCGCGCGGAGCCGACCGGCCGCGGCGCGAGCCGTGGCCGCGTGCCGGGCGAGGCGGCGGATCACCGACGCGGTCACCAGGACCCCGGCGACCGCCGGCAGCAGCAGCCACGGGGTCGCGTCGAGGCCGCCGGCGGACAGGATCGGCGAGGCGACGACGGGAGCGAGCGCGAAGCCGATGTTGCCGCCGAGCGAGTACCAGCCCATCACGACATGGCTGCCTCGGCAGGCCACCCGGGCCAGGCGCGCCGACTCCGGGTGGTAGGCGGCGACGCCCATGCCGGACAGCGCGATCGCGAGCCAGGTGAGCACGTACGAGTCGGCCGGACCGGACAGCGCGATGCCCAGGCCCGCGCCGGTCGTACTGACCGGGATCAGCCACGGCATGGTCCAGCGGTCGGTGAGCGCGCCGAACAGCGGCTGCACGATCGAGGACAGCAGGGTCGCGGCCAGCACGATGCCGGACGCGGCGACGTAGCCGTAGTGCCGCTCGGCCACCAGGAACGGGACCAGGCAGGGCACCGCCCCCTGGTAGAAGTCCACGGTGGCGTGGCCGACGGCCATCATCGGGATGGCGCGGCGCTCGGGAGATCGGACGGAAGGGGCGGGCCGCTCGGCGACAAGCGGTCGGCCGGGCGCATCGGGATGCGGGGTGGGCGGCGAGTCTTCGGTGAGCGGCGGGTGTTCGGTGAGCGGCGGGTGTTCGGTGGGCGCGGAATCGGTCACCCGTCGATGATCCGAGCCGCCGGATTCGGCGGGCTTCCGATAATCTGCCAGGTGATGCCGATCTCCAGCCGACCCGACGTCGAGCCGGCGAGCGGGCTGACCACGAGCACCCGCCACCTGCCCGCGGGCGGTGGCGTAACCGCACACCGACACGACGTGCACCAGATCGTCTACGCCGGGCGCGGCGTACTGACGGTGACCACCGACGCCGGCAGTTGGGTCGCGCCCGCCACCCGCGCACTGTGGATCCCGGCCGGCACCATGCACCGGCACCGCGCACACGGCCGCACCGTGCTGCACACCGTGGGCGTCCCGGCCGACACCAACCCGCTGAACCTGGACGGCCCCGCCGTACTCGCGGTCGGCCCCCTGCTGCGCGAGCTGATCATCGCCTACAGCCGGCCCGAACTCCCGGACACCGCAGAGGGCGCCCGGATCCTGGCGGTGCTCCTCGACCAGCTCCGACACAGCCCGCAACAGGCGCTGCATCTGCCCACCGGCCGGGATCCGCGCCTGGTCGCGGTGTGCGAACTGCTCCGCGCCGATCCCGCCGACCAACGCACACTCGCCGCACTGGGCACCGACGTCGGGGCGGGAGAACGCACGCTGACCCGGCTGTTCGCGGCCGAGCTGGGGATGACGTTCCCGCAGTGGCGCACCCAGTTGCGCCTGCACCACGCGCTGCGCCTGCTCGCCGAGGACGTACCGGTGACCACCGTCGCGCACCGCTGCGGCTGGTCCTCGGCGAGCGCGTTCATCGACGTCTTCCGACGCGCCTTCGGCCACACTCCGGGCGCACACCGCACGATCGGCCTGGGCTGAGGCCGCGGCTGTCGCCATGGCCGTGGCCGCCGGCGGAAGCCCGCGACGGCGCGGGTCGTTGCGCGCCTCGGGCGTCGGGCATTACGTACGCCGGGCCTCGGTCGGTTCCGCACTCCAGTCATCGGTCGGCTGCGCACGCGAGTCGTCGGTCGGCTGCGTACACCCGTCGCCCGTCGGTTGCGAACGCCCATCGCCCTTCGGTTATGTACCCCCGTCGTCGGTCAGTTGCGTACGCCCGGCAGACCCGTGATGAAATCGGCCAACGCGGACGGGTTTCGAGTCTGGATGAGCACCCGGCCGGGGCCGGTGAAGTCGAAGACCAGCCCCTCGCCGGAGGTGACCGACGCGATGGTCCGCCCGCGCGCGGCCCGGCGGGTGGAGAACGTGATGGTGGGCGAGTACGCGACCACGTGGCCGGTGTCGACCACGACCTGCTCCCCCGCCTCCAGGTCCAACACGTCCAGCGCGCCGTAGCAGCCCATGATCACCTCGCCTTGGCCGGACGCGTGCACCAGGAAGCCGCCCTCGCCACCGACCAGATTGCGCAATCCGCCCCAGCGGGTGTCGATCTGTACGCCGGCCGAGTTGGCCAGCCAACTGGTCCGGGTGAGCAGGAACTCCGGCACCTCGGGGGTGAGCGTGACATTGGCGATGTCGCCGGGCAGCGCGGTCGCCACGTCGACCCAGCCGCCCCGGTCGGGCGCGGTGAACGTGGTCTGAAAGAACGACTCGCCGCCGAGCACACTGCGCTTGAGACCGCGCATGATGCCGCCCTCGACCTTGGCGGTGATCTCCACACCCGCGCTGTGCGCCATCATCGCGCCGGATTCGGCCCGCATCGCCTCGCCCGGATCGAGCGTGCAACGGGCGGCGGCGAACGCGGGACCGTGCCTGACTTCGACTCTCATCCCGCGAACCTCACACGCACAGGCCGCCCCCACCGACCAAAACGACCCGACCGGGCGACTGCCATCACCCGATCGGGTCGGCGGTTCCACCCACGCTCACTTGGCCGGCGGAATGCCCTTGATCATCGCGAAACGCGCCCCGAAGGGGTCGTTCACCATCGCGATCCGGCCGACGTCCGGGATGTCGTACGGCGCCGTCAACTCGGTCGCGCCCAACTCGATCGCCCGGGCGAACGACGCGTCGCAATCATCCACACCGATGTAGATCTGCCATTGCGGGGTGGTCTCCTGCGGGTCGACCTCCGCCACACCACCATGCATCGCTCCACGTCCTCACCCGGATAGGCGAGCGTGTAGACCCCGGCAGGCGACGGGAAGTCCTGATAATTCCAGCCGAACACCGCGTGATAGAAGCCGGTGGCCGCGCTCCGGTCGGCGGTGTACAACTCGGTCCAACACAGCGCACCGACGTCCTGAACCAACTCCAGGCCCTTGTTCGTGCCCGGCTCCCACACCATGAAGCCCACACCGGTCGAATCGGTGAACCCGGCCATCCGCCCCATGTCCAACACATCCATCGGCGGAAGCAACACCCCACCCCCGGCCCGCTCCACCGCCTTGGTCGTGGCATCCACATCCGGCGCGTGAAAGTACACCGACCACGCCGAGGCCGCACTCTCATCCATCAACGGCGCCAACGCCCCGACACTCTTCCCACCCTTCCGCAAAATCCCGTACCCCCCGGTCTCCGGCCCGGTGATCTCCAAATCCCACCCGAACAAATCCCCATAGAACGCCCCCGCCGCCGGAATATCCCCCACCCCAAGATCAATCCAAATCGGAGCACCAGCCGCAAATTCAGTCGTAAGCATGACAACCCACTCTCCACGAATCCACCAGCCACCCAACCCGCCCCACCACACACACCTCAAACCCCACCCGACGGAGGGCCGCCCCCACCCCCATCTCAACAAACCCACACAATCACACCAAATGCCCGATTAACCCCAACCAACACCTCCACCCGCCCCACCCCGGACAAGAACGGAGACGGGAACGGACGAACGCGGGTCACGGCGGGCACAGGTCGCCGGCGCGCGGGCGACGAACACGGCGACCGGAGCACGCGACCCGGGACAGCACACGGACATGCCGGGCACAGCGGGGCCCGGAAACCACATCAACGCAAGCACAACGAGCACGCCCGACGCGGCGGACGCGGTCGGGCACGGTCGGACGCGGCGGACACGGCGGACACGGCGGACACGGTCGGACGCGGCGGACACGGTCGGACGCGGCAATCGACGAGTACAAGGGCGGGGCCAGAGGACGACATCGTGGGCGCTGCCGTCGCGGGAGGCGCTGAGGCCGGGAGCCAGGTCTTCGCGAGAAGCGCGCCGACGCTGGGCAACCGGACTATCACGGGAGACGCGCGGGCCGCGGGCAGCCGGACGATCGCGGAAGGCGCGCCAGCCTGGGGTGGCCACATCCGCCCCGGCTCAGCACCCGCGTGGCCGCCACGTCGAAGGGGCCGGCCGCAACCGACGGGGAACCGCGTCGGCGGGAGAGGCGCCAGACCCCAGTCGGACAGCACCCAGCGCTGGCACCGAGCATGATGTGAGCGGCGCTCTCGATTTGGACGCGCGCTCGCAACGTGAGCAGTGCTCTCGGGCGTGGGCGTACAACCCGATGCGAGCAGTGCTCTCCGACGCGGACGCCCACCCCGACGTGAGCAGTGCTCTCGGTATGGACTCATGCTCTCGATACGGGGCACTGTTCACGTTGCGGAGAGCCGCACGCACTTCGGCCACCCACTCGACTCGCTGCGGGCGAGGGGCATTGGAGGCCAGGCACGTGCGTGTTTGCCGTTCTCTCGCGATGTGAGCACTGCTCTCGACGCGAGCACCGCTCTCGTTATCAACGGGTGCTCTCGAATCGATCGGGTGCTCTTGATCGCGTTGGTTCATCGGGCTCAGGTCGATTTGGCGCATGCCGGCCGAGACCGACCCACGCCGGCCCAGCCGACCAAGACCGACCTGCCTCCGCCCAACCCCCACCCCACCCCACCCCACGACACCGCACCGCGTCGGCGCATCCCCCGCCGCCCTATGTCGTCGAGCCGGTCGGCGGTGCCGGGGTCGTTGGCGTCGTTGGTGTTTCCGGCGTCGGGGGCAGGAGGGGTTCGCATATCTTGAGGGCTTCGGCGGTTTTGGGGTCGTTTCGGTCAAGGGCGGGTGCGCCGCCGGGTGGGAGTTCGACCTGGTGGTCCTTGAGGCAGCCGGCGAAGGCCTGGCCTGCCGAGTTGCCGCCTCGCCTCGGGGCGTCCGTGCCGCCGGCGCCGCCACCACCGCCGGCCGGGCCCCGCGAGGGGCGTAGTTTCGCGCACGCTTCCTCGGCCTTGCGGTACGCCGGGTCCGTAGCGCGGGGATTGGGTCGCCCGGTCGGGAAGGCGGTGGGTCGTTCGCCGACCGGACGGCTCGGGCGGCCGGATGGGCGAGGCTCACCGGACGGGCGCGGCTCACCCGATGGGCGGTTGCCGCCGTCCGGGCGTCCCGTCGGCACCGCGACGCCGTTTTCGCGCAGGCACTCGGTGTACGCCTTGGTCGCGTCCCCACCACCGTTCGCCGCGCTCGACGGGGCCGAGGCACTCGTGCTCTTGCCGCTGCTCCCCCCACATCCGGCCAGCAGCAGCACGAGTGCCGAGGCGGCGGCCGGCGCCACCGTTGTGGTCCACGCCGGTCGACCCGGGTACCTCGTCATGACGTCCTTCCCACGAGCTTCGGGGTCGGCGCCGGACGTGCGCACCGCCCATCCGCTCAGGACTCAAGCACGGCGGGATGGTGAAAGCCCGCGCACCGCCTGGGAGTTCTCTGGGAGCCCCGCCCGAGAAGGGCCATCGGCACGGTCGAGCCGACGCGTGGATTGTCGTGATCAGGCCGATTTCGGCGTACCGCGCCGGGCGCCGCCGACTTCGGGGCGCGTCGGCGCTCCCAGTGAACTCCCAGACGGCGGCCAGTGTTCGGGGACGTGTCCGGACCAGGCTGTGCGGCCATGAGGCGTGTACGGCTACGACGGAAGTCGGTCCTGATCAACCTGGCCCTGGCCACCGCGATGGTGACCGGCGTGGGCTTCGCCTACGCGGCGGTGGACGACGGCGGTGGATCGGCCGGCGCGACGCGAACGCGTACCGGCAAGGTGACCAAGGGGACGGTGCAGGCCACGGTGTCCGCGTCGGGGTCGTTGACCTCCCCCTCGGACGTCGGCGTCGGCTTCACCGCCGCCGGCCGGGTCACCGCCGTGGGCGTCAAGGTCGGCGATACCGTCACCGCCGGTCAGGTCCTCGCGCAGGTCGACCCGACCCAGGCGCAGGAGGCACTGGACGCGGCGAAGGCGGCCGTCACGGTGGCCCAGGCGAACCTGACCAAGGCCCAGGCGGGCACCCCGGTCCAACAGAACGGCGGCAACGGCAACGGCGGTGGCAGCGGCAACCAGGGTACGGACGCCCAGAACACGGTCCTGCGCGGCTCGACCACAGGCAGCGGCAGCACAACCGGAGACGCCACGACCGGCGGCACCACGACCGGCGGCGCAGCGACCACCGGCGGCACCGGCAATGTGCCCACCCCCACGTCCACATCGACGGCGGCGCCCCGGACCTCGGCGCCCCCCGTCACCCAGCCACACCCGACCGTCACCGTCACCATCACCAAGGCCCCGGCGGCCACCCCGACGCCGAGCACGACGGTCGACGCGGCGGCGGTGACCCAGGCCGAGTCGGCCCTGATCGCGGCGAACAACAAGCTCGCCGACGCCCAACGCGCCCTGGACGGCTGCGTACTCAAGGCGCCCTCCGCCGGCATCGTGGCATCGGTCTCCGGCAAGGTCGGCGACACCGTCTCCGCCACGGCCTCCTCCAGTGGATCGAGCGGATCGGGCACATCAGGCGGATCGGGCGGCACCAGCGGCGGCCAGGGCGGTTCCTCCACCTCCTCCACCGGCACCGTCACCGGCTTCGTCGTGATCGCCAATCCGACCGGCATGGAGACCCGGGTGTCCTTCTCCGAGGCCGACGCCGCCAAGGTCAAGGCCGGCCAACCGGCCACCGTGACGCTCAACGTGAACTCCGCGATCCGGCTGAACGCCAAGGTGGTCAGCGTGAATCCGCTGCCGGACGGCGGCTCGACCTCGGGTTCGGTCAAGTACGGCGCGACGATCGCGCTGGAGGGTGACGTGTCCACGCTGCGGACCGGACAGACCGCGAACATCTCGGTGGTCGTCGCGCAGGCCGACAACGCGTTGCAGGTGCCCTCCGCCGCCGTCACCGGCACCGGCGCGACGGCCTCGGTGCGGGTCCTGGTCAACGGCGCCGAGCAGCGCCGTACGGTGACCGCCGGCGTGGTCGGCGACCAGACCACCCAGATCGTCTCCGGCCTGGCCGAGGGCGACGAGATCGTGATCGGCACCGTCGCCGCGGCCGGTTCCGCCGGGTCCACGTCGGGCCGCTCCGGCCAGTCCACCCGAGGCGGAACGACCGGCGGCGGGCAACCCGTCCCGGGCATCGGCAACTTCCCCGGCGGCGCGGTCGGCGGCGCCTCGACCGGCGCTTCGGGCGGCGGCCTCCCGCGCGGCGGCTCACGATGATCGAGTCGCACGCGGACCGACCCGCGCCCGTCATCGACGTGCGTGCGGTGACCAAGTCGTACGGGCACGGCGCCGCCTCGGTGCACGCGCTGCGCGGCGTCGACCTGACCATCGAGGTCGGCGAATACGTGGCCATCATGGGCAGTTCGGGCTCGGGCAAGTCGACGCTGATGAACGTGCTGGGCTGCCTGGACGTGCCGACCTCGGGCCGCTACCTGCTCGACGGCCTGGACGTCGGCCGCCTGGACGAACACCAACTCGCCCTGGTCCGCAATCGGCGCATCGGGTTCGTCTTCCAGTCGTTCAACCTGATCCCGCGCACCAGCGCGCTCGCCCAGGTCGAACTCCCGTTGTCCTACGCCGGGGTGCGCGCCAAGGAGCGCCGGCGCCGGGCGCTGGCCGCGCTCGACCTGGTCGGCCTGGCCGACCGTACCGACCACGCGCCCAACGAACTCTCCGGCGGCCAGCAGCAACGCGTCGCGCTGGCACGTGCGTTGGTCACCACGCCCGCACTACTGCTCGCCGACGAGCCGACCGGCAACCTGGACAGCCACAGCACCGCCGAGGTGCTCGGAATCCTGGACCGGCTGCACGGCTCCGGACGCACGATCGTGATCATCACCCACGAGGACGAGGTGGCCGCCCGCGCCGAGCGCATCCTGCGCCTGGTCGACGGCCTGGTGGTCACGGACCACCGCCGCACCCCGAACCCGAACCCGACCCTGAACCCGAACCCGACCCAGGCACTCGCAACCGCAGCCGTCCCGACCGGCTCTCCCGCCGAAGGAGCCCGCCGGTGAACCCCGTCGAAGTGCTCCGCTTCGCCGTCCTGGGCCTGGCCGCGAACAAGATCCGCACCGCGCTGACCATGCTCGGCGTGCTGATCGGCGTAGGCGCGGTGATCCTGCTGGTCGCCGTGGGCAACGGCTCGTCCAAGTCCGTCCAGGCCTCGATCCAGCGACTCGGCACCAATCTGCTCACCATCTCGCACACCGCCGGCGGCGGCCGCTTCGGCGCGGCCGGCCAGGGCGGTGCGCTCAAGGACCTGACCCTGGACGACGCGCAGGCCCTCGTCGACCGGACCCTGGCCCCGCACGTCGCGTCGGCGGCGCCCGTGCAGACCGCGTCGCAGAGCATCACCTACGCCGGCCAGTCGGTCACCGTGTCCCAGGTCGTCGGCACCACACCGGACTGGTTCGCCACCACCAACCACGACCTGGGCCGAGGCGCGCTGTTCGGCACCGAGGACGTGAACGCCCGCCGCAAGGTCGCCGTCCTGGGCGGCACCACGGTCGAGAACGTGTTCGGTACGGAGAACCCGATCGACAAGGAGATCCTGATCGGGGGCGTACCGTTCCGCGTCGCCGGCGTGCTGAAGACCAAGGGCGGCAACGGCGTGGCGGACTCCGACGACACGATCGTGTTGCCGGTGACCACGATGCGCGACAGCCTGACGGGCTACGGCTCGCTCTCCTCGATCGCGGTCCGGGCCACCTCCTCGGCGGACACCACGCTCGCCCAGGACGAGGTCACCTCGATCCTGAACAACCGTCACCGGATCACGAGTTCGACGCAGAGCGACTTCCGGATCACCAACCAGCAGTCGCTGTTGAGCGCCAACGACGAGACCAACAAGACCTTCACCGTGCTGCTCGCGGCGGTCGCGGCGATCTCGCTCCTGGTCGGCGGGATCGGGATCACCAACATCATGCTCGTGACCGTCGCCGAACGGACTCGGGAAATCGGCATCCGCAAGGCGATCGGCGCCCCGCGCGGCGCGATCCTGGGCCAGTTCCTCGCCGAGTCGACCCTGCTGTCCGTCCTCGGCGGCGGACTGGGCGTGGCCGCCGGGCTGTTCGCGGCGCGCTTCGAGGTGGTCGGGATCACGCCTGTCGTGGTGCCGAGTTCGGTGGTCGGCTCGTTCGCCGTGTCGGTCGCCATCGGCCTGTTCTTCGGCGGCTATCCGGCCGCGCGCGCGGCGGCGCTGCGACCGATCGAGGCGCTGCGGCACGAATAGCCCGCCCGACCACCGCCGTTCCAGCGTCCCAGGAGGACCGAGACCATGACGCCGAAGCACCGCGTCGACCGACACGACGCCCGACCACAAACCGCCGCCCCCGACACTGCGCGGCCGGACACCCAGACACCGGACCTGCACGACACCCGGCCACAAACCGCCGTCCCCGACACGACGCGGCCCGACACCGAGACACCCGACCGACACGCCACTCGGCCACAGACCCGCATCCCCGACACGACACCGCCCGACTCCGAGACTCTCGGCCCCCGTTCCCGCATCCCCGCGCCCGGTGACCCCGGGCCGGCGGCGAACGCGGCGGCCGAGACCGGGTTCGTCGGCGGCTTCCGTACCGAACCGGAAGCCGCCGACGAATCCCATCCCTACACATCCCATCCCTACACATCCCACCCCGACACATCCCACCCCGACGAGTCCCCGGAGGACATCCTCGGCCGGCCGCCGACGGCCCGCGACGTGGCGGCCGAACTCACCGCCCCGCCCCGGCGCAGGCTGCCCGCGCTGACGCTGGCCCTGGGCGCGGGCGTGTTCCTGTCGGTCGGCTTCCTGGCGGGCGTCGAGGTGCAGAAGGATCAAGGCGAGGGCACGAGCCAGGCCGTCGGACCCGCCGCCGCACAGGGCGCGAACCCGTACGGCGCCCGCGCCGCCGGCGCGCCTTCGACCGGTGGCGGCGGGCAGGGCACCGGACGTACCGGCGGCGCGGCGGCCGGCCCCGGAACCGGCGCCGCCTCCGACCTGACCACCGGGACCGTGAAGGTTGTGGACGACTCCTTCATCTACGTCTCAGATTCGGCCGGCAATATCGTCAAGGTGAAGACCGACGCCACAACCAAGATCCAGGTCGTCCGGGACGGCAAACCCGTCGACCTCAGGCCCGGCGACGCCGTCGTGGTGCGTGGCACCACGGGTGCCGACGGCTCGGTGGCCGCCACCTCGGTCACCGAGGGCACCGCCGCGGCCGCCCGCCCGGGAGCCGGCAGCCCCGGCACGAGCGGAACCGCGGGCACGAACGGAACGGCAGGCGGCACGAACGGAGCCGGCCCCACCGCCGGCGGAACGGGCTGACGTGACCACGCCCACCGAAGCCGGCGCCCGCGCCCGCCTCCTGGTCGTCGACGACGAGCCCAACATCCGCGAACTCCTGTCCGCCAGCCTGCGCTTCGCCGGATTCGACGTCGACTCGGCGGCGGACGGCACGGACGCCCTCGCGGCGGTCGCGCGCTGTCGGCCGAACCTGGTCGTCCTCGACGTGATGCTCCCGGACCTGGACGGCTTCGAGGTGGTCCGCCGGCTGCGCGCCGACGGAACCCACCTGCCGGTGCTGTTCCTGACCGCCAAGGACACCACCAAGGACAAGATCACCGGATTGACCCTGGGCGGGGACGACTATGTCACCAAGCCGTTCAGCCTGGAGGAGCTGATCGCCCGCATCCACGCGGTACTGCGCCGGGTGGACGGCGGCGCGGCCCTGCCGACGCCGTCGAACCGGATCGTGGTCGCCGACCTCGAACTCGACCCGGAGGGCCACGAGGTGCTGCGCGGCGGCCGTCCCGTGCAACTCTCGCCGACCGAGTTCAAGCTGCTGCGCTACCTGATGCTCAACACCGGCCGGGTGGTGTCCAAGACCCAAATCCTGGACCACGTCTGGCAGTACGACTTCGGCGGCGACCTGAGCATCGTCGAGTCGTACATCAGCTATCTCCGCCGCAAGGTCGAACTCGACGTCGGCGGCGGCAAGTTGATCCACACCGTACGCGGTGTCGGGTACGTGCTGCGCCGCCCGCAGCCGACGGTCTGACGGCGCCCCCATGCGCGTCCCGCACCCGAACCCGTCCATGCTGCGCCTCCCGCGCCCGAGCCGGTCCACGCTGCGCCTCCCGCATCCCAGCCGGTCCTCGCTGCGTGTCCGGGTCCTGATCATCGCGATGGCCCTGGTCGCCGTCGCGCTGCTGGTCAGCCAGACCGTCGTGGTGGGTTCGCTGCGCGGCTACCTCACCGACCAGATGGACCGGCAACTGGCCCAGGCCGCACGCGGGATGGCGTTCCGTCCGCCGGAGTCGGGCGAGCCGCGGAGCGGGCCGCGCGGGCGGGCGCCCGGTGTGCTGCCGAGCCGGATCGTGGCCGAGTACCTGTTTCCCGACGGCACCACCCGCCAGCGGATCCGCTCGCCGGGCGCCGAGGACGAGTTGGGACCCCGACTGCCGAAGCTGGACACCGACACGGTGCTGGGGTTGGAGCGACGGGCGTTCGAGACCGACTCGGTGAGCGGCGACGGGCGTTGGCGGGTACTCGCGGTGCCGGTGGCGGGCGGCGAGGGCAGCGTGGTGCTGGCCCAGCCGCTGGACGACGTGCGCGCGACCGTCGATCGGATGCGCACGGTGTGCCTGGTGATCGGCCTGAGCTGTCTGACCGTGCTCGCCGCGGCCGGCTGGTTCGCGCTGCGCGGCGGCCTGCGCCCGCTGCGCCGGATCGAGGAGACGGCGGCGGCGATCGCGGCCGGCGACCTCTCGCATCGGGTTCCGGTACCCGCGCCCGGGACCGAGATCGGCCGGCTGTCCACATCGATCAACGGCATGCTCGCCCAGATCGAGACCGCGTTCGCGGCCCGGGCCGAGTCGGAGACGCGGATGCGCCGGTTCGTCGCCGACGCCGGACACGAGTTGCGCACCCCGCTGGCGAGCGTGCGCGGCTTCGCCGAGTTGTACCGGATGGGCGCGCTCACCGATCCGGCCGAGGTGGCCCGCACGATGCGCCGGATCGAGGACGAGGCGATCCGGATGGGCGGCCTGGTCGAGGACCTGCTGCAATTGGCCCGCCTGGACGAACAGCGCCCGCTCTGCAACGAGCCGGTGGACCTGCGGATCCTGGCCGCCGACGCGGTGCACGACATCAAGACGCTCGCACCCGATCGCTCGGTCACGCTGACCGGGCTGGACGGCGGCGCGGCGCATCCGGTGATCGTCTCCGGCGACGAGTCGCGGCTGCGGCAGGTGGTGGCCAACCTGGTCTCCAACGCGCTGACGCACACCCCGACCGGTACCGCGATCCGGATCGCGGTGGGCCGGACCCCGGCACCGGACCCGTGCGCGGCTCTGGAGGTCACCGACGCCGGCCCCGGTCTGGCTCCGGCCGACGCGCAGCGCGTCTTCGAACGCTTCTACCGCGTCGACTCCTCCCGCAGTCGGGCCGCCGGCGGCGGTTCGGGCCTGGGCCTGGCCATCGTCGCCGCGCTGGTCAACGCGCACGGCGGCCGGGTCGAGGTACGCACCGCGCCCGGTCGCGGCGCCGCCTTCCGGGTCCTGCTGCCCTGACCCGCCCGACCCGACCCGCCTCGCCCGGCCCCGACCGACCCGCCCGGCACGACCGACCGGCCCACCCCACCCGAGCCGAGCCGCATCGCGCCCGCCCCGCAGCCGATCCGCACGAGTGGCGCCGAGTGCGCCTACTGCGATTTCAGTAGTCGGTCCTGCGGTTTCGGTAGGTCGCAGTGTCCGTACCCGCATGACGACCGGACGGGTCTCGCCGGGCGAGCCTTGAGCGGTCATCGCATGTGGATAGGGAGACCCTGACGTGGCGACTTTTCTGTATCGGCTCGGCCGCGGCGCCTTCGGGCGCCGCGGCACGGTCCTCCTGGTGTGGCTGGGGGTGCTGGCCGCCGTCGCGGTGGGCGCCGCGCAGGCGCAGGGGCCCTCGGACGAGGAGTTCTCGATGCCGGGGATCGAGTCGCAAAAGGCGTTCGATCTCATGGAGGAGCGTTTTCCCGGAACGGCCGCGGACGGCGCCACCGCCCGGGTCGTCTTCGTCGCCCCGGGCGGGCGGAAGGTGACCGCGGGCGACCTGCGGAAGGCCGTCGAGGACGCGGTGGGCTCGCTGGGCGGCGGCCCGCAGGTGGCCGGAGTCGCGGACCCGTTCGAGTCGAAGGCCGTCAGCGAGGACGGTTCGACGGCGTACGCGACCGTCACCTACAAGGTGGAGTCCGCCGACGTCACCGACGCCAGTCGGGCGGCGGTGGACAAGGCGGCGGACCGCGCGCGGGCGGCGGGCCTTGCCGTGGAGACCGGCGGGTCGGCGATGGACAGCGGCGGCGGCCCCGGCGGGACCGCGGAGATCGTCGGCCTCTCGGCGGCGGCGGTCGTACTGCTGGTCACGTTCGGGTCGATGGCGGCCGCGGGCCTGCCACTGCTGACCGCGATCGTGGGTGTCGCCGTGAGCCTGTTCGCGATCCTGCTGTTGGCGGGCCCGTTGGGTCTGTCCTCGGACACGATCACCCTCGGGATGATGCTGGGCCTGGCGGTGGGCATCGACTACGCCCTGTTCGTGGTGTCCCGCTATCGGGAGGAGCGCGGGCGCGGGCGGGCACCGCGGGAGGCGGCCGGGGTCGCGGTGGGTACCGCGGGTTCGGCGGTCGTGTTCGCCGGGCTCACCGTGGTGATCGCCCTGGCGGGCCTGTCGGTGGTCGGGATTCCGACCCTGACGAAGATGGGCCTGGCCGCCGCGGGGACCGTCGCGGTCGCCGTGCTGGTCGCGTTGACGGTCGTCCCCGCGCTCCTCGGGTTCTGGCCCGACGCGGTGCTGGCACGCAAGGCGCGCAAGGCGCGCAGCGCACGCAACGCACCAAACACACCCGACACCGGTACACGGGCCATCACCGGATCCGGCAGCCGCACCGCCGCCGGGCGGGGCAACCTGGGCACGCGCTGGGCTCGTTTCGTGCTGCGTCGTCCCGTGGCGGTGCTGGTTCTCGGCGTGGTGGGCCTGGCCGCCCTGGCCGTGCCGATGGCGTCGCTGCGGTTGGGCATGCCGGGTGACGAGGCCAAGTCCACCGCCACCACCGAGCGGCGGGCCTACGACGCGCTCGCCGAGGGCTTCGGCCCCGGCTTCAACGGCCCGCTGACCATCGTCGTGGACGCGAGGGGAGCGGCCGACCCACGCGCCGCGGTACGCGCCGTCAGCGACCGGATCGGCGACACGGAAGGCATCGTGTCGGTCTCCCAGGCCCGCTTCAACCAGGCCGGCGACACGGCGGTCTTCCGGGCCACCCCCTCGACCAGCCCCACGGACGAGAAGACCAAGGACCTGGTGGAGACGATCCGCCGCAACCGTGCGGCTGTGCAGAAGCAGGCGTCGGCGACGTTCGAGGTCACCGGCACGACCGCGCTGAACATCGACATCGCCGCGAAGGTGCAGTCCGCGCTGGTGCCCTACCTGGCGGTGGTGGGCGGCTTGGCGGTGGTGCTGCTGCTGCTGGTCTTCCGGTCCGTACTGGTGCCGGTCAAGGCGGCCCTGGGTTTCGTCCTCTCGGTGCTGGCGGCGCTGGGCGCGTTGGTGCTGGTCTTCCAGGAGGGACACGCGGCGGACCTGTTCGGGGTGGAGCAGACCGGGCCGATCATGAGCCTGATGCCGATCTTCATGATGGGCATCGTCTTCGGACTGGCCATGGACTACGAGGTGTTCCTGGTCTCCCGCGTGCGGGAGGCGTACACCCACGGGGAATCCGCCGATCAGGCGATCGTGTCCGGGTTCCGGCACAGCGCCCGGGTGGTCACGGCCGCCGCGCTGATCATGATCGCGGTCTTCTCCGGGTTCATCGGGGAACAGGGCGGGCTGATCAAGATGCTGGGGTTCGGCCTGGCCGCCGCGGTGCTCTTCGACGCCTTCGTGGTCCGGATGGCGATCGTGCCCGCCGTCCTGGCCCTGCTCGGCGACCGGGCCTGGTGGCTGCCGGGGTGGCTGGGCCGCGTGCTGCCCCGGGTCGACGTGGAAGGCGGGGCACTCGGCCACGCGCGGCCCGACCGACCCGACCACGACCCGGAAGGACCGGTCGAGGCGCGCGTGTGACCGGCTCCGCCCCAGGACCGCCCGAGACCCGTGTCTCGGGCGGTCCGCACGCCCCGTCCTCGTGGTCATCGGCGACCATGGACCCCTGCGACACCCCCCAGCGGAGAGCACGATGACCAGTTACCTCGAACGGTACGCGGAGCGCCACGCCCGAGCCGCGGACGTGGTGACGGCGGTGGCGTTGTGCGTCTGCACGCTCTTCGGGGCCCGGATCAGCACGTCCGAGTCCTCGCCCCCGCACGCCTTGTGGCCGGCCTGGATCCTCGTCCTCTCCGGCGCGGCCGTCCTGGCCGCCCGCAGCCGCCCGCGGGCCACCCTCGCGGTCACCGCCGCCGCGGCCGCCCTGCTGACCGCGCTGGGCTACCTGCCCAGCCCCTTGCTGCTGGCCCCCGTGATGACCGCCCTGTACTGGCTTGCCGCGCTCACCGATTCGCGGACCACCGGCGTCTACGGCTCGGCGACCGTGGCCCTGCTCGTGGCCACCTCGCTGGCAGGCGCGCCGCTCGGCGACGACCTCATCCTCCGCACCGTGGGCACGGTCCTGTGGCTGCTGCTGCCGGTGTCCCTGGGCGGCAGGAGCCGCTTCCGGCGCGCCTACCTCGAATCCGTCCAGGCCCGCGCCGCGCACGCCGAGCGCACCCGCGAGGAGGAGGCCCGGCTCCGCGTCGCCGAGGAACGCATGCGCATCGCCCGCGAACTCCACGACGCCGTCGCCCACCACATGGCCGTCGCCCACGCCCAGGCCGGCACCGCCGCCCACCTCGCCGACACGCACCCGGAGCAGACCCGCAAGATCCTCGCCGACCTGGTCGGCACCACCACCTCCGCGCTCCTGGAACTACGCGCCACGGTGGGCGTGCTGCGCAACACCGCCGACCCGCACGCCTCCCCGCTGGAACCCACCCCGGGCCTGGACCGCCTGCCCGAACTGGTCGCGGCCTGCGCGTCGGCCGGCCTGACCGTCACGGTCGGCACCGAGGGAGCGGCTCGGCCGCTGTCCCCGGGGGTGGACCTGACCGCCTACCGGATCATCCAGGAGGCCCTGACCAACGCCACGAAACACGCGCCCGACCACGCGGCCCGAGTCCGGCTCCGCTACGACGGCTCGCGCCTGCTCATCACCGTCACCAACGACGCCGCGGCGAACGGCGGGGCCCTCCCGCCGATGCCCGGCGGCGGATACGGACTGATGGGCATGCGCGAACGCGCCCACTCCGTCGGTGGCGACCTGCGCGCCGGCCCCCGACCCGAAGGCGGCTTCGAAGTCGCCGCCGCCCTGCCCTTCCAGCCCCGCACCCCGGCGGACGACCCGACCGGACGACGACCCGAGGAAACCCGTTGACCATCCGCGTCCTGCTCGCCGACGACCAGGCCCTGCTGCGCGGCACCTTCCGGCTCCTGATCGACTCCTGCGACGACCTGGAGGTCGTCGGCGAGGCCGCCGACGGCCGGGAAGCGGTGGAACTCGCCCGCGCCCACCGGCCCGACGTCGTCCTCATGGACATCCGCATGCCCAACGGCGACGGCCTCGCCGCCACCGCCGCCATCTGCGCGGACCCCGGCCTCGCCGGCACCCGCGTCCTCATCCTGACCATGTTCGAGACCGAGGAGTACGTCGCCCGGGCACTACGTGTGGGTGCCAGCGGCTTCCTCGGCAAGTACGTCACCACGGACGCGCTGCTGGACGGAATCCGCACCATCGCCGCGGGCGAAGCCCTCCTGTCCCCCGGAGCCACCCAAGCCCTGATCACCCGCTTCCTCACCACCCCCGCCTCCGGACCTCCCCTCGCCCCGGCCGAACGCCTCGCCGACCTCACCCCCCGCGAGCAGGAAGTCACCGTCCTGGCGGCCCAGGGCAAATCCAACGACCGGATCGCCCGGGAACTCGTCCTGAGCGTCCTGACCGTCCGCACCCACATCCAACGCGCCATGACCAAACTCGGCGCCCGCGACCGCGCCCAACTCGTCGTCATCGCCTACCAGAACGGCCTGGTGCGCCCCGAGCCACCCGGCCTCTGACCACCGCGGGCCCGGCGCGGCCCGGCCGGCCGGGCCGCGTCGCCCCGGCTCGGGGCTGCCGCGTCGCATCGCCCCGGCTCAGGGCTGGTCCGGGACCGCCGACATGTCCATGTACACGACCTCCCACAGGTGGCCGTCCGGGTCCTGGAAGCTGCGTCCGTACATGAACCCCTGGTCCATCGTCTCGTTCGACTTCTTGGCGCCCGCCGCGAACGCCTTCTCCACCAGCTCGTCGACGCCCTCGCGGCTCTCCGCGCTCAGCGCGACGATGGCCTCGGTGGCCTTGGTCGCGTCGACGATCTCCTTGCTCGTGAAGGTCTTGAAGAACGGCTCCGCGAGCAGCATCACGTGGATCGTGTCGCTGATCGCGAACGAGCTCGCGTTCTGGTCGCTGAACTGCGCGTTCTGGGTGAACCCGAGCGCGGTGTAGAACTCGGTCGCCTTCGTGAGGTCCTTGACCGGCAGGTTCACAAAGATCATCGTGGCCATGATGCGTCCCATCTCGTACGTCTCGGTGCTTTCGAAGGGATAGACGGTCCCCCGGGGAAGAACTCATCGGCCGCGCCGAACTTTCTTCGACCGGCCGCGCCGCCGCGCCGAAGGCGAGTGCGGCCCGCGGAGACCCGGCCTCACCCCACCCGCTCGCTTTCGCGTTCCGTCTCGCCGGCGGGCTTGGTGTCGCCGTGGCCGGGCCACCACGCGATGTGTCCGATCAGCGCGGTCAGGCTCGGGGTGAAGATCAGCGCCATGATGAAGGCCGCGATCGCGATGCCGCTGGAGAGCGCGAAGCCCATCTGGGACAACGTCGAGTTGCCCGCCAGCATCAGGGTCGCGAAGGTGCCCGCCAGGATCACGCCCGCGGCCGCGATGGTCGGGCCCGAGTGCTTGACCGCGACGGCCGCCGCGTCGTGGGGGTTGTGGCCCTCGCGGGCCTCCTCACGCAATCGCGACACCATCAGGATGTTGTAGTCGGTGCCGAGCGCGACCACGAAGAGGTACATGATCACCGGGAGCATGAACATCAGCCCGGGCTGGTCGCCGATCTTCTGGAAGAGCACCGACGTCGCGCCGAGCGTGGCGCCGAAGCCCAGCGCGACCGAGGCCATCAGGTACCACGGCGCGACCAGGCTGCGCAGCAGCAGGCCCAGGATGATCATGATGCACACCGCGGCGACCGGGAAGACCACCGAGTAGTCCCGGTCCACGGCCCGGTTGATGTCCACGTAGACGGCGCTGATCCCGCCCACGAGCGCCCGGGTCCCGGCCGGCGCGGCCTCGTGCATGGTCGGCCGGAGCCGGTCCTTGATCGTCGACAGGGCGTCGTCGGTGGCCGGCGAGTCGGTGAGCACGACCGAGTAGAACGCGGTCCGCTGGTCCGCGCTGAGCACCGCCTCGGTCACCGAGCCGACCCCTTGGACCCGCTGCAGCACCGCCTCGAACGGAATCCGCTCCGCGGGCGTGAGCGGCCGACCAGTGGTCGAGGTCAGATACACCTCGGTGGGGTCCGTGGTGCCGGGCGGGAAGCCCTTCTCCAGGTTCTTCATCGCGACCACGGACTCCTTGTCCGAGGGCAGCGACGAACCGGCCAGGTCGAAGTTGGCCTTGTAGCCCAGCGCGCCGATCGCGAGTACGCCCATCACCAGCGCGGACAGCAGCGCGAACACCGCCGGTCGGCGCCCGATGCCCCGGCCGAGCCGGGCGAAGCCGGTGCCGTGCGGCGCGACCCGCCAGGACTTGGACGGCCAGAACACGCGGGTACCCAGCAGCGAGACCACGGCCGGCACCAGCGTCAGGCCGGCGACCAGCGTCACGAACACCGCGATCGCCAGCGCCGGGCCCATCGAGCGCAGCATGCCGAGCGTGGACAGGGTCAGCGCCGCGAACGCGACGATCACCGCCGCCGCGGCGGAGGCGATCGCCTCGCCGACCCTGGACACCGCGTGCACCATGCCGTTCTTGGCGTCGACCCCCTCGCGCAACACCTCGCGGTAGCGAAAGAGCAGGAACAGCGCGTAGTCCGTGCCGACGCCGAACAACACCACGGTGAGCAGTTGTTCGATCGAGCTGTCCGCCTTCATGTCGAAGACCTTGTTGGCCGACGCGATCAGCCCGGTGGCCATCGGCGCGATCAACCCGATGATCACCACCGGCAGCAGCGCGATGATCGGGCTGCGGAAGATGATCAGCAGCAGCAACACGATGATCACGATGGTGCCGACCGCGACCAGCGTGCCGGCCTTCTCCGAGGAGTCCCGCTCGTCGAGCGCCTGCGCGGCCTGACCGGTGATGCCCGCCGTCAGGGCGGTGCCGGCCACCTGCGCCTCGACGTCCTTGCGCATCTCCTCGACCGCGTCCTGCGGGGTCTCGTCGTTGGGGTCGGTGATCTCCGGCATCGCGACCATCGAGGTCTGCACGAGGCCGTTCGGCGAGACCTGCCCCGGCGTCACCGCGATGACGTCCTCGATCTTCCGCGCCTGCACCGACGCCGAGATCCGGGCGACCTGCTCGCTGTCCGCCTGGGTCATCGGCTTGCCGTCGGAGCGCTGGAAGACGATCACCGCGCCGACGTTCTCCTGTTGCGGGAAGTCCCGGTCGCGCAGGTCGGACGCGCGGACCGACTCGTAGGACTTGGGCAGGAAGCTCTTCTCGTCGGTGGAGGAGGTCAGCTTCGGCGCGAGGCCGATCACCACACCCGCCGCGATCACCCAGGCCAGGATGACCCACCAGGGCCTGCGTACGACAAACCCGCCCAGGGCCTCGAACATGGGCGCCTCGCTTCGTGCTCGTGACGGATACGGCTGCCTCACGTCACCGTCGAACGCACCCAAGGGCCGCGCCAGCCGGGTGATCCGTGCGAGTGACCGGCCGGACCGGCGGCGCGGGACCGCGCCGGCACCCGCGAAGCGGGGAAGTTCGTGTGGCGGACCCCGGCGGGAAGCTCCGATGTCCGGTCGGTACCGTTTGCCTGCCGTCGAGGGAAAAGCCGAGCTCCGCCGGGACGCCCGGGGCGGCCGGCATGCTCGCACAGCGCCGCCGTCGGCGGCACCGGGGAACGGCACGGAGATGGTGATGGTGGCGTCGACTGGTCGCCGCGACGCGATACGGGCCGCGTTCGGCCCTCGGGAGGACGCCGCCTTCGCGCCGCTGCTCGCCCGGGTCGTGACCGCGGTGATCACCTGCGGGTTCTTCTTCGGCGGCTTCGTCGGGCTGGTCCAGTCGACCCGGTTGTCGACCGGCGCCAAGGCGATCGCGCTGGGCCTGCTGCTCGCCCTGGTGACGCTGCACCTGCGCAACTGCGTACGCCCGGCGGACGGCTCCCGGCCGGCGGGCTGGAGGTGGACGCTCGGCGCGCAGGCCGTGCTCACCTATCTGCCGATGACGTGGTTCCACGAGACCTGGTACGGCAATCCGGGCTTCCTCGCGGGCGCGGCGCTGCTGCTGTTGCGGCCCGCGTGGGCGGCCTGGGCGGGGTTCGTGGCGGTGCTGGCCGTACAGGTGCCGGTGGGCCTCGCGGTCCGGCCGACCGTGGTGGAGGCGCTGTACCTGGTTCTGGGGCAGGCCGCCCTGGTCGGGCTGGCGGTGTACGCGCTCGCCGGGCTCGCCGACCTGATCGCCGCGCTGACCGCGACCCGCACCGCGCTCGCGGAGGCCGAGGTCGCCCGGGAACGCCTGCGCTTCGCCCGGCACCTGACCGACGGCGTCGGCGCGAGCCTGACCCGGATCCTGGCCGGCGGCGACGCACTGCTGGCCGGACTGCGCGAGCGCCCGGAGAGCGCCCGGCCCGCCCTGGCCGAGGCGCTGGCCGAGGCCCGTGCGGCGATGGCCCGGGCCCGGGCCTTCGCGCACGAGCACAAGAGCGTCGAGAGCACCCCGCCGCCGGCGATCGCCGACGAGCCGACGCCGCGCGCGGTCGCGGTGCTGCGGGTGGTGATCCTGGTGTTGCTGATCGTGCCGCTGCCGCTGCGGGTGCTCGCCGCGAGCGACTACTCCCCGGCCCGGCAGGCGCTGTTCGGGCTCCTGCTGTGCGCCTTCGTCGCGCTGTACATCCGCAACTGCACACCCGCCTCGGGTGGGCGGCCCCGCTGGTGGCAGTGCACGTTCGCGGCGCAGGTCGCGCTCGCGTACGTGCCGCTCGTCGTGTTCGACGCCCGGGTCTGGTCGGTGGGGCTGTTCCTGGCCGGGCTCGCCCTGGTGTTGCTGCGCGGGCCGTGGCGCGTGCTCGCGGTGATCGGATTCGCGTTGCACGACGTGTACTTCGGCACCTGGAGTCCGACCCTCCTGGACCACGTCTACCACGTGGTGTGGATCCTGGAGCGCGCGGCGCTGGTCTACGGTCTGGTCCGGATGGCCGACCTCGCGCGGGCGCTGGGCGCGGCCCGGATCGAGTTGGCCGCCGGGCAGGTCGCCCGCGAGCGGCTGCGGCTGGGACACGATCTGCACGACCTGCTCGGCTTCAGCCTGTCCGCGCTGGTGCTCAAGATCCAACTGGCGCTGCGGTTCGCCGATCGCGACCCGGAGTCGGCGGCGACCCGGCTCGCCGAGGGCCTGGCCATGGCCCGGCAGGCGCTGGTGGACGTCGGCACGGTCTCGGGCGGGTATCGCGGGATGTCGCTGGCGGTCGAGGCGGGAACCGCGCGGGACGTGCTGGCCGGGGCCGGGGTGGCGGTGGAGGTCGCCGTCGACGTGGGCGCGTTGCCGGCGGGTACCGACACCGTGCTGGCGACCGTGCTGCGCGAGGGCACCACCAACGTACTGCGGCACAGCACCGCGACCCGGTGCGCGATCACCGCGTCGGTCGAGCCGGACGGCGCGGTCGTACTGGTCCTGACCAACGACGGCGTGCCGGCCGGCGCGGGTTCGGCGCCGACCGGGGCGGGCCTGGGGTTGAGGTCCCTCGACGCGCGCCTGGCGGCGCTCGGCGGCACGCTCACCGCCGGGGTCGTCGGCGACGCGTTCCGGCTGAGCGCGCGCATACCCGGGGACGTACGCGCGGGGCTCGCGTGCGCGTGAACCCCCCCGCGCGCTGCCGGGCCACCGCGCCGGTCCGGGCCGTTGCGCGCCTGCCGTGCACGGACGGGGAGTTCCTTGAAGACGCCCGGGTGATGTGCGGTAATCTCCAAGGAAATCAACCTATTTGCCCTGCCGCTCGTGCCCCCGCGCGACCCGTCCGGGCTTCGGATGCGACCGAATCGACGCATCCGTACCGAGAGTTCGGCTGCCCGCTGTCGTCCCACGATGGTGGGATGGGGTATCACTGCATTGGCGATCGCACGTCACACGACATGCACACGTCGCGCCGGCGCGCGCCGGGCTTCTACAGTCCTGTAGATTCACCCATCGGCGGCCGTCGCGTGATCACCCGATCCGCCTGTACCCCGATATGCACGAGGGAAGGAAGCACTGCCATGGGAGTCAGTCTCGCCAAGGGCGGCAACGTATCCCTGTCCAAGGCCGCGCCCGGTCTCACCGCCGTCGCGGTGGGTCTCGGATGGGATGCGCGCAGCACGACCGGTGCGGACTTCGACCTCGACGCGAGCGCACTGCTGCTCGGCAACGACGGTCGGGTGCTGTCCGATCTGCACTTCGTCTTCTACAACAACCTGACCAGCCCCGACGGCTCGGTCCAGCACACCGGCGACAACCTCACCGGTGAGGGCGACGGCGACGACGAGACCGTCAACGTCGACCTCGCGTCCGTGCCCGGCGACGTCCAGCGGGTGGTCTTCCCCGTGTCGATCCACGACGCGGTGGCCCGGGACCAGTCCTTCGGCCAGGTGCGCAACGCCTACATCCGGGTGGTCAACCGCGCGGACAACAACGAGCTCGCGCGCTACGACCTCACCGAGGACGCTTCCACCGAGACCGCGATGGTCTTCGGCGAGCTGTACCGCAACGGCAACGAGTGGAAGTTCCGCGCGGTCGGCCAGGGCTACGCCTCGGGCCTGGCCGGCATCGCGAAGGACTTCGGCGTCAACGTCTGAGCCGATTCCCCCCGGGGTCGCCCCGGCCGCACGACCCCCGCACGAACGTGTGACAGGGCCGCATCGTCCTCGGTGCGGCCCTGACGTCGGATCCGGGGGAACGATTTCGGGCGGGCGGCGGTTGATCCTGAACCGGAGCGGCATCGCATCCGGGCAACGGCGGCGCGGCCGGGCAGCGCCCGGCGAGCGCGGCGGTCGCAGCACAGTGACATCGACCAGAGCGGCGGCGATCCGATCGCCCCGAACGAAACAAGGAGTGGGCGTCATGGCCGGTCTCGACAAGCTGATCAAGAAGGCGACCGACTACGCCAAGAAGAACCCGGACAAGGTCAAGTCCATCGTGGACAAGGTGAAGAAGCAGGCGGACAAGCGCAAGGGTCACTGACCCGCACCCGCACCGGGCGCGCGGCCGGCTCCCCCTGTTCGCCGCTAGGCGACACGCCCTAGGGGAGCGGCCCGCCGCCCGCGGGTTCGCCGCGAGCCGGCCCGGCGTCCCGGGCCGGGTCCGCGGGCCAGTTCGCGTGCTCGGGTCTCCGCAGCCGGTCGGCGAGCGCGTCGAAGCCCGCCGCGAACGCGCTCGTGCTCGGCGCCGGGCCGGGACCGCGCAGGCGGCCGGCGAGCGCGGAGCCCAACCCGGCCATCCGGGTCACCTCGTCGGCCATCGTCTCCACGTCCTCCGGCCACGGATAGTCGGGCCGCGCGAGGTAGAGCGCCACCAGGCCGTGCAGCGCCGCGAGCATCTGCAGGGTCAGCCGGGTCGGGTCGCCGACCAGGACACCGGCGTCCAGACACGGCTGGATCGCCTCGCCGACATAGGCCAGGCACGCGTCCGCCGCGGTCCACCCGCCCGCCGCGCCCGATCGCGGCCGCATCATCAACAGGCGGTACTGCACCGGGTGTTCGAGCCCGAAGCGGACGAACGCGGCACCCCGCCGACGCATCGACTGGTACGGGTCCGCGATGCCGTCGCCCACCTCGCGCATCCGCCGCCCGAGGTCCTCCCACACCGCGAGGCACACCGCCTCGACCAGCGCCTCCTTGTCCGCGAAGTGCAGGTACACCGACGGCGTCGTCACACCCACCCGCGCGGCGACCGCGCGCAGCGTGAGCGCGGACTCGTCGCCGGCCTCGTCGAGCAGCGCGGTCGCCGCGCGCAGGATCTCCTCGCGCAGCAGCGCGCCGTCCCCGGGACGGGCACGGGTACGGGCGCGGGATCGGCTGGTGGGCGGCACGCGTCCAGTTGACAGCCACCGACTTGACGCTGTCAACTTGACAGCGTCAACTCAGGTGAGGGGTTCGGGATGAGCACAACGTCGTCGACCGTGGGACCGACCGGTCTGGAACAGCTCCAGGCGTTGCGGGAGCACGGCATGCCCACGGGGATCGGCCCGTTCATCGGCATGGAGCCGGAAGAGGTCGAGGACGGCCGGATCGTGTTCAGCGCGTCCGCCCGGCCCGAGTTCGCCAATCCGATCGGCACCATGCACGGCGGCATCGCGGCCACGCTGCTGGACTCCGCGATGGCCTGCGCGGTGCACACCACGCTGCCGCCCGCGACCGGGTACACCTCGCTCGACATCTCGGTGCGCTACCTGCGCCCGGGCCCGCTCGACGGCACCAAGCTGCGCGCCGAGGGCCGGGTGATCCACCGCGGGCGCACGATCCGCACCGCCGAGGCCGAACTCACCGACCACCAAGGCCGCCTGCTCGCCACCGCGACCACGACCTGCCTGATCATGCCGCTGGGGTGACACCCGCGACGCCGGCGGTCGGGCGGCGCCCGGAGCGCCGCCCGCACCGCCGGCGGATGCGGATCACACCCCGTGGTCGCCGATGCGCTCGACGCCGGCCGGCAGCCGGTCCGGGGTCAGGAAGGCGCGCAGTTCGTCGCGGAAGGCGCGCGCGGCGTGGGTGAGCGCGGCGTCGCTGCGGTGGGCCAGGGCGATGGTGCGGGACAGGCCCGGCGGGGTGAGCGGCGTCGCGGTCAGGCCCGGTCGGCCGACCAGCACCATGCTCGGCACAATGGCCGGCCCCAGGCCCACCTCCACGAACCGCAGCACCGCGTCCATCTCACCGCCCTCGATCGCGAACTCCGGCTCGAAACCCGCCTCGTGACACGCGGTCAGGGTCGACTCGCGCAGGTCGTAGCCGTCCCGGAACATCACCAGCCGCACCCCCCGCAGCGCCTCGATCGGCACCGTCGCACCGGCCACCGGCGGCGTGCCCGCGAGCACCAGGTCCTCGCGCAGCAGCGGCTCGGTGGTCAGCGCCGCGCCGACCCCCTGCGGCGGCACCACGATCAGCGCCAGGTCCAGGTCGCCGCGCAGCAGGGCGCGGACCAGGTCCCGCGAGCCGTTCTCGTCGACCAGCAGCCGGATGTCCGCGTAGCGGGCCTGGAAGCTGCGCAACACCTCGGCCAGCAGGCTGGCGGACAACGACGGCGTGGCGCCGATCCGGACCCGGCCCGAGCGCAGCCCGACCAGCTCGGCCACCTCCAGGTGCGCGACGTCCACGTCCGCCAGGATCCGCCGCGCGATCGGCAACAACCGCTCCCCCGCCGGGGTCAGCGCGATGTTGCCGCGTACGCGGGTGAACAGTTCGGCGCCCAACTCGTGCTCCAGGGCCCGGATCTGCTTGGACAGCGACGGCTGGGCGACGTGCGTACGCGCCGCCGCGCGGGTGAAGTGCCGGGTCTCGGCGACCGCGACGAAGTAGACGAGCTGCTGGAACTGCATGCCTTCAGCCTTGCATAGCCGACGGCTATCGAAACGAGGCATTTCCGATCTTGGACGGCATGACCTTGGTCCGCCTACCGTCGAACCCATGGCGACCCTGACCCGCGCACCCGGTTCCGCCGGGCAGCGCAGGCAGGGAGCGTCGCACCGTTCGACCGTCATGATGAAAGTCGCGATGGCGCTCAGCGGTGCCGTGCTCCTTGCCTATCTGACCGTCCACATGTTGGGCAATCTGAAGATCTTCTTCGGCGAGTCGAGCTTCGACCACTACGCGCACTGGCTGCGCACCATCGGCGAGCCGCTGGTCCCGCACGAGGGCGCCCTGTGGATCATCCGGGTGGGCCTGACCGCGGCCGTGCTCGTGCACATGGCGATGGCGATCCTGCTCACCCGGCGCGCGCGCCGGGCGCGGCCGGTCAAGTACGTGCACCGCCCCCCGGTCCAGGGTTCGTACGCCGCGCGCACGATGCGCTGGGGCGGTGTGATCATCGCCCTGTTCGTGGTCTACCACCTGCTCGACCTCACCGTCGGGGTGGCCAATCCGGTCGGCGCCTCGGGCAAGCCGTACACGAACGTCACCGCCGACTTCGAGCACTGGTACATCACCGCGATCTACACGGTGGCGGTCGTCGCGGTCGGCTTCCACCTGCGCCACGGCGTGTGGAGCATGACCCGCTCGCTCGGCCGGCAACGCCCCGGCACCGAGCGGCTGATGGGCCGGATCGCGACCGGATACGCCGTGTTCATGACGGTCGGATTCCTGTCCGTGCCGTTCGCCGTGACCGTCGGAATCGTGGGGTGAAGGTGATGAACCGACACACCGAGCCGACCCGGGACGCCGGACACATCGCCTCCGGCGAGGACACCGGACACGCCGGGCACACCGAGTACGCGCACTACACCGTCGGCGCCGAGATCGCCGACCACGCGGCCCCGGACGGCGATCTGGCCGGGCGCTGGGAACAGCGCCGACTGGCCGCCCGGTTGATCAACCCGGCCAACCGGCGCCGGCTCCCGGTCATCGTCGTCGGCACCGGTCTCGCGGGCGCCTCCGCCGCCGCCACGCTGGCCGAACTCGGCCACCCCGTCACCTCGTTCTGCTACCAGGACTCGCCGCGCCGCGCGCACAGCATCGCCGCGCAGGGCGGCATCAACGCCGCCAAGAACTACCGCGGCGACGGGGACAGCGTGGCCCGGCTGTTCAAGGACACCATCAAGGGCGGCGACTTCCGCGCCCGCGAGTCCAACGTGCACCGACTGGCCGAGGTGAGCACCCAGATCATCGACCAGTGCGTCGCACAGGGCGTGCCGTTCGCCCGCGACTACGGGGGCCTGCTCGACACCCGTTCGTTCGGCGGCGCGCAGGTCTCCCGTACGTTCTACGCGCGGGGCCAGACCGGCCAGCAGCTCCTGCTCGGCGCCTACCAGGCGATGTCGCGCCAGGTCGCGGCCGGCAACGTCACCGTGCACGCGCGCACCGAGATGCTCGACCTGGTGGTGGTGGACGGCCGGGCCCGCGGCGTGGTGGTGCGCGACCTGGTCACCGGCGAGGTCACCACCCACCTGGCCGAGGCGGTCGTACTGGCCACCGGCGGCTACGGCAACGCCTACTTCCTGTCCACGAACGCGATGGGCTGCAACGCGAGCGCGGTCTGGCGCGCGCACCGGCGCGGCGCGCTGTTCGCCAACCCGTGCTTCACCCAGATCCACCCGACCTGCATCCCGGTCTCCGGCGAGCACCAATCGAAGCTCACCCTGATGAGCGAGTCGCTGCGCAACGACGGCCGGGTGTGGGTGCCCACCGCCGGCGGGGACACCCGCGCGCCCGGCGACATCCCGGCGGCGGAGCGGGACTACTTCCTGGAGCGGATGTACCCGGCCTTCGGCAACCTGGTCCCGCGCGACATCGCCTCGCGCGCGGCCAAGCGGGTCTGCGACGAGGGACGCGGCGTGGGACCGGGCGGGCTCGGCGTCTACCTCGACTTCGCGGACGCGATCGAGCGGCTGGGCGCGCCGGCCGTCGAGGAGAAGTACGGCAACCTCTTCTCGATGTACGAGCGGATCACCGGCGAGGACCCGTACGCCGTGCCGATGCGGATCTACCCGGCGGTGCACTACACGATGGGCGGGCTGTGGGTCGACTACGACCTCCAGTCCACCATCCCGGGCCTGTTCGTGATCGGCGAGGCGAACTTCTCCGACCACGGCGCGAACCGACTGGGCGCCTCGGCGCTCATGCAGGGCCTGGCCGACGGCTACTTCGTGCTGCCGACCACGCTCACCCACTACCTCGCGGCGGGGCCGTTCGGACCGGTGGACGCGGACGATCCGGAGGTGGTGGCCACCGAACAGGGCGTCCAGGACCGGGTCAAGCGCCTGCTCGCGATCGACGGCGACCTGTCCGCCGACCACTTCCACCGCGAGCTGGGTCTGCTGATGTGGGAGAAGTGCGGCATGGAGCGCGACGCGGCCGGGCTGCGCGAGGCGCTGGCGCGGATCCCGCGGTTGCGCGAGCAGTTCTGGTCGCGGCTGCGCGTACCGGGCACCGGCGCGGGGCTGAACCAGTCGCTGGAGAAGGCCGGTCGGGTCGCCGACTTCCTCGAACTCGCCGAACTGATGTGCCTGGACGCGCTGCACCGCGAGGAGTCCTGCGGCGGCCACTTCCGGGCCGAGCACCAAAGCGCCGGCGGGGAGGCCGCCCGGGACGACGAGGCGTTCGCCTACGTCGCCGCGTGGGAGTACACGGACGGGCCGCCCGTACTGCACCGCGAACGGCTCACCTTCGACAACGTCACCCTGGCCACGAGGAATTACGCATGAAGCTCACCCTGCGCATCTGGCGGCAGAAGGGCCCGGCGGATCGGGGCGGCATGGTCGCCTACGACGTGCCGGACGCGTCGGCCGACATGTCGTTCCTGGAACTGCTGGACGTGCTCAACGAGCGGCTCACCGAGCGCGGCGACGAGCCCGTCGCCTTCGACCACGACTGCCGCGAGGGCATCTGCGGCGCGTGCAGCCTGGTCATCGACGGGGTGCCGCACGGGCCGCAGAAGGCGACCACGACCTGCCAGCTCCACCTGCGGCACTTTCGCGACGGGCAGACCATCGACGTCGAGCCGTGGCGCGCCGCGGCCTTCCCGGTGGTCAAGGACCTGGTGGTGGACCGCTCCGGTCTGGACCGGATCATCGAGGCCGGCGGGTACGTCACCGCGCCCACCGGCTCGGCCCCCGAGGCGCACGCGACGCCGATTCCCAAGGCCGACGCGGACGCCGCGTTCGAGGCCGCGACCTGCATCGGCTGCGGCGCGTGCGTGGCGGCGTGCCCGAACGGGTCGGCGATGTTGTTCACCGCCGCGAAGGCCACCCACCTGGGCCTGCTGCCGCAGGGCGCGGTGGAGCAGGACACGCGCGTCGAGGCGATGATCCACGCTCACGACGACGCGGACTTCGGTGGGTGCACCAACACCGGCGAGTGCACCGCGGTGTGCCCGAAGGGCATTCCGCTGGGGGTCATCGGGCGGTTCAACGGGGACGTGCTTTCTGCCGCGTGGCGGGGGCGCTGACGTGCGGTGCTCGTCGCCGCATGGCGCTGCACCTGGCCGGCCTGCGGCCGGTTGGCCTCAAACGCCGGCCGGGCTGGAATTGGGCCGGCTGCCCGAACGGGCTGCGGCTCTTGGCCTCGAACGCGGGCCGGGCTGAATTCGGGGGTTGGTTGCCCGGGCAGGCTGGAATTGGGCTGCCTGCCCGGACAAGCTGCGGCTCTTCACCTCGAACGCCGGCCAGGCTGAATTCGGGGCCGGCTGCCCGGGCAGGCTGGGGCTCTTGGCCTCGAACGCCGGCCTGGTTGGAATGGGCTGCCTGCCCGGACAAGTTGCGGCGCTTGGCGTCGAACGCCGGGCAGGCTGCGGGGCTCGTGGCCTCGAATACCGGGCAGGCTGGAATGGGGCCGGCTGCCGGGGTGGGCTGGGGCTTTCCGCCTCGAGCGCCGGGCGGCGTTCGAGGTCGGGTCAAGGGGAGGTGATGGGGGCGGCTGCTCGGTCGCGCAGGGGGTAGTCCTGGGCGGCTTCGAGGTGGCGTACCGATTCGCGGTAGACCTCGGATTCGTCGCCGGCCTCGATCAGGGCGATCAGGCGCTCGTGGTCGCGCAGGCCGGCGCGGCGGACGCGTTCGCCCGTGTCGGCCAAGGCCTCCTGGGCCCATTCGCGTTCCTGTTGCGCCCACAACACCTCGACCGCGCCGAGCAGGATCTTCATCGTCTCGTTGCCGCACAGCAGCACCAGGGCCTCGTGGAAGTCGCGGCCGGCGCGGATGTAGGCCGGTCCGTCCTCGACCGCGCGCTCCATCCGCGCGTGCACCTCGCGCAACCACGGCAGCACCTCGGTGGCCCGGTCCGGGCGCGCCGCGCACAACGCCGCGCAGACCGGCTCCAGCCGGCGCAGCGCCTGCGCGAGGTCGTCCAGGCGGACCTGGCGCGCGTGCATGACCATGCCGAACATGTGTGCCGCGTCAGCCGGTTGCGGGACGTGCACCACCGCGCCGCCGGTGTTGCCGCGCTTGACCGTGATCAGGCCCTCGGTCTCCAGGATCCGGAACGCCTGGCGCAGCGTGGTGCGGCCGACACCGAACTCGGCGATCAGGTCGTCCTGTTTGGGCAGCATGTCGCCGTCCCGCAGCGGACCGTCCAGGATCCGGCGGCGCAGCCGACGGGCGAGCTCGTCCGCGATGCCGGCGTTGCGCAGGGATCGCTCGGTGCCGGAACGGACCGGCTGCGCCGCCGGGTTCACGCCGGTACCGCCGCGGCGAGTTCGGCGACCTCGGCGACCTGGGTCGCGGTGAGGTCCACGATCGCGGCCGCGTTGGCCGCGACCTGCTCGGGGCGTGTCGCGCCGACCAGCACCGACGCCACCTCGGGTTGCGCGGCCAACCAGGACAGCGCGAGCGCGAGCAGGGTCAGGCCCTGGCTCCGGGCGTAGGCGGTGAGCCGCTCGACGATCGCGAAGTTGTCGTCGGTGGCCACACCCTGCGCGAAGCGCGGGATGGCCGCGAACCGGCTGTCCTGCGGGAACTCCTCGCCGTGCCGGTATTTGCCGGTGAGCAGGCCGGACGCGAGCGGGAAGTACGGGATGACGCCGACGCCGAAGTGCCGGGCCGCGGGCACCATGTCCCGCTCGACGGTGCGCTCCAGCAGGCTCCACTGGATCTGCGCGGCCACGAACCGCGTGGCGCCCGCGAGGTGCGCGGCGTCGGCGAGTTGCCACGCGGCGAGGTTGGAGGTGCCCGCGTAGCGCACCTTGCCCGCCCGGACCAGGTCGTCGAGCGCGCTCAGCGTCTCCTCGATCGGGGTGTCCGGGTCGGCGTAGTGCTGGTAGTACAGATCGATGTGGTCGGTGCCCAGGCGCCGGAGGCTGTTCTCGCAGCTCCGCACGATGTGCCGGCGCGAGGAGCCGCGGCCGTACGGACCCTCCGCCACCTTCGCGCCGAACTTGGTCGCCACGACCACGTCCTCGCGGCGGCTCCCGAGTGCCTTGCCGAGCAGCACCTCGGATTTCCCGCCGCCGTACATGTCGGCGGTGTCGAACAGGGTCACCCCGGCGTCGAGCGCGGCGCCGACCACCTTGTCGGCGCCGTCCTGGTCGATCCGCATCCCGAAGTTGTTGCAGCCGAGGCCGATCGCGGAGACCTTCAGACCCGACTTGCCCACGGTGGTGTAGCGCACGCTCAGCTCCCGTCGTCTTGTTCACCCATCATAGCCATGATAGCTATGACATATCGTCAGCTGACACCTCGTCAGCCGTGCTGCGATCGCGACATCACCACGAGGGTAGGCACTCATGCGCAAGATCCCGTACGCCGGCAGCGTGCACGACCAGAGCGAGATCGACGCGATGCTGGCGGTCCTGAACGGGCCGCCCTCGGCGATGGGCATCGGGCGCAACGTCGCGGAACTGGAGACGCGCGTCGCCGAACTGTTCGGCAAGCGCAACGGCCTGATGTGCAACTCGGGCTCCTCCGCGCTGTATCTCGCGATCGAACTGCTGCGCCTGTCCCCCGGGGACGAGATCATCACCTCCACGCTGACCTTCTCCACGGACATCGCACCGATGGTCAAGGCCGGTCTGGTGCCCGTGCTCGCCGACGTCGAACCGGACACCTACCAGATCGACCCGACCCGGATCGAGGCCCTGATCGGCCCGCGCACCAGGGCGATCCTGACCCCCAACCTCGCGGGCAACGCGCCGGACTGGGACGTGATCCGGGCGATCGCGGACCGGCACGGCCTCAAGGTGATCGAGGACTCCTGCGACGCGCTCGGCGCGACCCTGCGCGGGACGCCGACGGGCACCCGCGCGGACATCTCGGTGACCAGCTTCGCGATGTCGCACATCATCACCTGCGCGGGCAACGGCGGCATGGTGCTCACCGACGACGAGGACCTGCGCGACCGCGGTCTGATGTTGCGGCGCTGGGGCCGACGCAGCGAGGTGCAGCTCTTCGGCTCCAAGCGGGGCAACCGCGACTTCTTCGAAGAGATCGACGGCGTGCTGTACGACAACCTGTTCATCTTCGACGAGATCGGCTGGAACTTCGAGCCCTCGGAGCTGGGCGCCGCCTTCGGGGTGGCCCAACTCGCCAAGCTGCCCCGGTTCCTGGCCACCCGCCGGGAGCACTTCGCGGCGCATCACGCGTACTTCGACGCGCGTCCGGAGTTCACCGCGCCGCGCCAGACCGAGGGCCTGGAGACGGGGTGGCTCAACTTCCCCATCCTGTTGAACGAGGGGCTGCCGTTCCATCGCGGCGAGATGCAGGCGTGGCTGGAGGAGCGCGGGGTGTCCACCCGGACCGTGTGGTCGGGCAACATCCTGCGCCAGCCCGGCTTCAAGGACATCGCGCACCGCGCCGACCCGGGCGGCTACCCCAACGCCGACCGGGTGATGGAGCACGCGCTGATCGTGCCGATGAACCACCGCATGGACGCCGAGGACGTGGCCTACATCCACGAGCAGGTGGACGCCTTCCTGGCGACGCGCTGACCACGGCGACCGACCGCCCCCGCGCCCGCGCCCGTCACACCCCCGAGAGGCCGCGCGCCGGAGCAGCGCGCACCGCGAAGGGGCCGCCCACCGAGGGACCGCGTACCGAAGGGGCCCGGCGCGTCGCGCCGGGCCCCTTTCGCCCGTCCTCGCCCACCGGCCGTCGGCGCCGGTCAGCCGTCCTGGCGGACGGCCTCGCCCTCGATCTCGATCCGGACCTTCTTCGAGACCAGCACGCCGCCGCTCTCCAGCGCCTGGTTCCAGGTCATCCCGTAGTCCTCGCGGTTGATCTCGGTGGTCGCGGTGAACGCGAGCACCTCCTGCCCCCACGGGCTGGTCGCGAGGCCCTCCAGCTCGACCGCGAGCTCGACCTCGCGGGCGATGCCCTTGATGGTCAGCTCGCCGACCAGGGTGAACTCGTTGCCGCTGCGGCCGCTCAGGCGCAGCGTACGGAAGGTCATCCGCGGATACTTCTCGACCTCCATGAAGTCCGCACTGGCCAGGTGGGCGTCGCGGTCCGGCTGACCGGTGGTCATGCTCGCGGTGGAGATCGCCGCCTCGACGGTGGAGTCCATCGGCTCCTCGGCGACGGTGATCGCACCGGTGAAGTCGGTGAACTGCCCACGCACCTTGCTCACCATCAAGTGCCGCGCCGTGAACCCGACGCGGGTGTGGGCCACATCGAGCGCGTACGTGCCGGCCGTCGGGATCGTGAGCCCTTCCCAGTCGCGGCGGGGGGTGGTGGCGGTCATGTCGCACTCCTCGGGAGAGATATCGTTGCCTTGCGGATATCGACCTCAGCAACATCTTGTACAAAGATATTCCGCGTGTCAACTACTTGCTATGATAGGGACATGCACACTCCCCCGAGAGCCGCATCCCCCGCCCCATCGACTACCACTCCCTTCGACGATCCACGCATCACCGCCATGGGACTGCTCGTGGAGGTCTACACCGGCCTGATGGATCGGCTCAGCCCGCAGTTGGCCGAGCACGGCCTGTCCACGGTGGACTTCAACGTGCTGGTCCGGTTGTCCCGCTCGGCCGAGCAGCGCCTGCGGATGAGCGATCTCGCGGCGCAGACGTCGCTGTCCACCTCCGGGGTGACCCGCGTGGTGGACCGCCTGGAGAAGGAAGGGCTGGTCGCCCGGGAGAACTGCCCCACCGACCGGCGCGCGCTGTTCGCGGTGCTCACCCGCGACGGCGCGGACCGGATAGGCGGCGTCCTGCCCGGCCACGTCGACCTGCTCCAGAGCTGGCTGATCGACCCGCTGACCGAGGGTCAGCTCGCCGGGCTGCTGGACGGTCTGCGGGTGGTGCGCGACACCGCCAACCCCGGTGCCCGCGCGGGCATCTCGTCCTGACCGCGGCCACCGACACCGAGTAGCCCGTCCGCTCGAACCCGTGGCCGCGGGGGTCACGGGAAGCGCGCGCAAGACCCCGAACGACTCGCCCATCGACGCAGGAAGCCGGCAAGACCCGGGAGAACGATCCGCCCCCAGCCGCTCGGCGGCTGGGGGCGGATCCGTTTTTCGACCTGTTCGGCGACCGGGGACAGTGTGCCGCCTCGCCGCCGGGGCGAGACCTCGCTCAGCCGTCCGCGCGCAGCTCCCGGGCCGCCTCGGACAGGTCCTTGGCGGTGTCGATCGCCCGCCAGTAGGCGCCCTGCGGAATCGGGAAGCCGGCCAGCCGCTGAGCCCGGGCGAGCCCGGGGAAGGTGGTGCGCTCGTGGTCGCCGACGTCCGGCAGCAGCGCGGTGAATTCGGGCGCGAACACGTATACGCCGGCGTTGATCAGATACGGCGAGGGCGGCGCCTCGATGAAGTCCAGGACATGGCCGTACTTGTCGGTCTCCACCACCCCCCAGGGAATCCGGGGTCGGGCCAGCGCGAGTGTGGCCAGCGCGGTGCGCTCGTGGTGGAAGGCGGCCATCTCGGTGAGCGAGAACCGGGTCCAGATGTCGCCGTTGGTGGCGTACCAGGGCTCGTCCGGGCGCGGCAGCGCGGCGGCGGCGAACTTCAACCCGCCGCCCCGGCCCAGCGGTTCGGTCTCCACCACGGTCTCCACGCGCACCGGGAGATCGGCGCTCTCGAGCCAGTCCTGGAGCACCTCGGCGAGGTGCCCGCAGGAGACCACGACGTCGCGCACGCCCTCCGCGGCCAGCCAGCGCAGTTGGTGTCCGATGATCGGGGTGCCGGTGCCGGGGATCTCCACCATCGGCTTGGGTCGATCGTCGGTGTAGGGGCGCAGCCGTGAACCCTGCCCGCCGGCGAGGATCACGGCCTGCGTGACCGCGCGAGCCCCCGTGTGGGTGGTCGAATGTGGTGCGGAAGTCATGGGCGCATTATCGCGCCCTCGAATCCCCCTCGACTTCCAAGGGAGGTACCACTCGTTCGGGAACGCGCTGGGCCCTAGGTTCATCTCATGGACGACTGCACTTCGAACACCGGGGGGAACAACAAAGTGCGCACCACGAATGTCCGCACGGGCGTGGCGGCGGTACTCGTCGCGTTGACCGTCGGCACCACGGTCGCCGGTTGCGGCAACAACGACAGGTCGCCGCTGGACACCGTTCGCGCCTTGGAGAGCGGCAAGGACAAGCCGAGCAGCGAGCCCACCGGCCGACCGACCGGCTCGGCTACCACCACCCCGCCGGCGCGCCGCACCACCGCGCCGCCCACCGGCGGAACGTCGGCGTCGGCGTCGGCCACCGCCTCGCCGAGCACCTCCTCGACCGGCACCTCGGCGCCCGCGACCGGATCGACCGCGGCCTACGTCAACGACCCCTGCCGCTTCTTCACCGCGGCCGACGTGGCCGCGCTGCTCGGCCTGCCGGTGGTCAAGGCGGAGGTGGACGAGAAGCTCAAGAGTTCGAGCAGCTCGTTCTGCGACTACCGGAACGCCCGGGGCCTGTCGATGATGACGGTGATGATGTCCACCAGCGACCCCAAGTACAGCACCGCCGAACAGGCCGCCAAGGGAACCATCGACGCGGGGGACAACCCGACCGCCCTGCCGGGGGTCGGCGACGCGGCCTTCACCTACCGCGACTCGACCTCCAACGGGGTGGTGTGGACGAAGCTCGTCGGGGACACCTACCTGGACGCCGACGTCTACATCGACCGCAGCGACAAGGACGTCTCGCCCGACCTTCTCGCCAATATCGCCCGGACGATGATCGGCCGGCTGTGACCGGGCGCGTCGGGCCCGCCACCACCCTGGTGGGGGTGGTGGGTCTGGCGTGCCTGCTCGGCGGCTGCAACGATCCGGACACACCGCCGCGGCACGTGGCGGTGTCCACCGCGGCGGCCGGCGACAAGGCGGGCGCGCCGCCTCGGCCCACCCCCTCCCCGCCCGCCGCCGACGCACCACCCACCGACGGTTGCGAACTGCTCTCGACCACCCGGGTCGAGGAGGTGCTCGCGACCGGCCCCGTGCACACCCGGTCCGCGGAGGCCGGGCGCTCGTGCGAGTACCTCGACGCCGGCGACCGGCGGGTACTGACCGTCGTCGTCGGGCAGTTGCCCCAGGCGATGGTCGGCGGCCCGCTGGACACCGCCCGCTCGACCGCCACCGGCCCGGGCCCGCGCGAGACGCTGCCCGGCGTCTCGGACGCCGCGGTGATCTACCGCGATCCCGCGCGCGGCGACGGCCTCGCCTTCGCCCGGGCGCGCGGCGACCTGGTCACCTCCGTGGACATCGTCATCCCGGCCGTCGACCGCGAGCGGCTGATCGCGCTGGCCCGCACCGCGGCCGCGGCCCTGGACGCGCCGGGCTGAGCACGGCGGTCGGGGGTATACGCCGGCCACCTGGTGCCCGCGACGTCGTCCCCGACGCGTAGGGTCCGGGGTCAGGGCGGCGCCTGCCGCGGCCAGGAGGAGGGCTCACCCATGACGGATCGGGACCCGCACGCCGTCGTGCTGCTCACGAACCGCATCAGCTCGCGCATCAGCACGAGCGGCGGACCGGCCCTACCCCTGCGGGACGCGCTGCGCGTGTACACCGAACACGTCGACACCGGCGTCGCGGCCCGGTACGCGACCGTGGTGAACGACCTCGCCGACGCCGACGTGGCCCTGCTGCGCCTGCCCGAGGACCACGGCGACGCCGAACTCGACCGGATCGTGGACATCGCCGCGTCGGTGCCCACGGTCGCGGTGATCGACCTGTACCGGCCCGCCGCGGTGGCCGATCTGGTCGGCTATTGCGCCGCGTTGCTGGGCACCAGGGGCGCCGACGACGAGGGTGTGCTGGACGTCGTGTTCGGCCGCTACGCGCCCGCCGGCCGGCTCGTCAGCGACCTGCCCGCGGACGCGGAGCCGCTCTTCGAAACCGGCCACGGACTGTCCTATTGACCCTCGCTGTCGATAAATTGACGGCCCGTCAGTGTGTTTTCCGGGTGATGTTCAACACGTCCACGGCACCCTTCGCGTCGCCGATGGTGGCGAAGTCGACCGCGACGAAGTTGACCTGCGCACCGCGTTCGCGTTCGCAGCGGCGGGCCCGATCCAGCAGGAACGGCCGCGAGTTGACCACGCCGGCGTCGATCCGGCTGCCGCCGGCGGAGGTGATGAAGTTGTTCAGCAGGAACAGCCGCTTGCCCACGTCGCCGCGATAGGGCGCGCAGGTCATCTCGGCCGGACTCGTGTACGCGTACGGCGTCTCCATCCCGTACTTGTAGAAGTTGCGGTACCACGGGACGGGCCCGTCGGCGCGCTCGGCGAAGACCACCAGCCGGCGGTTGCGCTCGATCATCGTGCCCAGCGTGGGCCACGGCTCGTCCGGGTCGGCGGCCGGCGTGTACAGCAGTCGCTCCAGGCCGGCCTCGCGAAACGCCCACTCGGTCTGCTGCGCGGTGATCGCGTCCTGCACGATCAGGGTGACCACCTCGTGCGGGTTGCGATCCATCCACTGGCCCACCGCGCGCAGCGTCTCCACCATCGGCAACGCGCCGCCCCGGCACACCGAGTGGCACAACCACAGCCCGGGCCGGGCCGGCGCGACGTCGTTGACCACGCCGGCGACGATCTTGCGCGACTCGGGATCAAGGTCCGACTCGGCGAGCCGGCCGGCCACCTCCTCCGGGGCCTCCCACGTGTACGAGTCCACCAGCAGGCCGCGCACGCCCGCGTCCAGTTGGGTGACGATGTCCGAGTCCTGGAGCGGGCTGAGGAAGCGGGCCGCGGTCGAGGACATCGAGTTGTGGGTGGCCAGGTAGGCGACCTGGTCGTAGCGCCGGTTGCACAGCTCGGTCATCCCGTTGCAGCGCTTGGCGTCGGAGCCGGAGCCGGAGGTGGGCACCGGCACGAAGATGGTCAGCGCGATCGCCCCGGCGGCGATCACCGCGGCGCCGGAGGTGAGCACCTGACGGGTGGTGTGCCGCACCGGCGCGGCCCGCCGGTGCTTGTGCTTGTCCCACAGCACGATCGCGCCGAAGGTGGCCCCGCCGAACACCAGGGGCACCGCGGACGCGGCCAGCCACACCCCGACCACGTCGCGCGCCGCGGCCTCCTGGAGGTCGCCGGCGAGCCGCACCACCGAGGGCGCCCAGCCGTCCCGGTTCTCCGAGACCACGTGCGGCAGCAGTCCCCACGCGACCAGGCAGCCCACGCCCGCGAGCAGCCCGCCGCCCGCCAGGGCCAGCGCGGGCAGCCGCAGCCGGGCCGCCCCGCGCGCGGACCCGGTGCGCCACAGCACCACCAGGCCCAGCAGCGCGGTGACGCTCGCCACCGCGAGCAGCCGGCCCAGGCCGAACACCGTCATCGCGCGCAGTTGTTCGAGCTGGCCCAGTTTCAGCTTGGTGCTCTCGTTGGCCTGGCTCGCCCGCAGGTCCAGCGTCAGGTCCCAGGTGCCGCCGTGGGAGAGCCCGGTCAGCCCGAGCTGGGCCTGGCGGACCTTCTCGCCGAAGATCACCGGGACGATCGCCACCAGCACCCCGCCGAGGTCGTCGGCGCGCAGCGAGGCGACCACCTGGCCGCGGATCGGCTCGCGGGACTCCGCCGGCAGGCGGGCCAGGATCAGGTCGGCCACCTCCGGGGCCGCGGCCGGGTCCAGGTTCAGCGCCGGCAGCGACTCGGGCGGGCGGCCCTGGGCGAGCGCGTCCAGGGCCTTGGACACGCCGTCCACCAGCGCCGGCGCGTTGTCCTCGGTCACCCGCGGCACGTTGCCGGTGAGGTCGCCGACGAAGACGTCGGCGACCTTGCCGAGGTTGTTGATCACCGGTTTGAGGTCGACGGTCAGCCGCAGTTCGCGCTCGTCGCCGCGCAGGTAGCCGACGGTGTGCCCGATCTGCTCGCGCACCATCCCGCGCAGTGTGGACGGCGGCAGCACCAGGCGCAGGTTGGCGGTGACCTGGTTGGGCGGTATCGGCAGCCGGCCCAGCAGGTCGTTGGTGACCCCCGCCATCCGGGGGTCGACCAGGACCTCGTCGTAGAGCCGGTCGTAGGCGTGCTCGCGCTCCAGCACGCCGTCGTACCAGTCGGCGGAGAGCACCGTGGCCCGCGCGACAGCGAGCCCGGTGACCACGGTGATCGACAGCGCCACCAGCGCGGTCAGCAGGGCCCGCGCCACGCGGCGCCACCGCCGCCACGCGGCGCGGACCTTGAGCCGGCGGGAGACCTTGCCGACCACGATCTGCCTGGTCGCCCCAGCAGGATAGGAAATCATCACCAACCCGAAGCAAAAACATGATCGGGACCTTCCCGACCGGCACGGGCCCTTGCCTGCCCGAGAGCCGGGACCGGAAACGTGTGCCGGTCACCCGCGCCAGTGTGCGCCGATCACGCGCGGTTGGGGCGCAGTGTCCAGGTGACGGTCATCTCCGCCGTCGTGGTGCCCGCTTCGTCACGGATGGTGATCTCGACCACGAACTCCGGGCGCTTGCCGGCGTCGAGTTCGGCGACCACCTCGGCGGCCGGACGGGTCAATCGGGCCTCGGCCAGCACCGGGCCGAGCGCAACCTTGCGGTAGCGGATCGCGGCGTCCACCGCGAGCGGCGTCGCGCGGGCGAGCTGGTCCCCGAACGCGGCGATCACGATCGCCCCGGAGGCGGACTCGGCCAGCGTGAACATCGCGCCCGCGTGCGGGCCGCCGATGTGGTTGTGGTGCGCGGGCTCGTCCGGCAGCCGCAGCACGGCGCGGTCGGCGGCCAGTTCCACGAACTCCAGGCCGAGTGTGCGCACGAAGGGCACCGAGGCGCGCAGGCCCTCGGCGACGGCGTCGAAGTCGGTCGTCGATTCAGTCATGGTCGCGATGCTACCGGCAGGTAACTTCTCCCGGGGCGGCGCCTCGCGGGCATTTCCTTCACCCGGCGAATCTGTTTGACTGAGTCACATGAAATACGTGCGCATCGAGCACCCCGAACCCCACGTCGCGATCGTCCGCCTGGACCGGCCGGACCGGCTCAACGCGCTCTCCGCGACCATGGTGGGCGACCTCAAGGCCGCCTTCGCCGCGCTGCACCGCGAGCGCGGCACGCGGGCGATCGTGCTGACCGGCGAGGGACGCGGCTTCTGCTCCGGCGCCGACCTCTCCGGCGACCCCGACCACGCGCCGGACGCCGAGGGCCGCGGCCCGGTCGGACACGTCTACCGCTCGCAGGAGCACCTGTCCGAACTGATCCTGGCCGTCCACGAATGCGAGAAGCCGGTGATCGCCGCCGTGCACGGCGCGGCCGTCGGCGGCGGCCTGGCCCTCGCGCTGGCCTGCGACCTGCGCGTCGCGGACGAGAGCGCGCGCTTCGGCTCGGTGTTCATCAAGGTCGGCCTGTCCTCCGCCGACGTGGGCACCAGCTACCTGCTCCCGCGCCTGGTCGGCCCCACCCGGGCGGCCGAACTGATGCTCACCGGACGCCACTTCGACGCCGCCGAGGCACACTCCTGGGGCCTGCTCAACGCCCGCGTACCCGCCGGCGAACACCTGCCCGCCGCCCTGGAGCTGGCTCGCTCGATCGCGACCAACAGCGAATACGGCGTATGGATGACCAAGAAGGGCCTGTGGTCCGGGATCGGCGCGACCTCGCTGCGCCAACAGATCGAACTGGAGAACCGCACCCAGGTGCTGGGCACCTTCACCGGCAACATGACCGAGGCCGCCGCCGCCTTCCGCGAACGCCGAAGCCCCACCTGGCGGGACATGTGAACACCCCGCGCTCACCCGCCGATCGACCCCGGACGGGGCCAACGGAACAACCGCCCGGCCTCGGCCGCGTGCTCGCCCGGATTCGCCGCCAACCGGGCCTCCTCGATCGGGTTCCCGTGCGCGTCGCGCCCCTGGACCCGCGTCAGGTAGCCCGCCGCCGCCAACTCGTCGAGATAGCCCGCGATCGACTCCGGACTCTCCCCCGGCCGCGACCCCAGCGCCCGCGGCTCCGGCCGGGCGCCGTCCGGCAACAACAGCAGATACACCGCGAGGCCGCGCGCCCGCACACTCAGCCGGGCGTCCTTCAGGAGCGCGTCCTCGGGCCCGAGCCCCGACCCGCCGTCCTCGCCCCAGATGCGCCTCATGGCCTCAGTCTCGAACACGACCGCGCCCGGCAGGGCAAACCGCACAACCCCTACACAAACGAGTGACCAATCGTTTGCCCGGGCGCCCACAGTGCGGACGCGGACACGCTGGGACACCGGCGACCCGATGGTTTTCCGCTCGGGGCCGGCGCACCCTGCGGTCACCGCGCGGCGAACTCCCCCGCCCGGCACCGGTGAACCATCCGACCCACCGTCAACTCCCGTACCCACAAAGTGACTTGATCGGCAAACCCGCAGGTCGCACGGGTCGCGGTGTCAGTGCCGGATGGGATGCTTGACGCATGGGTTGAGCGCCACCGCGGTCGGTCGGCCGCGGCTCGACGCAGAGGAGGATCCCTCGATGTCCACTGTCAACACCATGATCCGGCTGACCCCCGTGAAACCCGCGACCGTGCGCCGGGCCCTGACCCGGATCGACACCAAGACCGTGCGCACCCACCCGGACGGCGTGCGGGACGGCGCGCCCGGCATCTCGCTGCGCACGCTGGCCACCCTCCAGCGCCGGCGACTGGTCCGACTCGGCGCCGAAGTGCCGCTGCGCGGGCGGAACATGGGCATCACCCGAGCCGGCCGGCAGGCGCTGATCGCGCGCGGCGCGCACCGCAAGGGCGCCTGGGCGCGGTTGTTGCACGAGGAACTGACCTGGACCACCGCGGGCGGCGACGTGCTGGAGATCGCCGACATGCATCCCTACCACTGCGCGAACGCGGCCGCCTGGCTCCAGCGCAACGCGTCGGCGATCCGGGCCGACGCCGAGCCGCGCCGGCGCGGCGACGCGGTCGCGTGGATCGACGACACGCCGCTGATGCGCGCGTTGGTCGCCGCCGTCGAAAGCGCGCTTCCGTAGCGCACCGCTCCGGTGCGGAATTCGTCGAGCCCGGCGCCCGGCCACCGCATCGGTGGTCGGGCGCCGGCTCGCGTCGTGCCCGCGGACTCGGCCGCGTGCGGATGTCGCTCAGACCTTCCGGCCGACCGCGGTGTAGATCCAGGACTGCGCCAGCCGCTCCGGCGACAGGTCGGCGTCCTGCGCCGGGTGCCACAACGGCGCCTGGACCAGGCCGGGTTCGACCAGTTCCACTCCGGTCAGGAAGGACGCGATCTCGGCGTGCGGGCGGGGCAGCATGAACTCGGCGTCGTCGTTGATCTCCAGCACCCGCTCCGCCGCGATCGGCGGCAGGAAGTCCGACGTGGTGTGCGACGCGATCAGCACACTGCCCGAAGGCACCGCAGCCAGCAGCCGGTTCACGATGCCCGCCGGGTCCTCGGCGTCCGGGACGTAGTGCAGGATCGCCACCAACAGCAGCGCCACCGGGCGGTCGAAGTCGATCACCTCGCCCACCTCGGGGGCAGCCAGGATCTTCTCCGGCTCGCGGACGTCGCCCATGGTGAAGGTGGTCCGCCCCCGATCGGTGGCGGGCATCAGCGCGCGGGCGTGCGCGAGCACGATCGGGTCGTTGTCCACGTAGGCCACCCGGGCCGACGCGTCGACCTCCTGCGCGACCTCGTGGGTGTTGCCGGGCGCCGGGATCCCGGTCCCGATGTCGAGGAACTGGTCGATGCCCTGCTCCGCCGCCCACCGCACCGCGCGAGCGAGGAAGGCCCGGTTGTCCAGCGCGGTGATCGAGGTCTGCGGGGCGACCGCGATGAACCGTTCCGCCAACTCGCGATCGACCGGGTAGTTGGTCTTGCCGCCGATGTGGTAGTCGTACACACGGGCGGGGTGGGGACGGCTGACGTCGATCCCGGTCGGCGCCCAGTCCTGCTCGGACAACGTGTCATCCCCTCGAAGTCGGTACCGCGTCAGCCTACGACACGCCAAACGGCCCGTTCCACAAGGGACTTGCCACGGTTCGCGCCCCCACCGGGAAACCCTCGACGACCCCTGGGCGAACGCGGGTGATGAGTTTTGCCCGCCGGAACGGTCATAACCGGGTACAGCGTCGTCACAGGAGGTCGTCGATGGTCGATCCGCCCGAAACACCCACCCCGCCCCCGGTCGTACTGGCCGTGTCCGCGCCGCTCACCCGCGCGGACGTCCCGGGCCTGTGCGCACGGCTGCTCGCGCTCCTGCACGAGGACCGGGCCGACCCCTTCCCGTGCGACGTGAGCGCGCTCACCCGCCCGGACCTGGCCGCGATCGAGGCGCTGGCCCGGCTCCAGCTCACCGCGCGCGGCGTCGGCCGGCGGATCCGCCTGCACGGCACGAGCGGTGAGCTGCGCGACCTGCTGACCCTGACCGGCCTGGACGAGATCGTCCCGACCGGTCCGGGCAGCGGGCGCCTTCTAGGCGTCGAGTGTCGGCGGGAGGCCGAACAGCGGGAACAGGTGCGGGACGTCGAGGAACGAGTTGAGGCCGATGATCTGCCCCTGTGACATCTCGATCACCTGCAGCGCCCACGGCTCGAAGCTGCCGCCGGGACCGCTGGGACGGTACTGGCCGAAGCCCGGCGTACCGTTCGCCACGATCGGCACCAGCCGCGAACCGCGGCAACCGATGCCGGTGCCCAGGAACCACGCACGGATGTCCGCGTGCCCGCGCAGCCACAGCGCGTACGGCGGCATCGACAGGGTCGCGTCCTCGCGCAGCAGGGCGGTGAGCGAGTCCAGGTCGTAGCGCTCGAACGCGTCCACGTAGCGGGCGAGCAGCGACTGCTGCTCCTCGTCCATCGGCCGCACCGGGTCGGTCGCGGTGACCTCGTTCTCCGCGAGCGCGGCCCGGGCGCGCTGGAGCGCGCTGTTGACCGACGCGACCGAACTGCCCAGCAGTTCGGCCACCTCGCTCGCCTTCCAGGCCAGCACCTCGCGCAGGATCAACACGGCGCGCTGGCGCGGCGGCAGGTGCTGGAGCGCGGCCACGAAGGCCAGCCGTACGCTCTCGCGCGCGACCGCCAGCTCGGCCGGGTCGGCCACGCTCGGCACGACCCGGCCGTCCGGGATCGGCTCGATCCAGGTGGCCTCGGGCCGCGCCGGCGTCAGCGCCGAGGAGGCGGGCACCGGCGAGGACAGGTCCATCGGCCGGGCCCGGCGCTCGCGCCCGTTGAGGCTGTCCAGGCACACGTTGGTGGCGATCCGGTACAACCACGAGCGGATCGACGAGCGGCCCTCGAACCGGTCGAAGCTCTTCCAGGCCCGCACCATGGTGTCCTGGACGGCGTCCTCCGCCTCGAAGACGGAACCCAGCATCCGGTAGCAGTAGCCGGTGAGCTCCACCCGAAACGGCTCGAAGTGCACCTCCACGACGTCGGCGCCGTCCGTTGCCTCGAGATCACTCATCGGGTACTCCCACCGCTTCCGGCTGTGTCGACACGTACCGGAGTCTAGGCAGCCGCACCGACACGGGCACGTTCTCGGCGTCTCAGTCCACCGGAACCGCGACGAGCTCGTCCGCGTAGCACCACGCCCACTCCTCGCCGGGCTCGAACGAGCGCACCAGCGGATGGTCGGCGGCGTGCCAGTGCGCGGTCGCGTGCCGGTTCGGCGAGCTGTCGCAACAGCCGATGTGCCCGCAGGTCAGACACTCCCGCAGGTGCACCCACTGGGTGCCGTTGCGCAGACAGTCCTCACACCCCTTCGTCGACCCCGGCACCACCGTCTCCGGCAGCGTGTCCAGGTGCGCACAGGGCCCGTCCGTGGGTCGCCCGTCGCCGTCCTGGACCACCTGGTAGCGAATCCCGGCCATCGTCGTACTCCTCGTCGCAGCACTGCGGGCGTCGCCTCTTGCGCGAGCCCGATCGATCTCCCCTTCCCTACCACGCGGGCCCGCACGCGCGCCCCGACGAGGCCGCGATCGCGGCGGGGTACACGACGGGGTTCACGCCGGGGCGGCGCCTCGGCGGCGGGAGCGGCGCCGGCGAGGACGGCACACGCGGAAGGGGCGCGCCGGTCTTCCACGTCGAGGCTACTTGTCAGTAGCCTCCAGTTACAGCGTCCCCATCCGGCACCGGAGGCCGCAGTGCACACCACCCACGTTCGAGTGGCCGTGATCGGGGCGGGCTTCTCCGGCCTGGCCGCCGGCCATCGCCTGCGCCGACACGCCGGCATCGAGGACTTCGTCATCCTCGAGCGCGCGCACGACGTCGGCGGCACCTGGCGGGACAACACCTATCCCGGCGCGGCCTGCGACGTGCCGTCCAATCTGTACTGCTTCTCGTTCGCGCCGAACCCGACCTGGTCGCACGCGTTCTCGCCGGGCGACGAGATCCAGGCGTATCTGCGCCGCTGTGCGCGCGAGTTCGGGCTGGTGCCGCATCTGCGGTTCGGCCACGAGGTGACCGCCGCGCGGTGGGACCACGACCGGGCGCGCTGGCGGCTGACCACCTCCGGCGGCGCGTACAGCGCCGACGTGGTGATCGCCGGAGCCGGTCCGCTCACCGAGCCGGCGATGCCCGCGCTGCCCGGCCTGGCGGACTTCGGCGGGCGGGTGTTCCACTCCGCCCGCTGGGACCACGAGCACGATCTGAGCGGCGAGCACGTCGCGGTGGTGGGCACCGGCGCCTCCGCGATCCAGTTCGTCCCGCGGATCCAGCCGCTCGTGCACCGGCTGGACCTCTACCAGCGCACCCCGCCGTGGATCATGCCACGCAACGACCGACCGCTGCCGAACTGGCAGCGGTCCCTGTACCGGCGGTTGCCGGCCGCGCAACGGGTGGTCCGCCAGGGCCTGTACTGGCAGCGCGAGGCCACCCTCGGCGCCTTCCTGGGACCGCTCGACCCGGTCACCGCGCTGGCCACGAGGCAGGCGCTGGCACACCTGCGCCGGCAGGTCCCGGATCCGGAGCTGCGCGCCCGGCTGACCCCGGACTACCGGCTCGGATGCAAGCGGGTGTTGTTGTCGAACGACTACTATCCGGCGCTGACCCGACCCAATGTCGAGCTGGTGACCGCCCCGATCACCGAGGTGCGCCCCGGCGGGCTGCTCACCGCCGACGGGACCGAGCACAAGGCCGACACGATCGTCCTGGGCACCGGGTTCGAGGCCACCCGGCCGCCGATCGCGCGCGTGCTGACCGGGCGCGACGGGCGCACGCTCGCCGAGGTGTGGCGCGACGGGATGGCGGCCCATCAGGGCGCCATGGTGGCCGGCTTCCCCAATCTGTTCCTGGTGATCGGGCCGGGCACCGGGCTGGGGCACTCGTCGATGATCGTGGTGATCGAGGCGCAGGTGCGCTACGCGGTGGACGCGATCCGACGCATGCACGACCAGGGCATCGCCGACGTCGAGGTGCTCCCCCGGGCGCAGGACGCCTACAACGCGTGGCTCGACGAGCGCATGGGCCGCACGGTGTGGAGCACGGGCGGCTGCACGAGCTGGTACATGGACGGGCGCAACGGCCGGGTGACCGCGCTGTGGCCGGGGTCGCTGACCCGGTTCCGGCGAATCAACCGACGGTTCTCGCCGGCGGGTCATCGGGCCCGACGGTGGGACCGGATCGCGTAGGCCAGTTATCGGATTGTAAGACTTATCCGGGCTCCGGAATCTGATGAGATGCGGGGCGGCCCCGACAGGCGGGGTCTGCCGGGCCGGTGGTTCGGGCGATGCGAACGTTCCGGTGGTTCGAGCGGTACGGACAGGGGAGTGCGTGTGATCCGGGAATTCACAGGTCGGGTGTGCGTGGTCACCGGCGCGGGATCGGGCATCGGACGGGCTCTCGCGTACGAGTTGGCGGCGCACGGCGCACGGCTCGCGCTGGCCGACGTCGACGCGGCGGGGCTCGCCGAAACCCGGGAGCGGGCGGCGCGGCTGGGCGCGCGGGAGATCCACACCGAGGTCCTCGACGTCGCCGACCGCGCGGCCGTCTCGGCCTGGGCGGACGCGACCGCCGAGCGCTTCGGCGGGGTGGACCTGGTGGTCAACAACGCCGGCGTGTCGCTGACCGCGGACGTCGAGGAGATGGCCTGGGACGACTTCGAATGGCTGATAGGCGTCAACTTCTGGGGCGTCGCGTACGGCACCAAGGCCTTCCTGCCGCACCTGCGTCGCTCGCGCGAGGGGCATCTGGTCAACATCTCCTCGGTCTTCGGGCTCTTCGGCGTCCCCTCGCAGAGCGCGTACTGCGCGGCCAAGTACGCGGTCCGCGGGTTCACCGAGTCGGTCCGCCAGGAGATGCGGCTCTCCGGTTCCGGGGTCGCGGTGACCACCGTGCATCCCGGCGGGATAAAGACGAACATCGTGCGCAACTCGCGGACCTCGGGCGCGCACGACAGGGACAAGGTCGCGGCACTGCACGACTCGGCGTCGCGCACCTCGGCCCAGCGTGCCGCGCGGATCATCCTGCGCGGTGTGCGGCGGGGGCGGGCCCGGGTGTACGTGGGCGCGGACGCGACCGCGATCGACGTCGGCTCCCGCCTGCTGGGGTCCGTGTTCGAACCGCTGGTGCGCGTGGTGTCCAAGCGCACGGGTCCCACCACCCTGGTGCCCGCCCCGCGCGCGGTGCGGGCACGCGTTCCCGACCCGGTCCCGGCTTTGTCGCCGGACGGGTATTCGGACCCCGTTACCGGTGGGTAGAAAAGACGGAGACGCGAGCGGGAGGCGAGCATGACGGCGGACACCAGGGGCACCACGGAACTCGTGGGACACGACCTCACGGTACGCACCGGCGACGGCGCGGAACTGCGGGTGAACGTGGCCGGGCCGCCGGACGCGGCGGTCACGGTCGTCTTCGCACACGGTTGGACCCTGCACGGCGACGTCTGGCGCGCCCAGGTCGGGGCGCTGGTGTCGGCCGGGGTGCGGGCGGTCACCTACGACCACCGCGGTCACGGACGATCCACGCCGGGGCGGGCGGCGCCGTGGACGATCGACCTGCTCGGCGACGATCTCGCCGACGTGCTCGACGCGGTCGCGCCGAGCGGCCCGGTGGTGCTGTGCGGGCACTCGATGGGCGGCATGACGATCATGGCGCTGGCGGCGGCCCGGCCCGAGTTGTTCGGGTCGCGGGTGGCCGGCGTGGTCCTGGTCGGCACCTCGGCGGGCGGCCTGGTGCCCACCGGGCGCGGCGTGCCCGCCGCGGTGCGGTTCAGGTCGGCCGCGCAGATCCGGTTCTTCGCGTTCGGACTGCGGCACCCACGGCTGGTCACCCGGGGGCGCACCCTGCTGCCGGGCCCGGGCCGGCCGAGTCACCTGCGGATCGTGCGGCGCGGCCTGTTCGGCCCGACGGTCGACCCGACGGTGGTGCGCGACTGCGCGCGGATGCTGTTCGCGACGCCGATGGCCACGGTGTGCGGGTTCTTCCCGGCGCTGGTCGCGCACGACAAGGCCGGCGCGCTGACCGCGCTCGCGCGGGTGCCGGTGCACATCGTGGTGGGCGCCCACGACCGGCTCACCCCGCTCGCGCACAGCCGGACGCTCGCGGCCGAACTCCCCGAGGCCACCCTGCGGGTGGAACACGACTGCGGGCACATGGTCTTCACCGAGCGCCCGGAGAGCGTGTCCGAACCGCTGCGCGACCTGTGCGCGGGCATCGCCCGCTGACCCTCCCCCACGGGCCGCGGGCCGGCCGACGTCCGCGGGCCGGTGGGGGTCCGGCTCGGGCCGGACCTCCACCGGTTCCCCGGCACGCTCAGCTCGGTTCGATCCCGAGCAACTCCGCGGTCCAGTCCGGGTCCGCCGTGACCACGGCCAGCAGCCGGGTGGCCCGGGTCAGCGCGACGTAGAGCGTGCGCATGCCGTTGGGCGACTGCTCGACGATCCCGCGCGGGTCGACGATCACCGCGACGTCGAACTCCAGGCCCTTGGCGTCCAGCGCGTCCATCGGCTGCACGCGCGGGTCCAGGCCCTCCAGCTCGGCCGCGAGCTCCTCGACCGCCCCGACCGGGGTGACCACGCCGATGGTGCCCTCGACCGTCTCCAGCAGCTCGCGCACCAGCTTGCGCACCACCGGCCCGGTCCGCTCGCCCGCCGTGGCGTGCACCCTGGGCGGCTCGCCACCGCTGCGTACCGCCCGGGCCGGCCGGGCCCCGGGCACCGCCCGCACCAGCACGCGCGCGGCCACGTCGGCCACCTCCACCGGGTTGCGGTAGTTGGTGGTCAACTCGAACTCGTACCGACGCCGCTCGCGCAGCGCCTCGGCCATCGCCGTCGCGGACGCGCCCGGGTCCTCCCAGGCGCTCTGCGCGGGATCCTCGACGATGGTCCAGGTCGCGTGCATGCCGCGCCGGCCGAGCATCCGCCACTGCATCGGGGTCAGATCCTGCGCCTCGTCGATGACGATGTGCGCGTACTCGACCGGCTCGTCCTCGTCCTCGTCGCGCGGCCTGCGCGCGCCGCGCCCGCCGGCCATCCGGTCGGCGTAGGTGGTCACCTCGGTGATCTCGTCCGGGACGTCGCGGCCCACCGTCTCGCCGCTGAAGATGTCCCGGCCGTCCACCACGTACGGGTTGTCCTCGTCCGGGTTGCCGTAGGCGACCGTGCGCTTGCGCGGCAGCGGGCCGAGCAGGCCGGTCAGCTCGTCCATCAGCGCCACGTCGTGGAAGGAGACCTCGCCGGTGCGCGCGGTGCGCGCCCACGAGTTCGCCAGCACGGACACCTGCGCGGGCGTCAGATCGCGCTCGTAGCGGCGCAGCCGCTCCGGGTCGGCGAGTCCGGCGAGTACGTCCACCGGGCGCTGCAGCGGCCACCACGCGCGCAGGAACGCGGCGAACTCGTCGCGCGCGGCCACGTCCTCGTGGAACGCGTCCTTCTCGCCGCGGCCGGCGCCGCGCGAGAGCAGTCGGCCCCACAGCTCGGTGAGCAGTTGGCGGGCCACCTGGAGCCGGGCGGTGTTGGGACCGTTGCGGGTCTTGGCCAGCACCTCGCGGCGGATCCGGCGCAGCGCCTTGTGGTCGAGCACGATCCGGGTGCCGCGGTGCGAGATCGCGAACTCGGTCGGCGCGCCGGCCGGCACGTCGGCGACCGCGCGGCGGAGCAGGTGCGTCATCGCCGCGGCGCCCTTGAGCTTCGCCGCCGCCGCGTCGTCGTGGTAGGCCGCCTCGACGCCGTCGACCATGTCGCCCAGCGAGCGCAGCACCGCGCCGCCCTCGCCGAGCGAGGGCAGCACCCGTTCGATGTAGGCGGTGAAGCGCGGGTTGGGGCCGACCACGAGCACGCCGCGCGCGCCGAAGCGGCGGCGGTACTGGAACATCAGGTACGCGACGCGGTGCAGCGCGACGGCGGTCTTGCCGGTGCCCGGGCCGCCGCGCACGATCACCGAGCCGTCGATGGGCGCCCGGATGGCCTCGTCCTGCTCGCGCTGGATGGTGGCCACGATGTCGTGCATCGAGCCGTCCCGGGTGCGCGAGAGCGCGGCCAGGAACGCGCCGTCACCGACGATCACCATGTCGTCGGCGGCGTCCGGGTCGAGCAGGTCGTCCTCGATGTCGACCACCGAACGGCCTCGGCAGTGCAGCACCCGGCGGCGGACCACGCCGCGCGGGTCGTCGGGGGTGGCGCGGTAGAACGCCTCCGCGGCGGGCGCCCGCCAGTCGACGACGAGCACCTCGCTGTCCTCGTCGCGGATGCCGATCCGGCCGATGTGCCGGATCTCGCCGTCGAGCTGGTCGAGGCGGCCGAAGACGAGTCCGTCGTCGGCGGCGTCGAGTGAGCGGGCCCACAGTTCGGCGCGGTAGACCATGACGTCCCGCTCGACGAGTGCCGCGCGCGTGCCGACCTGCGCCTGCCGGTAGCCCTGTTGGAGCAGCGCCTGGGCTTCGTCGCGCATGTGTTCCAGGCGCGTGTAGGAGCGATCGACATGGCCCTGTTCCGCGGCGAGCTCGCGTTCCTTGGCCTGGGGGTCGCCTGCCGGCGCGGGCATAGTGATGCTCCTTGTGATGTGACACAGGTCTGCGCCCACGGTGGACGAGGCGCCGACGATCGTATGGCGTCGCCGGTGCCGTCCCCGCGGGCCGATCCGCCCACGGGGGTTGCGGCTGGGGTCGGGGGTGCTCCCCCGAGGGACACAGTATTCGGGACCCGCGCCGGTCTTCGCGACGCCCGGGCCCGGTGGGTGCCCTCCCGGCGGGCCCGGTACCCGCTCCCGAGCGCCGCCGGCGCGACCGCTCAGGCGCGCCGGGCACGCAGCCGGCGCAGCGCGACGACCACTCCGATCAGACCCGCCATGCCGAGTATCACCCACAGCCAGACGGTGCCGTCCGACCCGCCGTCGCCGCCGGTCCGGCCCGGCGCCAAGGCGGCCTGCGCGGGGCCGCCGGGTGCCGCGGACGGGGCCGCCACGGTGATCCCGTACCGGGCCTTGGCCTCGTGCCGGGTGGGCGCGTTGTCCGAGACGGTGATCCCGAAGCCGGTCTCGCCGGGGGCCGTGGGGGTGCCGGTGATCACACCGCTGTCCGGGTCCAGGGCCAGTCCCGGCGGCAGCGGGTCGTCGGCGACCCAGTGGTAGGGGGCGGTGCCGCCCTGGGCGGCGAGTCTGGCGGTGTAGGGCTGCCCGACGGTCGCGGGCGGCAGCGCGGCGGAGGGCAGTACCAGTGCGGCCGAGGGCACCGCGTCGACGGGTGCGGACGGGTCGGATTCGCCGACCGCGTTGGTCGCGACGACCGTGTACGAGTAGGTGGTGCCGTTCTCCAGACCCTGGTCGGTGTAGGTGAGGATGTCCGCGCCCAGGGTGGCCAGGGGCGGGGTCGAACCGGGTTCGCCGTTGGTGGAGCGGCGGATCAGGTAGCCGGTGATCGGGCTGTCGCCGGTGTCCGCGGGCGGCATCCAGGACAACACCGCCTGGCCCTGGCCCGCGGTCGCGGCCAGGCCGCCGGGCGCGCCGGGCTTGCCGCTGCCCAGTCCGGACAGGGTGACGGTGCGGCTGCCGCCGGGGATGTTGCCGGTCAGGGTGAGTTTGCCGGTGCCGGCTCCGCGCTTGGTCGGGGTGAACACGATCGCGAAGGAGCACGCGGAGCCGCCGGGCACGTTGGTGTCCGGGCCGGTCGCGCACGTGGTGCCGGCCGGGTCGATCGCGAACGGTCCCTCGACGGTCGCGGACGCGATCATGAACGGCACGTCGCCGGTGGTGGTGATCGGCAGGTTGCGGGTGGCCTTGCGGCCGACCGGCGCCGTGCCGAAGTCGACGGTGGCCGGCAGGTCGCCCACCTGGGCGGCGGGCACCGTGAAGGACAGCAGCGCGTGGCCGTCGCCGACGCCGCCGGACGCGGAGGTCTGGGCGCCGGGGAAGACGATCGGGTCGGCGTACGGGCCGATGCCGCCGGCGGCCGGGGCGAACAACCACGGCAGCGGGGCGGTCGCGGAGAACAGCGTGGTGCCGGTGTCGGCGATCCGCACGACCAGGGTCGCGCCGGCCTGGGCCGGGCTGTTCGCGGCGATCGCGGTCGAGCCGGCCACCGACGCGCCCTGGGTGGCTCCGGCGGCCTTTCCGTACACCGTCACGGTCATCGCGCTCGCGCCGACCGGGATGGTCACCCGGTGGTCGCCGGTGCCGGTGATCGCCGTCTGCACCTGGGTCGTGCCGCCCGGCGCGGTCGGCGCGGCGGGCCGGGTCCGAGCCGCGCCGGGGCGATCGGCGCCGGCGACCGCCGCCGGCGCGAGCGCGGCGAGCGCGCACACCGTCGCGAGCAGCCCCGCACCGAGTGCTCCAGGGCGCGGGATACGACGGCGGATGGCGCTGTGCATGGAGATGGACCCCCGGGTGGGCTGCGGCTCTCGATACCGGACGGCACCGGACGGCCCACCGCTATCCCCGGTTCACGGGGTCGGCGGATTCCGCGCGCACGGCTTTTCCGGCAGCTCCTCAGCGCGGATGCTAGCGCTCACCGGGAGCGACCGGGAGTACTCCCCGCGAGAAGATCACCCGTTGGAATTCGCTGGTCCGGGCCGCCTGTACGGGTGCGGCCCGGCAAAGCTGACCATCCGTCAGAATTTGTGGTCGCCGGCGTCGTCCGGATCGGCGCCGGTTGCCCGGTGGCCGGTTCCTCGGTCGCCGGCTCGTCGACGCGCCCGCCCGGCCACACCTCGGGCCGCCCCCGGGGCCGCGACCAGTCCGCGCCGTCGCGCGTGTCGGCGCCGAAGCGCGGGCCGAGCACGGCGATCAGCACGAGGAACAGGACCAGGGACCAGGCGACATACGCGTTCACGGCACACTCCCGATGGTGCGATGGAATCGGCCTGCGCATCGACCAGGCCAGTTCTCATTCTGGGTATGACTGGCCTGCCGATAAAGGGCCAATCCAGGGGAGGTGGACTGTGTTCGGCGATCCGTGCGGATCGGAAATGGCGATCCTCCGGCGCGAAGGGGTGTCGAGGCGGCATCGTGGCCTCAGGCTCCCGCCGGGCCCGGGACGGTACCGGCGGGGCGGCCGGCGGCGTGCACCTCCCCCCAGTGCGCCGCCGAGGAAGACGGGCCCGCGGGCATTCCCCCCGCCCGCGGGTCCGTCGCCCCACTCCCGCCCGGCATCGGGACGGTCGAGCACCCGCGTCAGCGCAGCGCGAGCACCACGTCGCGGATCCGCGCGTCGTCGGCCGGATCGACCGGCAGCGGCAGCGTGACCGCGTCCGCCAGGCCGCCCCAGCGCTCCGTGATCAGCGCGGGCAGTTCCTCGTACACCGCCATCGGCACCAGCGTGTCGAGCACCTCGTCGGTGACGTGCCGGGCCAACCGCGACCAGTCGTCGCGGCGGACCATCACCCGCAACCGGTCCTGGAGTTCGCCCCACCCGTACAGGTCGAGCGTGGCGCGATACGCGGGTGTCGAGTACAGGAACGCGAACAACCGCCGCTGCCGCTCGCGTTCCGCGTCCAGCGCGGCCCGGTCGGGGCCGGCGATCACCTGTGTGCCGGCCACGAGTTCGACCGTGCGCGGGAGCACCGCGCGGGCGATGCCCTCGGCCAGCGCCGGTCGGGCGACCGTCGCCAGCCACCGCGGACCGGAGTTGGTCGGGTGGGTGACCAGGCCGTCCGCGAGTTCGCCGGCGAGCGCGCACATCGCCCGACCGACGCCGCCCAGCAGGATCCGAGGCGCGGCGGTGTCCGGGTCCGGGCCGGGGTTGAAGTACGGCTGCATCCGGGTGAGTCGGTGATGCGGCCCCTCGTACGCGGGCGGCTCGCCGGTCCGGAACGCCTCGAACGCGGCCCGGACCGCGCCCACGTAGTCGCGCATCCGGGGAACCGGCGCCGACCACGGCATCCCGTACCGGTCCTCGATGTTCTGCCGCACCTGGCTGCCCAGGCCGAGCTGGAACCGGCCGCCGGAGAACCTCGCCAGATCCCACGCGCCGTAGGCGGTGAGCAGCGGGGAGCGCACGAAGGCCAGCGCCACCGATGTGCGCACCACGAGGCGTTCGGTGTGCTCGAGCGCGAGCAGCGCCGCGGCGAACGCGTCGTGCACCGTCTCGGCCACGTGCAACCCGTCGAACCCGGCCGCCTCGGCCCGGCGCGCGTGCGCCGCCACCTCGCGCAGCGGCAGCCGCGGGTCCATCCCGGTGTAGACCCTCATCGGGTGTCTTCTTCGCCGACCAGTTCCTCGGACAGGCTCCACAGCCGCGCGGCGTCCGCCTCGTCCAGCGCCCAGGGGGCGTGCTCGGCGGTGATCGCGCAGTCCGCGAGGTACACGCCGCCGACGTCCGCGAGTTCGGGCGCGGTCGCGGCCCAGACCTGGGTCGCGGCGCCGTTGGCGACCTGCTTGAGCGGCGGCATCTTCGCGGCGGTGACCTTGCGCTGCAGATCGCGCCCGGCGTCGCGGGTCATGTACCGCCCCAGATTGGTCGCCACCATGCCCGGGTGCACGGCGTAGGCGCGCACGCCGCGTCCGCGCAGCCGGCGGTCCAACTCGACGGTGAACAGGATGTTCGCGGTCTTGGACGCGCCGTACGCCTGCCAGGGGTGGTACTCCTCGGGCGCCTTCTCGTAGTTGGGGTCCGCCCAGCGGATCCCCGACGCGACGTGCCCGGCGGAGCTGAGGTTGACCACCCGCGAGCCCGGGCCGAGGGCGGGCTCCAGCAGGGTGGTCCACAGGAAGTGGCCCAGATGATTGGTGCCGAACTGCAGCTCGAAGCCGTCCGAGGTACGCCCGAACGGGGTCGCCATCACTCCCGCGTTGTTGACGAGCACGTCCAATGACGGGAAACGCTCGCGCAGTTCGGCGGCACCCGCGCGGATCGAGGCGAGCGAGGTCAGGTCCAGGACGGCGTACTCGACCCGGCCCGGCAACTCCGCGACCGCCGCGCGGCCCTTGTCCGCGTCGCGGGCGGTGACCACCACATGTGCGCCGGCCGCGGCGAGCGCCCGCGCGCTCTCCCGGCCCAGGCCGGAGGTGCCGCCGGTGATCACGAACGTGCGGCCGGTCGGGTCGAGGTCGGCCAGAACCTCGTCGGTGGTGCTGTCGGGTCCCCATGGCATGGCACACTCCGCCGGATAGATGCTTGACTGTGTTCAGCACTATGGGGCGCACGTGTCGCGATGGCAAGGCCGCGGCGCGGCTTGCGTGACGGATCGTCAGGTCAGCCGGATCAGCCGTCGCTCGGTGGCCACGCTCACCGCGGCGGTGCGGGTGTCCACGCCGAGCTTGGCGTAGATGTGGCCCAGGTGGGTCTTCACCGTGGCCTGCGAGATGAACAGTTCCCTGGCGATCTCCGCGTTGCCGACGCCGCGCGCGAGCAGGTGCAGGATCTCCACCTCGCGGGCGGTGAGCGTGGTGTCCGGCTTGCGCATCCGGCTGAACAGCCGCGCGGCCACCTCCGGGGCCAGCACGGTGCGGCCCGCGGCGGCGTCGTGCACCGCGCGGAACAGGTCCTCGGGGCTGCCCGCCTTGAGCAGATAGCCGGCCGCACCCGCCTCGATCGCGCGCGAGACGTCGGCGTCGGTGTCGTACATGGTCAGCACCAGCACGTGCGGCGGCTCGGGCAACGCGAGCAGTCGCCGGGTGGCCTCGACGCCGTCGATTCCGCCGACCAGTTGCAGGTCCATCAGCACCACGTCCGGGCGCAGCGCGGCGGCCAGCTTGACCGCCTCCTCGCCGCTCGCCGCCTCGCCCGCCACCTCGATGCCGTCCTCGCCGGCGAACAGCGCGAGTAGACCCGCCCGCACGACGGCGTGGTCGTCGCAGACGATCAGGCGGATCGGGTTCACGGTGCGGCTCCTGGGGTCGGGCGGGAGGCGGGCTCGGTGCCGGCGGCCGGGGTCGTGCCCGGTGCCTGTTCGAAGGGCGTGTCCCGGTCGGCGGTCGGGGCCGGCTCGGCCTCCGCCGCGCCGGAGGCGTCCCGTACGGTCGCGGCCAGCGCGGTGCCCTCGCCCGGGGCGCTCTCGACGGTGAGCTCGCCGCCCACCTCGGTGAGCCGGCGGCGCAGCGAGGGCAGGCCGTAACCGCGCAGGTCGCCCGCCCGGGTCAGGCCCGGGTCGAAGCCGACGCCGTCGTCGCGGATGTCCAGCGCGACCCGGTCCGGCAGGTAGGTGAGGGTCACGTGCACGGCCCGGGCCCGGGCGTGTTCGCGCACGTTGGCCAGCGCGCCCTGCGCGGTACGGGTGAGCGCGGCCTGCACCGGCTCGGCCAGCGGGCGCACCCGGCCGTCCACGGCGAGCGCGACGCTCGGCCCCTCCTCTCCGCGAAACCGCTCGACCACCCGGGCCAGGGCGCCGGGCAGGCCCGGGTCGCCGGCGAGTTCGGCCGGCGCCAGGTCGCGGACGAACCGGCGGATCTCCTCGACGCCGAGCGCCGCCACCCGCTCGGCCCGACGCACGTGCGCGCGCGCCGCGTCGGGATCGTTGTCCCAACCGCGGTCCGCGGCCTGGAGCAACATCCGCAGACTCGACGTGCCCTGCGCGATGGTGTCGTGGATCTCCCGGGACAACCGCTCACGCTCGGCCAGCACCCCGGCCCGGCGCTCGCTGACCGCCAGTTCGGCGACCGTCTCGCGCAGCCGCCGCTCGTCGCTGCGCATCCGGGTGAACACGGCGGTGGCGATCGCGGCCACCGCCGGCGGCCCGAGGAACAGGCTGGGGTCGATGGTGTCGGCGAGCCGGTACTGCGCGATCACCACGGCGGTGGTGAGCAGCACCACCGTGCCGATCGCCGCTCGGGTCGACAACACCCGCAGGCCGGTATAGAGCAGCGGCACCGCGCACCACGCGAAACTCGGCGCGACGGTGACCAGGGCCAGCCAGGTGGCGAGGACCGCGGTCAGCCAGGCGGGCCGCGCGGGCGAGCGGTCCTCGGGCAGGGTCAGGCCGGCCAGGTAGAGCACGGCGAGCAGCACCGCGAGGGCGAGCACCCACGGGGCGCGGCCGTCGGTGCCGTGCCGGACCGTGTACCGCCCCAGCGACGCGGCCAGCAGCAGCAGGAAGCCCGCGTGGATCACCAGCCCGGCGTGCCGCACGGGCCATGGCTCTGTTCGCTGTCGGGGCACGACGTACCTGTTCCCTGTCCCGCTCGGCTCGATCACGCGCGGCGCGCGCGCATCGACGATCCCCTCCACCGTGGACCCGCTCGCGCGGGTCCGGATCAGCCGATCGGTTGATCCTCGCACCGCCCGACCGGCGCGCCGGGACCGGCGGCTTTGCCGATGGCGGACGGGCGGATCGACGGGAGTGTGGAGGCATCGGGGCAACCGCCCGGGAACGACGCAGGAATGTGAAAGAGGTACGGACGATGAGCAACTTCTCGACGCGTGGTCGGGTTCTGACCGGGGTCTTCTCGCTCGCGGCGGTCGGTGCGGTCACCGCGGGTGTCGCGGCGGCCCAGGTGCCCGGCACGACCGAGGCCAAGCACGACGAGCGCCCCGCGCCCGCCGTGGTGTCGGTCAAGACGCTCGGCGTGGACGCCGCGAGCAAGGCGGCCCAGGCCGCGCTCGACGCCGCCGAGAAGGAGGGCCAGAAGGTCACCGTGGTCGTGGTCGCCCGGGACGGCTCCACGCGCGTGGTGCTCAAGGGCGACGGGGCGGGCCCGCAGTCGGAGGAGTCGGCGCGGCGCAAGGCGTACACCGCCGTGTCCTGGAACGCCCCGACCTCGACGCTCGCCCAGCGGGTCACCGCGCCGGGCGCGTCGCTCCGGGACATCCCGGGCACGCTGTTCCTGGCCGGCGCGGTGCCGGTCGCCGTGGACGGCGCCCCGATCGTGGGCATCGGGGTGGCCGGTGCTCCCGGCGGCGACTTGGACGAGAAGTACGCCGCCGAGGGCCTCAAGGCGATCGCCGGTCAACTGAAGTAGCCGGCGCGGTCGGGCGGCCCGGAGGTCGGGCCGCCGAGCGTTCGAACCACCGAGCGTTCGAACCATCGGGTGTTCGAGTCGCCGGGGGTTCGAGTCGCCGGGGGTTCGAGCGGGCCCGCCGTTCGAGCCGCCGAGCGTTCCGGCGGCCGACCGCCGGGGACATCGCGGACCCGGGTCGATCCCGGAGTCGAGGGGACGAGGCACCGCTCCGTCGCCCCTCGGCTCCGGGATCGGCTGGTTCGCGACCCCGGCGGCGGTCGGCGCGCGGCCGACCCGCGGATGGCGCGGACAGCGCGCGATCAGCCGAAGGCCACCGCGCCCTGGACGTTGAACACCGCGCTCTGGAAGGGCAGCAGCAACTGCGAGGGCAGGAAGCTGTCCGGCGTCAGCGGCTCGCGGGGCGTCTGCGCGGCGCGCGCCGCGGGAATGTACAGCGAGGCCATCGAGCCGAAGATGACCGCCGTGACGATCACGGCCGCCTTGCGAAATCCGTGCTTGACCATGGAATTGCCCTTCACCGGGGACGTCGGGGGAAACGAGTCGGCGTCCCGCCGCGCACCGGAATTCCGGACACGGCTCCGCCGCACCGCCCGGGGATTTCATGGCGGCGCGGCAACTCTAAGGTTTTGTCGGCAAAGGGAAAGGCGTCGTTCGCCCTCCCGGGTGACGTCATCGGTTGGCCCAGGGCCCAGGACACGCAATTTCACTCGGAAGGGTGAGGATTGTGCGCCTGTGCGCTCCGGTCCGTGTCCATGACCGGCGCCGGGCGTTATCCGGGCCGCCCGGCACCGATTCGCTCGCGCAACCGGTAATGGGATGCTCGCGGTGTCCGGGTCCCGGTCGGGAAGTCGACATGGATCAGGCCGAGGCGTTGGTGATAGCCCTCGGCCCATTCGAAGTTGTCCGGCAGGGACCGGACGAAATAGCCGCGGACGTCGATTCCGACTTTGCCCGCCGCGCTCACTGCGGCGATATGCCCGTCCGGGAACGCGACGCGTTCCGGATCGTCGAGATCCTCGGCGGTCGAGCACCCGTTCTCGGTGATCCGGATAGTCCCCGGGGTTGGCGGGGGACGTCATGGCGGACTCATGTGTCCCGTGGGTCGGGTGTGCGGGGTCGAGGGATTCCCCGACTGTCCGGGGCCGCCCCGCCGGCGCTGCCGGTCCGGTCCGCCGACGCTCGGGCGGGCGGTTGCGGTCGGGTGGGCCGTCGCGGTCGGGTGGGCCGTCGCGGTCGGGTAGGAGTCGCGATCGCGCATCGGATCGCGGTCCATGCCGGCGCGGACGGGCATCGGATCGCGGCCCATGCCGGCGCGGACGGTGCGCGATCAGGGTGTGATCGGGTCATCCGAACATCGTTTCCTCGGTTAACAATTTACAATGGTTGGCTATGACAACCGGACCCGCGCCAGGCCGCCCCGAACACGGCTGGCTGCGCCGACTGATGGCCGCCTCGTGGCGGTATCGGAGCAGCGTGCTGATCGCGTTCGGCGCCTCCCTGGTCGGCATGGCGGTCACCGCGCTGGTCCCGCTGGTGCAGCGCAAGGTGGTCGACGACGCGGTCGCCGGCGAGTTGGGCGGGCTGTTGCCGCTGTCGGTGCTGCTGCTGGGCGCCGCCGCGGTGATCTTCGGTTGCGCGTTCGCGCGGCGCTATGTCGGCGGCAAGTTGTCCCTGGACGTGCAGTACGACCTGCGCACGCGCATCTTCGGCGCGCTGTCGCGACTGGACGGCGCGCGACAGGACCAGTTGCAGACCGGGCAGATCGTCAGCCGGGGCATCTCCGACGTGACGATGGTCCAGGGCTTCCTGTCGATGATCCCGATGATGACCGGCAACGTGTTGTTGTTCGTCATCTCGCTCGGCGTGATGTTCTGGTTGTCGCCGTTGCTGACGCTGGTGTCGCTGGCGGTGGGGCCGGGATTGTTCGCGGTGGCCTACCTCTCCCGGAAACGACTGTTCCCGGCCACCTGGCAGGCCCAGCAGGACGCCGCCGCGCTGGCCGGCGTCGTGGACAGCGCGGTCACCGGGGTCCGCGTGGTCAAGGGTTTCGGGCAGGAGGAGCAGGAGCTGGATCGGCTGGAGGCGGCCGGACGCACGCTGTTCGCCTCCCGGTTGCGCTCGGTGCGGTTGAACAGCCGGTACACGCCGACGCTTTCGGCGATCCCCGCACTCGGCCAGGTCGGCGTACTCGCGCTCGGCGGCTGGTTGGCCGTCCGGGGCGAGATCACCCTGGGCACCTTCCTCGCCTTCTCCACCTATCTGGGCCAGTTGGTCGGGCCGGTGCGGATGCTCTCGAGTCTGTTGACCTTCGGGCAACAGGCGCGGGCCAGCGTCGAGCGCATCTTCGAGGTGATCGACTCCCAGCCGATCGTGACCGAGAAGCCGGACGCCGAGGTGCTGCCGGTGGTGGCCGCCTCGGTGGAGTTGGCCGACGTGCGGTTCGGCTACGTCGCCTCGCGGCCGGTCCTGGACGGGCTGTCGCTGCGGGTGGAGCCGGGCGAGACGCTGGCCCTGGTGGGCACGTCCGGATCGGGCAAGTCCACCGTGTCGATGTTGTTGCCCCGGTTCTACGACGTGCAGTCCGGCGCGATCCTGGTGGACGGGCACGACGTCCGGGACCTGACCTTCGACTCGCTGCGTTCCGCGATCGGGCTGGTGATGGAGGACAGCTTCCTGTTCTCGGACACCGTGCGGGCCAACATCGCGTACGGCCGGCCGGACGCGACCGAGGAGCAGGTGCTCGCGGCGGCGCGGGCGGCCGAGGCCGACGCGTTCATCCGCGAACTGCCGGCCGGTTACGACACGGTGGTCGGCGAGCAGGGGCTGACCCTGTCCGGCGGGCAGCGGCAACGGGTTTCGCTCGCACGGGCGTTGCTCACCGACCCGAGGATCCTGCTGCTGGACGACGCGACCTCGGCGGTGGACCCCAAGGTCGAGGCCGAGATCCACGCCACGCTGCACCGGGTGATGGCCGGGCGTACCACGATCCTGGTCGCGCACCGCCGCTCGACGCTGCAACTGGCCGACCGGATCGCCGTCCTGGACAAGGGCCGGCTGGTGGACGTGGGCAGCCACGACGAACTGAGCGCGCGCTGCCCGCTGTACCGGCTGCTGCTGTCCGGGCCGGGCGAGGACGCCGAGGGTGTGGACGCGCACGAGTCGCTCTCGCTCGCCGCGTCGGTGGCGCCGCTCGACGCGAGCGGGGTCACGCCCGCGCTGTGGGATCGCTCGGCGTCGACCGACACGGCGCCCGTGGACCCGGCCGCCGGCGTGGTCGCCCCGACCGGGACGCGCGGCGGTCCGGGCGGGTGGGCGGCGATGCTCCAGGCCACGCCGGAGTTGCTCGCCCAGGTGGACAAGCTCCCGCCCGCCACCGATCGGCCCGGTGTGGACGACGCGCAGGCGCGCCGCTCGGACTCGGCGTTCGATCTGCGCTCGCTGCTGCGGCCGTTCCGGTGGGTGCTGTTGCTCGGTCTGGTCCTCGTGATCCTGGACACCGGCGCCCAGCTCGCGCTGCCGGCGCTGATCCGGGACGGGATCGACCGGGGCATCGACGACGGGGCCACCGGCGCCATCATGACGGTGTCGCTGATCGCGGTGGTGATCGTGATCGCCGACTGGTTCGTCAACGTCGCCCAGGCGCTGATCGCGGGCCGCACCGGCGAGCGGCTGTTGTACACGCTGCGGGTGAAGACCTTCGCGCACCTGCAGCGGCTGGGACTGGACTACTACGAACGCGAGTTGTCCGGGCGGATCATGACCCGGATGACCACCGACGTGGACGCGCTGTCCACGTTCCTGCAGACCGGGCTGATCAGCGCGGTGGTCAGCGTGCTGACCTTCTTCGGGATCATGGTCGCGCTGCTCGTGCTGGACTGGGAACTCGGGCTGATCGTGATGAGCGTGCTGCCGATCCTGATCGCGGCCACGGTGGTGTTCCGGTCCAGGTCGTCCAAGGCGTACACGGAGGCGCGCGAGAAGGTCAGCGTGGTCAACGCCGACCTCCAGGAGAACGTCGCGGGGTTGCGGGTGTCGCAGGCGTTTCGCCGCGAGGGCCGCAACCGGGAGCGGTTCGCCGAACGCAGCGACGACTATCGCGCGTCGCGGCTGCGGGCCCAGCGCTACATCGCGCTGTACTTCCCGTTCGGGCAGTTCCTGTCCAACCTCGCGGCGGGCATCGCGCTGATCGTCGGCGCGCATCGGGTGGGCGGCGGGACGTTGTCGGCGGGCGCGTTGATCGCGTACCTGCTCTACATCGACATGTTCTTCTCGCCGATCCAGCAGCTCTCACAGGTGTTCGACGGCTACCAGCAGGCGGCGGTGGGGTTGCGCCGGATTCGCGATCTGCTGCGCACGCCCACCACGACGCCGGCTCCGGCCGTACCGGTGCCGGTGCCCGCGAGTGGGCTCAAGGGGGCGATCAGCTTCCGGGATGTGCGGTTCGCGTACAACACGCCCGCGTTCGTGGACACCGACGAGTCGGGCGAGGGCGCGGCGGCGGCGGTGGGTTCGCCCGAGGTGTTGTCGGGCGTCACGCTGGACATCGAGCCGGGCGAGACGGTCGCGCTGGTCGGAGAGACCGGCGCGGGCAAGTCCACCCTGGTCAAGCTGGTGGCCCGGTTCTACGACGTGACCTCGGGCGCGGTCCTGGTGGACGGGGTGGACGTGCGCGACTACGACCTCGCGGACTACCGGCACCGCCTGGGCATCGTCCCGCAGGAGGCCTATCTGGCGCCCGGCAGCGTACGGGACGCGATCGCGTACGGCCGCCCGCGGGCCACCGACGCCGAGGTCGAGGCGGCCGCCCGCGCGGTCGGCGCGCACGCCGCCATCGCCGAGCTGAACGGGGGCTACCTCCACGAGGTCGGCGAGCGCGGGCGCAACCTGTCGGCGGGTCAGCGCCAGTTGATCGCGCTGGCCCGGGCCTACCTGGTCGACCCGGACATCCTCCTGCTCGACGAGGCCACCGCCGCACTCGACCTGGCCACCGAGGCCGCCGTCACCCGCGCCACCGAGGCCCTCGTCGGCCGCCGCACCACACTGGTGGTCGCCCACCGCCTCACCACCGCCGCCCGCGCCGACCGCATCGCCGTCATCGACAGAGGCCAGGTGGTGGAACTCGGCACCCACACCGAACTCCTCACCCACCAGGGCCCCTACGCCGCCCTATGGGCAGCCTTCACCGGCACAACCCAACACGCGGCCTGACCCCCCACCTCCCCACCCCTACCACCCACCACCACCGGCCGACGCTTGAGGCCACCCAAGCCAACTCCCGCACACCGCAACCCCAAAGCACCGACCGGGCAACAACTCAGCCCGGCCGGCGCTTGAGGCCACTTCAGCCCAGCCGGCGCTTGAGGCCAACCCAAGCCAACTCCCACACACCGCAACCCCAAAACACCGACCGGGCAACAACTCAGCCCGGCCGGCGCTTGAGGCCAACCCAACACAACCCAACCCCAGGCGCCGACCCGGCAACCGTGCCTGAGGACGAGACGCGAGACCTACTCGGTCGCGATCGAACGCAAGACCGGCAACCGCGCGGCCCGCGCAGCGGGCCTCGCCCCGGCGGCCAACCCACCGATCGCGCCCACCCCCACCAGCACGGCCAATTGCACCGTGGGCACCGAGAAGGGAAGCGCCGCCCCCGTGTTCACCCCGCCGATCGCCCGAATCGCCACCCAGCCCAGGAACAGACCCACCACGAGCCCGGCCACCGCCCCGATCACCGCGACCAGCGTGGACTCCCAGCGCAGCGCCGACCGCACTTGCGCCCGCGCGGCCCCGATCGCCCGCAACAACCCCAGCTCACGGGTGCGTTCGTAGGCGGCGAGCGACAGCGTGTTGGCGATTCCACCGAGCGCGATCACCAACGCGAGCGCGAGCAGCACGTAGACCACCGCGACCAGCGTCTGCAACATCTCGGCACGCGCGGCCACGAACCCCTCACGGTCGCGCACCGGCGGCGCGCCGTAGTCCTTCGCCAACCGCCGCACCTCGGCCTTGACCGCGTCGGTCGAGGCACCGGGCGCCAGCCGCAACACCGTCGCCGCGTCCAGCGCCGCGTCCGCGTGCGGCTCCCAGGCGAGACGATCGATCAGGTAGTCGCCGACCACCGCCGTGCGGTCGTAGAGCCCGGTGACCGTGAACGTCTGCCGCGCACCGTCCGGGAAGGTGACCTCGGTGGTCGAACCGAGCCGCCAACCGCGGTCCTTCGCGGCGTCCGCGGACACCGCCATGCCGTTCGCGCCGAGCCCGGTCACCCGACCGTCACGTACGTCGAGATCGAACAGCCGGTCCAGCCGGGCCGAGTCCACGGCCAGCAACTGCCGGCCGCGTCCGTCCACGAGCGCGCCCGCGTTGCGAATCCCGGTCGCCGCCTCGACCCCGGGCAACGCTGCCGCCCTGGACGTGAGTTCGGGGCTGTGGCCGCCACCGGCCCAACCACCCGGCGAGGATCCGCCGATCACCAGTTGGCCGGCGATCACCTTCCGGGTCTGCTCGCCGGCGCCCTCCTTGAGCGAGGCCGCGAACACGGCGAACAGCGTGACGATGGCGATCCCGAGCAACATCGCGGTGGCCGCACCGGCGGTCCGGCGCGGACTGCGCAGCAGGTTGCCCCGGGCCAACGCACCGGGTGCGCCGCGCAGTCGCGGCAGCAGTGCGGTGAGCGGTCCGCCGGCCGCGCGAATGCCCGCCGGGGCGACCAGCAGCACACCCGCGAGCAGCGCCGGGGCGGCGATCGCCAGACCCACCAGGCCGCCGCCGACGATGCCCACCCCCAGGCCGGTCGCCAGCAGCACCAGGCCCGCGATCAACCGGCGCCGAGGCAGCTCGACACGCTCCGCGCCCGCTCCGCGCAGCGCGGTCACCGGCGCCACCCGCGAGCCGCGCACCGCCGGCACCAGGGCCGCGAACGCCGTCACCACGATGCCCACCGGCAACACCGTCAACGCCGTGGTCGCCTTGAACGTCAGCCCGCGGGCGGGCAGTTCGAAGCCGAGCCCGGCGAAGAGCTCCTTGAGTCCGGCGGCCAGTCCGAGCCCGGCCGCGAGGCCGAGTGCGGACGCCACCACACCGATCACGACGGCCTCGATCAGCGCCTGCCGCAGCACCTGGCCCCGGCTCGCGCCCAGGGCCCGCATCAGCGCCGCCTCCCGGGTGCGCTGCGCGGCGACCACGGAGAACGTGTGGTTGATCGAGAAGGCCGCGACGACCAGCGCGATCGCGGCGAAGACGGTCAGGAAGGTGCGGAAGACGCTGAGGAAGCCGTCCTCCACCGCGGACACCGCCTCGCCGGTGACCACACTGCCGGGCACCGCCTGGACGTCGGCGGGCAGCGCGCGCTGGATCCGCGCGGCCAATTCCTTCTGGTCGGTGCCGGCCGCCGCGCGCACCGCGATGGTGCCGACCTTGCCGGGATCGCGCAGCACGTGTTGCCGCGCGCCGTCGAGGTCGAACGCCGTGTAGGAGCCGCCGCCGAAGGCGTCCAGGTCACCGAAGGTGGCCACGCCCACGATCGTGGCCGGGACCGGTCCCGGGGTGAGCACGGTGATCCGGTCGCCGGGCTCGAGGTGCCCCTGCTTGGCGGTGGCCCGGTCGATCACCACCTCGTCGGGCGCCGCCGGCGCCCGGCCGGCGGCCAGGCGATAGGGCGTCAAGGCCGGGTCGGGCACCCAGTTGCCCGCCATCCGCGGACCGTTGCCGGTGAGCGCCTTGCCGTCCTTGCCGACCACCTGGCCGTAGCCCTGGATCACCGGCTCGGCGCCCGCGACACCGGGCACCGCCCGGACCCGGTCCACCAGCGCCGCGTCGATGCCGCCGCGCTGGGTGCCCGGGTCGTCGGTCACCGAGGTCGCGTTGCGCACCACCACGTCGGTACCGGCGCCGCTGTCCCGGATCAGCCCGCCGATCGAGGAGTTCATCGTGTCGGCGAGCACGAGCGCGCCGGAGAGGAAGGCGGTGCCGAGCAGCACCGCCAGGGCGAGTCCCACGAGCCGGCGTTTGCGGGCCCACAGATTGGCGAGCGAGAGACGAATCAGCATCGCGGGTCACTCCCCCCGGGCGCCGGCACCGGCGGCGACGCGGTCGAACGCCTTCATCCGGTCGAGCACCCGATCCGGAGTGGGCTCCCGCATGTGGTCCGCGATCCGGCCGTCGGCCAGGAAGACCACGCTGTCCGCGTAGCCGGCGGCGACCGGGTCGTGGGTGACCATCAGCACGGTCTGGCCGAGTTCGTCCACCGCGTCGCGCAGCAGGGTGAGCACCTCGGCGCCGGAGCGCGAGTCGAGGTTGCCGGTCGGCTCGTCGGCCATCACGATCTCCGGCCGGCCGACCAGCGCCCGGGCCACCGCGACCCGCTGCTGCTGCCCGCCGGAGAGCTCGCCGGGCCGGTGGTGCAGTCGCCGATCCAGATCGACCGCCGCGACCACCCGGTCCAGCCAGGCCTGGTCCGCCTTGCGGCCGGCCAGCGACGCGGGCAGCACGATGTTCTCCAGCGCGGTCATCGTGGGCAGCAGGTTGAACGCCTGGAAGACGAACCCGATCCGGTCCCGGCGCAGCCGGGTGAGTTGCCGATCGGTCAGCGCACCCAGCTCGGTGTCGCCGAGGAAGACCGCGCCGTCGGTGACCTCGTCGAGCCCGGCGAGGCAGTGCAGCAGGGTGGACTTGCCGGAGCCGGAGGGGCCCATCACGGCGGTGAACCGGCCGCGGGGGAAGCCGATGCTGACGTCGTCCAGGGCGCGCACCATGGTGTCCCCGTCGCCGTGCACCCGCGAGACGCGTTCGGCGCGCGCCGCGTAGGAGTTGGTGGGGTCTGTGCTCGTGGTCATGACGATCCTTGTCGAAGAGAGGACGGACGTGCGGGACGGGACGAGTGCCGCGGACCGGACCGCGGGTCGGTGCCATGGATCGGTATCGCGGACCGGCGCTCCCGGCCGGTTGCTCCGAGCCGGTGCCGGGTGGCGGTACGGACCGGTGCTACGCGACCGGATTGCGAGCAGGCGCCGGGGACCGGCGCCGAGGCGTGGATCGGCCCACGCCGACGGCCTCACGAGCGCCGGCCGCCTCGCCGTTCGTGTCGGGCGCGGTCGAGCGGTCGCCCGGGGCGCCCTCGACGCGGCGTCGCGCCCGGGGCCGGCCTCGGCCGCGGTCGCCCGAGGGCTTGAACACGGACAGCGCCGTCGCGACGATCAGCGCGACCAGTTGGAAGGTCACCACGACCAGGTGCCAGGTCTGCAACGGCGGCAGCGCGTCCGCGTTCCCCTCGGACGCGGAGGCGGCGATCAACCGGTGGGCGAACTGACTCACCACGGCGGCGCCGGTCACGATCACCGCGATCAGCAGCACGATCTTGACCTTGATCCACAGGTGCTGCCACAGCCCCCACGGCGTGTACAGGCACAGCAGCACGCCGGTGATCAGGGACAACACGGCGAACGGTATGCCGCCCGCCAGCGCGAAGATCCGCATGAGTTGATACGCGCCGTGGCGCAGGGCCGGGTCGTCGGTCGACCGGGCCACGATGCCGATCAGCAGCATGACCCACTCGACACCCAGGAGACCGACCGCGAACACGACGTGCCCGGAGTTGACCGCCCTGCGGACGGACCTCGGGAAGCGCCGGTTCCCGTTCGTCGGGGACGCGTTCACAGTGACCTCCTGGAAGTGGTGCGGGACGAGGACGCGGGGTCGGGCGAAGGGCCCGGGCCGCGGCGGCGAGGTGCGGAACCGGGTTCGTTCCGGGGCCTCGTCGACAAGGTCAACTCTCGCGATTCGCGCCCCGGCCGGCGTCCGGCCCGGGGATGCACCGGGCCTGCTGCCGGGGCAGGTCGAAGGGCCCGTCGACCGGCGTCTTCCTGCTCCCGGGGAAGCAGCCCGCAGCGCTTCGTCTGCTCCCCCGGGAGCAGACGACAAGCCCACGCGCAGCCGACGCGCGACGCCGCCCACGCCCCCTACCGTTGATCACATGACGAGCCCCTCGAATCCCCCGACCCGACACCCGGGCCCGCGGCCCGGATCACCGTGGTCGCGGGTTTCCCGCCCCGGCGCGCGCTGGCTCGAGCACCTCCTCGGCCCGGTCCCCCGCATCGTGCGCGACGTCGCGCTCGCGCTGCTGGTGTGTGTGGTGCAACTGGCCGCGACGGCCTTCGCGGCCCACCGCCAGCCGGACGCCCCGCGGGACCTGGACGTGTGGGGCGTGCTGTTGATCGCGCTCGGCCCGCTGGCCCTGGCCGTGCGCCGCCGCCACCCGACGGGCGTGCTCCTGGTGGCGGTCGGCTCGGCGCTGCTCTATACGTGGCTCGACTATCCGCGCGGCCCGATCTTCCTGGCGATGATCATCGCGCTGTGGAGCGCGTTCGCGGCCGGCCTGCGCCTCCTGGCGTATGTGGTCCTCGTGCTGGGCTACACCGGCTTCGTCTGGATCTCACCGCTGCTGACCTCGGAGTCCACGCCCGACCTCGCGCCCGCGCTGGGCATCGCCGCGTGGCTGCTGGTGCTCGCGGGCATCGGGGAGATGGTTCGGCTGCGCCGCGCCTTCAACGCCGCCGAGGCGCAACGGGCCCGCATGCAGTCGCTCGGCCTGGCCGAGGCCGAGCGGCGCCGGGCGGGCGACGAACGGCTGCGGATCGCCCGCGAGTTGCACGACGTGCTCGCGCATCACATCTCGCTGATGAACGTGCAGGCCTCGGTGGGCCTGGAGTTGATGGACTCGTCGCCGGAGCAGGCCCGCGAGGCACTGAGCGCGGTGAAGTACGCGAGCCGCGAGGCGCTGGGCGAGCTGCGCTCGGTACTGGACATCCTCAAGGGCGACTCGGTGGACCGTTCGGGCCCGGACGGCGCCCCACGCGCGCCCACCGCGGGCCTGGACCGGCTGGACGAGCTGGTCGCGCGCACGTCCGCCGGCGGGCTGACCGTCCGGGTCGAGCGCTCGGGCACCGCGCGCCCGTTGACCTCGGCGGTGGACCTGGCGGCGTATCGCATCGTGCAGGAGGCGCTGACCAACACCTTGCGGCACGCCGCGGCGAGCGAGGCCGTGGTGGGCGTGACCTACGGGGAGACCGGGTTGGAGCTGTCGGTCCGCGACAACGGCCCGGGCGCGCGGCTCGAGTCGAGGTCGGCTCCCGCCGACACGCTGGTCTCCGGCGGCAACGGGCTGCACGGCATGCGTCAGCGGGCCGCCGCGCTCGGTGGCCGCTGTGTCGCGGGGCCGGTTCCCGGACGCGGCTTCCACGTTCAGGCGCACCTCCCCTACGGTGATCGCGCCGACGGGCATGATGGCGGCGGACATCCGCCGACCGGATCGACGGCGACCGCCGGCGGTCCGGCGCCGACCGACGAGGGGGACGCATGATCAGGTTGGTGCTGGCCGACGACCAGGCGCTGGTGCGCGCGGGCTTTCGGGCCCTGCTGACCGCGCAGCCGGACATGGAGGTCGTGGGCGAGGCGGGCGAGGGCGGCGAGGCGATTCGACTCACCGGCGAACTGCGTCCGGACGTCGTGCTGATGGACATCCGGATGCCGGGCATGGACGGTCTGGAGGCGGCCCGGCTGATCGCGGCGGACCCGGCGCTGACCGACGTCCGGGTGATCATCCTGACCACCTTCGACCTGGACGAGTACGTCTTCGAGGCGCTGCGCAACGGCGCGAGCGGCTTCCTGGTCAAGGACACCGAACCGGCCGAACTCCTGCGCGGGGTACGGGTGGTCGCGGCGGGCGACGCGTTGTTGTCGCCGAACGTGACCCGCCGGTTGATCGAGGAGTACGCGGCCGGCGCCTCGCGCCCGACCGCCGCGCCGGCCGCCGAACTGGCCCTGCTCACCGAGCGCGAGCGGGAGATCGTCGGGCTGGTCGGTCGCGGCCTGTCCAACGACGAGATCGCCGAGCACCTGGTGCTCAGTCCGCTCACCGCGAAGACCCACGTCAGCCGCGCGATGACCAAGCTGTCCGTGCGCGACCGGGCCCAACTGGTGGTCTTCGCCTACGAGACCGGTCTGGTCACCCCGGGCCGCGCCTCCTCGTGACCGGCCGACGCGAGTCGCCGGCGCCGACGCGGTCATCGACACCGCACCGACGCGAGCGCCGGACGGGCCTGGATGGGCCCGTCCGGCGCTCGCGGTGCGCGAACCGCGCTATTCCTTGGCGCCGACCGCGTCGATCGGAGCCGGCCGCAGCAGCCGGCGGGCCACCGGGGCCACCGTCAGCGGGGCCAGCAGGAGGGCGGCCGCACTGATCGCCAGGCACAGCGGCAGCGGGACGTACGGGGTCGAGGTGTCGAACGAGCCCTTGTTGAACGGCACCAGGGTGGCCAGCGCCACCGACATGCCCAGCCCCAGTCCGATCGCACCGACCATGATCGCCTCACGCCGCAGCACCGCCCGAACCTGGCCGGGGGTGCTGCCGATCATCCGCATCAGGCCCAACTCCCGGTTCCGGGCCGCCGTGGTGACCGCCATCGTGTTGATCGCGGCGATCGTCGCGAAGCCCGCGAGGATGACCAGCATGATGTAGTTCAGCCACTTGTTGGTCTCGCGGTCCTTGTCCACCTGGGTCGCGTACGCGGCGCGGTCCTGCACCGAGGCCCCCGGTTGACGCTGCGTCAGACCGGTCAGCGCCGCGTCCGCGGCCCGCACGTCCGCGCCGGGGGCGAACCGCACCAGCAGCCGCGTGTCCAGCGCCGTCTCCACGTGTGCCTCGACCGCGGCCCGCGGCAGCGTCACGCCGGCGGTGCCCAGGCCGCGATCGTAGATCGCCACCAGGACCGGGTCGATCGCGGTACCGTCCCCGAGCCACATCGAGACCGGCTTGCCGACCTTGCCGTGCAGGGCCGACGCCACCTCGCGGTCCAACGCGACCGCTCCGCCCGCCGGTTGCGGCGCACCGGGCCGCAGCGCGTCGGTGCTGCCCTCGAGCACACCCAGATCCAGCGTGCTCGCCAGGTCCCCCGCGGTGCCCCCGATGCCCTGCGCGCTCTGCTTCTGCAGGCCGCCGTCCCGGACCACCACGACCGCGGTGTTCAGCACCGACGTCACCGAAGCGACGCCGGGCGTGGCGGCCACCTTGGCGGTGGTCTGCGGAATGAAGCCCGGCCCGGCCAGCACCCGATCGGCGGTGATCGCATCCCGGGACTGCACGCTCGCGTGGTGGTCCTCGGCCGCGAACATGAAGCTCAGCGTGGCCGCGAAGGCGACCGCCAGCGCGATCGGGGTGATCGCCGACGCGAGGCGCCGCGAGTTGGCCCGGGCGTTGTCGAACGCGAGTTGTCCGGTGGTGCCGAACAGGCTCCCGACCCACCCGAACACCGAGACGCACACGTGCGCCAGGATCGGGCCGAGCAGTCCGATCGCGAGCATGAACAGCATGATCACGCCGCCGGCCGCGGCGATCGCGTCGTCACCGGTCGCGTTCAGCGCGATCCGGGTCACCGCGATTCCGCCGCCGAGCGCGCCGAGGCCGAGCACCAGCCGGATCCAGCCGACGAAGACCCGCTCGACAGCGGCGTCGCCCAGCGCCTCGGTCGGCTTGATCTTCGCACTGCGCCGCGCCGCGAGCAGTCCCGCGCCCAGCGCGGTCAACGTCCCCGCCCCGACCGCCACGACCATCGGGATCCAGCCCACCGACAGCGTGACGCCGTGCGCGACCAGGCCCCGGTCGTCCATGGCGGAGAACCACCAGCGGGCCAGCAGCGTGCCGGGCAGCACCCCGACGACGCCGGCCACCAGGGACACCAGACCGGTCTCGGTGGCGATCATCCGGCGGATCTGCCACGGCGTGGCGCCCACCGCGCGCAGCAGCGCGATGTCACGCCGGCGCTGCCCCACCGACAGCGCGGTGGCGCCCGCGACCACGAAGATCGCGACCATGAGCACGATGCCGCCCAGGGTGCCGCCGATCGCGGTGAACATCTCCTTGGTGTTCCCGAAGTCGGTGTACTCGGCCGCCCCGCGGTCGTCGCCGGTGGACACCTTGGCACCGGTGCCCGTCAGCGCGGCCCGCACGTCCCGGGCGACCTTGCCGGTGTCCGCGCCGGCCGCCGGAAGCACGCCGATCGCGGTGACCGTGCCGGGATGCCCGGCCAACCGCTGCGCGTCCGCGTCGGGCACGTACAGGTGCGCGCCCCGACCCGGCAGCACGCCGCTCACCCGCAGCGCGACCTCACCGCCGGGCGTGGTCAACCGCACGCTGTCGCCGACCTTGGCCGAACCGGCGGCGTCGGTGGTCAACACGACCTCACCGGCACGCGGCGCGGTGCCCTCGCGGGTACCGGCCAACGGCGCCGAGGACCACCCGTGCCCGTCCACCACGGCCCGCTCGGTCTGCGCCGGGAAGGTCAGGTCGGGAATCACCGAGCCCACCCCCGGCACGGCCGCGATCCGCCCGGCGAGCCCGGCGTCGAGCCGGGTGCGCTCGGGCAGCGGGGCCGACTCGGTGTACGTGCCCTCCCCCTTGCCCAATCGCTTGCTCACCTCGTTGGGCCCGCTGACCAGGACCGGCGTGTCTGCGTAGCGCTCGGGGGTGGCGTGCGCGCGGATGCCGCTCTCCATGAACACGCCGCACATCGTGACCAGCATCGCGGCGAACAGCAGCGCCACGAACGAGCCCGCGAAGGACGCGGGCCGAAAGCGCACCGAGGTGCGGGCGAGACCGTTGGGTCGAAACAGCGACATCAGGCGGCCCATCCCTGTCGTGTGTCGACCTGGGACAGGTCGACCATCCGGGCGGCGATCGCCTCGGGGGTGGGCCGGTACAGCTCGCCCGCGAGGTTGCCCTCGGCCAGGAAGACCACCCGGTCCGCGTAGGAGGCGGCGACCGGGTCGTGGGTGACCATCACGATGGTGGCGCCGGTCTCGTCCACGGCCCGGCGCAGCAGCGAGAGCACCTCCGCGGCGGTGGTGGTGTCCAGCGCGCCGGTGGGCTCGTCCGCGAAGAGCACGTCGGGCCGGGTGACCAGGGCCCGGGCGATCGCCACGCGCTGCTGTTGGCCGCCGGACAGTTGCGCGGGCCGGCGGCCGGAGTGCCGGTCGAGACCGACCATGGCGAGCACCTCGGCGGCCCGGCGCCGGTCGGCGCGTACGCCTGCCAACCGCAGCGGCAGCAGCACGTTCTTCTCGACCGTGAGCGAGGGCAGCAGGTTGAACGCCTGGAAGACGAAGCCGAGCCGGGTCCGGCGCAGCCGGGTGAGCTCGTTCTCCTTCATCGCGGTCAGGTCGTCGGTGCCCAGGAGCACCCGGCCGCCGTCCGGCCGGTCCAGGCCGGCCGCGCAGTGCAGGAAGGTGCTCTTGCCGGACCCGGACGGGCCCATCACGGCGGTGAAGGTGCCCCGCGGGATCGCCAGGTCGATGCCGCGCAGCGCGTGCACGGCCGACTCGCCCTTGCCGTACGCCTTGGTCACCGCGTCCAGCCGGACCGCGCAGTCGACCGACGCGGGCGCCGCGTACCGCGGCGAGTTCGCGGCATCCCGCTTCGCCTGTCGTGTACCGCGACCGCCTCGCCCGAACATGCTGCCTCCTGTGACCCGTAACGCCTGTCGAAACCAACAGGTTCGACGCTACGGATCGGCGCCCCTTCGGCACGAGGGTGCGACCACGCGGATCGGGGGTGGGGACAACCCCACCCCCGGGCGGGGGGGGTGGGGACGCGGGTGGTGCGGCCCACCCCACCACCGGGTGTTCAGGCGACGGGGCGCGCGCCCGGCTTGGCCCGGTCGGGTACCACGAAGGTGACCCCGAGTGCGACGAGCGCGGCCGCGGCGGCGCAGACGAAGGTCAGCACGAAGCCGCGTTCGGCGGGCAGTCCGCCGGGGCCGGGGTTGGCGGTGAGCAGTGTCGTGGAGATCGCGCTCGCGCAGGACATGCCGACGGTGCGGGCGATCGTGTTGATGCCGGTGGCGATGCCGGTCTGCTCGACCGGGACCGCGCCGACGATGAGGTTGGCCATCGCCGACATGGCGAGCCCGATGCCGATGCCGAAGACGAACATCGCGAGCAGGATGTGCCAGCCGCCGGTGTGCAGGACGGCCAGGAACGCGAAGCCGGCGGCCATCAGCACGCAGCCGGCGACCATCGCCATCTTCGAGCCGAAGCGCTTGTCGATCACGCCCGCCATCGGGCCGATCAGCAACATCGCGAAGGCCTGCGGGAGCACGTACAGACCGGACACGGTCACCGTGGTGCCGAAGCCGTAGCCGGTGCTCTCCGGCATCTGGAGGAAGCGCGGGACGAGCAGCATGCCCGCCATCATCGAGAACCCGACGAGCAGGCCGCCGAGGTTGGTCGCCCACACCCCGCGCAGCCGCATCACCCGCATGTCCACGAGCGGTTCGTCCGCGCGCGACTCGGCGAGCACCCACAGGCCGAGGAAGACGATGCCGACCACGAACAGGCCGACGGTGTTCACCGAACCCCAACCCCAGGACTCGCCCTTGCTCAGCGCGAGCAGTACGCCGACCAGGCCGAGCGACATCAGCGCGCCGCCGAGCCAGTGGATCCGCGCCTTGACCCGGACCGGTGATTCGGGGATCAGGAACCACGACGCGATCGCGGTGACCAGGCAGGTCACCATCGGGATCCAGAACAGCCAGTGGTAGGACAGGTGATCCATGATCGGGCCGGTGACCACGATGCCTATGCCGCCGCCGATGCCCATGATCGCGGACATCAGGCCGATCGCACCGGCCCGGCGCTCCGGCGGGAACTCGTCGCGCACGATGCCGAAGGAGAGCGGGAAGACCGCGCCGCCGAAGCCCTGGATCACCCGGCCGATGATCATCAGGCCGACCGAGTCGGCCAGCGCGCAGACCAACGAACCGACCGCGAGCATGCCGATGGTGAACACGAACAGGCGCTTCTTGCCGTACATGTCGCCCAGCCGCCCGAGGATGGGCGTGGTCACCGAGGCGCACAGCAGGTAGCCGGTCATCAGCCACGAGGTCGCGTCGGCGCTCGCGCCGATCTCGGTCTGGATCTGCGGGAGGGCCGGCGCGAGCATCGACTGGAGCAGCGAGTAGGTCAGCGCACCCATGATCAGGACGAGCAGGACGAACCCGGTCCGGCTCACGCCTGCGGGCGCGGTCGTGACCGGGGTTCCGGGTGCGGCGGGCGGGACAGTGGCGGACGGCGCCTGCTGCGCGCTCTTCAAGGCTGGTTCCTTACATGTACGGGCCACCGACACAGACGCACGGTGGGCCCGCGACAGGGTTTTTGGTTGGGTGTACCAACCGACTTTATGCGGCCTCGGAACACACGATCACCGCCAGGCGCAGCACCGGGGGTAAATTCCCTGTAAGTATTTGGTGCGCAAGAGCCAGAAATCCGCCAAATATCGGGCAAAACTCAACGTGCGATTCTGTGCCAAGATCGATCTGACGCATCGTCACTTCTTGGGAGGGCAACCCCGTGGCGGATCGAGAGCCCGAACTGCGCATCACCCACATCTCCGAAACCCCGTGGCACGAGGTCAAGGCCCAGTCGCACGGCGGCCGGCGCACGTCGGTCTGGGAGAAGTTCCTGGAATGGTCCCCCGAGCGGTTGGTCATCTACGCCCGCTACGACGCGGGTGTCGTGGTCGAACGGCACGGCCACATGTCCGAGCACTACGTCTTCGTCGTGGCCGGCGAGGTCCTGATCGGCGACCGCCCGTGCCCCACCGGCACCCACATCACCCTCGAACAGGGCGCCGCGTTCGGCCCGCTGATCGCCGGCCCCGAGGGCGCGACCCTGTACGAGATCATGTGCGGCGACCCCCGGGCCGTCCCCGCCGACCGCGCGGGCTTCGAGCGCCTGTGTGCGGAGCGCGACATCACCCCGCTCCCCAACCCGCCGGTCCCCTGGCCGGATTGGTTGTCCCCGCGCACCGACAGCGACGTCGAGGACGGCACGAGCCGGTAGGCGGAGGCGACGAGACCGAGGCCGGCACGACACGCGGGCCGGCGCGCACGGCACGAGGCCCGGCGCGCACGGCACGAGGCCCGGCGCGCACGGCACGAGGCCCGGCGCGAGCACAGCCCGGGGGACGACGGCACGGGCCGGGGGGCAACGGGCACGGCCCGGGGATGACAGGCACGGCCCGGCGGGCGGCTCGGACCGCGCCCGGGCCGAACCCGTCCCGCCCCGCCCGGCCGGCCGGCCGCGACGCGCCGCGACCCGCGCGAGCCACAACGGGCCCGAACCGCGGCCCCGTCCGCGCCGAAAGCAGGCCACCGTTGACAAGGTGGCCCTATTCCCGGAATCCACCGGTTGCCTAGCCTCGGCCCATGGACTCGAAACCGGACCACCCCACGGCGAATCCCCTTCCCGACGCGGACCCCGGTCGCGCGCTCTCGCACTGGAGCACCGACCCCGGTTGGCTGAACACCGCGAGCAGCGGCCTGCCGCCGGACGTCGCCTACGCGGCGCTGACCCGGGCCCAGGAGACCTGGCGGCGCGGCCGCACCGACATGGACGGGTTCCACGCGGCCGGCGAGCGGGCACGGGCCACCTTCGGGCGGATCGTCGGCGCGCCCGCGGAGACGATCATGGCGGGCAACACCACCTCCGGCCTGCTCGCCCCGTTCGCCGCCGGACTCCCGGTCGGCGGGCGGCTCGTGGTACCCGAGGTCGAGTTCACCTCGAACCTGTTCCCGTGGCTGGTCCAGGAGGCCCGGGGCGTCGAGGTGGTCACCGTGCCGCCGGCCAAGCTCGTCGACGCGATCGACGAGCGCACCACGGCCGTCGCGTTCAGCCTGGTCCAGTCCGCCGACGGCTCGATCGCCGCCGAGGCGGACATCGTCGCGGCGGCCCGCGCGTACGGCGCGAGCGTGTACGTGGACGGCACGCAGGCCTGCGGTTGGTTGCCGCTGGACGCGACCCGCTACGACCTGTTCGTGGTCAGCGCCTACAAGTGGCTGATGGCACCGCGCGGCACGGCCTACGGCTACGTCGCACCGGAGTTGGCCGCGCGTACCCTCCCGCACGCCGCGAACTGGTACGCCGGTGCCGCCGACGGCGACCCCTACTATGGCCCGCCGTTGCGCCTGACCGACACCGCGCGCCGATTCGACACCTCGCCGGCCTGGTTCTGCCAGGTGGGCGCCGACCCCGCACTCGACCTGGTGGAGCGCATCGGCGTCGAGCGCATCCACGCCCACGACGTGGCCCTCGCCAACCGCTTCCTGGCCGGCCTGGGCCTGCCCTCCGGCGACAGCGCGATCGTCGCGATCGACATCCCCGACGCCAAGGAGCGCCTGGCGGCGGCCGACATCCGGTTCTCGGCCCGCGCGGGCCGCACCCGACTGGCCTTCCACGTGTACAACACCGACGCCGACGTCGACACCGCCGTCACCGCACTCACCTCCTGACCCACCCGGGACCGACCCGACACCGCCCGGCCCATCACCCGCCCGCCACCGACGGCACCGAGCCGCCGACCGACGAACGGGCGCCGCGTGCGCACGGCCGCCCGTGCGCACGCGGCGCCGGGCACCGGGACACCGCCCGGTGCCCGACCGAGCCGATCCGGACCCCGCGCCCTCACACCGGACTCCGCGCCCTCACAGCAGCGCCGCCGCCAGCGACCGCCAATCCGCCGCCGGGGCCGCGTCGAACGTCTCGCCCAGGACCTGCACGCAGACGTGGTCGGCGCCGGCGGCGAAGTGCGCGTCGACCGCCGAGCGGATCGCCGACTCGTCGCCCGACGCCACGAGCCGATCCACCATGCGCTCGCTGCCGCCGTCGGCGAGGTCGTCCTCGGTCAGACCCAGTCGTAGCCAGTTGCGGCGGTAGTTGGGCAGCGTCGCGTACATCCGCAGGTGCTCGCGGCCCCGGCGCAGCGCGGTCTCCCGGTCCGTGCCCAGGACGACCGCCTGCTCCACCGCGAGCAGCCGATCCGGGCCCAGCGCCGCGCGCGCCTCGGCGGTGTGCTCGGGCGTGACCAGATATGTGTGCGCGCCCTCGGACCGCTCGCGCGCGAGGTCCAGCATCCTCGGGCCGAGCGCCGCGAGCACGCGCGCCGGGCGGGGGCCGTCGCCGCCGGGCGCGAGGTACAGGGCGGAGTCCATCGCGTCGAGGTACTCGCGCATGTGCGCGAGCGGCTTCTCGTACCTGCGCCCACCCGGCCGCAGCCCCTCGACCAGCCCGCTGTGGCTGATCCCGAGACCGGTCAGGAACCGCTCGGGGTACGCCTCGTGCACGGTGCGCGCCGCCGCGTTGGCGGCCATCGCGTCCCGGGCCCACACGTTGGCGATGCCGGTAGCGGCGGCGATGCGCGGCGCGGCGCCCAGGACGAGCATCGCCTGGGTGAACGCCTCACGGCCCACCGTCTCGCCCCACCACAGCGCGCCGTAGCCGAGTTCGTCGAGTTCGGCCACGGTCTCCCGCAGCCGCGACACGGGCATGAAGTCGAGCGCGGCGGTCCACAGCCCGATCCGGCCCAGGTCGGGAACGGACCGCGCCGCGGCCGGTGTCGGTTCGGGTGTCGCCGGTGGGGTCGGTGTGGTCATGGCACGCTCCCGAGATCTCTGTAACGCCGTAACAGAAGCTATCTCCCGCACCATACCGGTCGACATGGGTCACCCTTGGTTCCGAGGGAACCAACGACGCGGAATCATGGTCTGGTCACACGAACCACTTGCCAACCGCGCCCACGCCGTTGCCGGATCCGTCGGAGACCTCGTGCAGAGTCCACTGTTCAACCACACGGTGAGCCAGTCCGCCGAGCGTTACAGCTTGCAGAACGCGCACATGCTGCGGGTCCTGCTGGCCCCCGAGGTGGGTACCGAGGTGCTGGCCCGCAAGGGCGCGATGGTCGCCTATCAGGGCAACGTGCAGTTCGAGGGGGCGTTCCAGAGCGCCGCCGAGATCCGCACCGGCGCGCTGACCGGCGACATGCTGGACCTGATGCGCTGCCACGGACACGGCACGGTCTACCTCGCCCAGCAGGCGCAGAGCATCCACATCCTGAACCTGCGCAACGAGGCGCTGATCGTCGAGGACGAGAACGTCCTGGCCCTGGACAACACGCTGAACTGGAGCGTCGTACAGATCGACGCCGGCTACAACGTGGGTGGCATGGGCGCCTATTCGATGCAGATCGGCGGCACCGGCAAGATCGTCATCACCACGTCCGGCGCGCCGCTGGTCCTGCGCGCCTCCAACGACCGCGAGGTGTTCGCGGACGCCGACGCGGTGATCGCCTGGACCGCCGGCCTCCAGACCAGCCTGCAGGCGCAGACCACGTCGCAGCGCATCTGGCGCCGCCGCCGGCAGACCGGCGAGGGCTGGACGATGGCCTTCATCGGCGAGGGCTACGTGGTGGTCCAGCCCAGCGAGATCCTGCCCGCGAACCTGACCGCGACCGAGAACAACCGCCACTTCGGCATGGGTCGGGACGGCTTCCAGAACAACACCTGGGCCGCCCCCGGCGGCCCCCACGGCGCCCCGCCGCCCCCACAGCCGGGCCCGTACGGCCCGCCCGGCCCCCAGGGCCCGTACGGCCCCCCTCCGCCCGGCCCCTACGGTCCCCCCGGATCGTACGGACCGCCACGCTGACCCCCGCGACCGGCCGCACGCCGACCACGGATCCACAGGCCGGCCGGACCTACGGCTGCCGTTTGCGCGGTACACGCGCCAACTGCCTGGACTGGGCGACCAGTCGGCCTGTCGAGTCCCAGACCTCGCCGTCCTCCTCGAGGTAGCCGCCCGCCAGATTGCGGGTGGTCAGCGCCACCCGCAGCCACCCCGGCGCCGGCTGGGCGCGGACGTGCACGGTCAACTCCACCGTGGGCACCCACCCGCGCACACCGAGGTCGAACGCGGTCGGCACGAGCGAATCGACCGCGAGCAGCAGCGCCGGCGGATCCGGAGCGCGGCCGTCCGCGAGCCGCCACCAGGCGCGGATCTCCCCGCGCCCGGACGGCCGCCCGGTCGACCAGCCGGCGGTCGCCGGGTCGAGCAGTTGCTCGCTGCGGTCCATGAACGCGGCGCGCCGAAAGGGCGCCGCGCCGGCGGCGCTCGCCGCGCACTCCTCGGGCGAGGGCAGCGCCGGCGGCCGGGCGCTGGTACGCACCTCCGGATCCAGCGCGGCCAGGTCGCCGTAGGAGGCGGTCACGTGCACCCGGGTCTCGCCGTCCTGCACGATCCGCGCGGTGCCGGTGCTCAGCGTGCGCCCGGTACGCAGGATCTCCGTGCGTACCTCGGCCGGCCCCGGGTGTGACGTGGTCAGGTAGTGCGCGGTGATCGTGAACGGATCGGGGTGCGGCAGTGCCGCGCCGAGCGCGCGGCCGGCGAGGGCGAGCAGGTATCCGCCGTTGAGGCCCATCCCGAACGCCCAGTCCGGCGAGAGCGTGGCGTCGTACACGCCCGGCGCGCCCGGGCGCTCGACGCACGTGGTGTCCCGGTCGAATTCGTAGCCGGGCGCGGCGCCGGCCGACCCGGTCTCGGCGGATGCCTGCTCGGTCATGGCGGCGGCTCCAGGGGCGACTGACGGGAAGCGACTGACGGGCAAACAGCTTGGCACAGTCACAGATCCCGGGCCGCCGCCCCACCTCGCCGAGGCCGGGCCGAAGCCGCCGGCCCACCCTCACAGGTACGAGCCGTCCTCCTCCGCGTCCCCGCCCAGGAGACCGTGCGGCGGACCCGCCCCGGCGTTCTGCCGCAGCATCAGGGTCAACCGGATACCGCCCCACAGACCTTCCAGCCAGCCGATCAACTGCGCCTGCACTATCCGCAGTTCCGTGCCGCTGGGCGTACCCGCCCCGGCGAACGGCCCGGTCAGGCGCTCCAGTTCCTCGTACAGATCGGGCGCGAGCGAGCGGCGCAGCTCGGGCAGCGAGCGCTCGTAGACGGCGCGCACCCGGCCTCGGCCCGGTTCGTCGAGCGGCGCGTCGCGCAGTTCCTCCAACAGGTGGCGGATCATCTCGGCGACGCGCATCACGCGATCGGGGGCCGGGACCAATTCGTCGAGCGGGCGTCGATCGTCCCCTTCGTGGGTGGCGGTCACACTCGAATCAACCATGCGCCGCGCCTACCCCACGCCGGAGGCCGAAAACGCCGGCCCGGTTCAACCGCGCATCCGCGACGCCGGCGGAACGGGCGGCTCGGACGACCCCGCGTCGCACCCTCGGGACGGCTGTGGGTGCTCGTCGGGCACCGGGTGCGCACGCGCCGTGTCGGTGTCGGCCGACTGCTCCGCCACCGGCCGATCGCCCACCGGTACCGGCCCGATCGCCCCCACCGCCCCCACCGGCGCCGGCGCGCCGGCCGCCCGCGCGTCGGCGTTCCGCTCCACGCGCGCCCGCGCCTTGGCGGCTCGAAGCACCACGATCACGCACGCGAGGAACACCAGGTATGCGGCCACCCCTACCACCAGCCAGGTCCACACAGCCCTCTCCCCACGCCAGTCGATCACCAAGAGCTATCAACCGAAATCTACCCGTAAGCGAGGCTCGCCCAACGCGTCCGGCGCGTCCGCCTCGTGCGGGTTCCGTGGAGAACCTGCGAAGGTCCGCCGAGCGCGTCGGCCGATCCCACCGGCGGACCGACCCCGCCGAGCGCCCGACGAAACCCCACACCCCGGGAAGGACGTCCGGGGCCGGCACCGAGTTCCCCGACCGGACCACGGCAGCCTCGGCCTCGTCTCCATCCGACTCTCGCGCCCGACCCGCCCGAACCCCGCTCCCACCTGCTCGAATCCCGCGCCCGACCCGCCCGGGTCCGTGCTCGGCGCGCCCCGTCGATCGAGCCGCAGCCTGCCCCGCCGAGACAACCGCACACCACACGCTTGCGAAAGACTCACTCCCGATATATCGTTGAAGCATCGCGAACGATCGCGATACACACAGAAGATCGATCGGCGGCTCGACGAGTCGCCTCTTCACAAGGAGAAACCCATGCACCGCAGCAAAGGACGCCCCCAGTGGGGCGCGGAAGGACAGAACCGCCCGGCCTTCGGACCGTGGGGCCCGCCGGGCCCCGGCCCGTGGGGACGCGGGCACGGCCACGGTGGACGTGGCGGACCGGAGGGGCGCGGCCGAGGCCGTGGGCGCGGTCGCGCCCGGCGCGGCGACGTACGGGCCTCGATCCTGGCCCTGCTCACCGAACGGCCCATGCACGGCTACGAGATGATCCAGGAGATCGGCGAGCGCACCGGCGGCGTGTGGAAGCCCAGCCCCGGTTCGGTCTACCCCACCCTCCAACTACTTGAGGACGAGGGCGTGATCGAGGGCGTCGAGGGCAGCGGCCGCAAGCTGTTCACCCTCACCGACGCCGGCCGCGAGGAGGCCGCCGCGCTTCCCGAAGGCACCAAGCCCTGGGACGAGGCCAGCCAGGGCGTCGACTTCGAAGCGGTCCACGACCTGCGCTCGGCGATGCACGGCATCGGCGACGCACTGCGCCAGCTCATGATGAACGGCACCGAGGCGCAGCGGGCCAAGGCCCTGGAGGTCGTCACGGACACCCGCAAGCGGCTCTACCTGATCCTGGCCGAAGCCGACTGATGTGGGTCGCCCGGATCGCCGATCACCGTTTGCGGCTCGGAGCACCCGTTCCGCCCCGCGAGCAGGTCCCCCGCAAGGCGCCCCGGTAGTCGAACCCGACTGCCGGGGCGCCCTCGCCCTCCGGTCACCGCGTCACCGTTCGCGCCCGCGGATCACCAGGGCGCGACCCGATAGTCCTTGAGGAAGCACCCGAACACCGGCTCCCCCCGCTCCCCGCGCACGACGGGGTCGTACACCCGGGCCGCGCCGTCGACGATGTCCAACGGCGTGCGGAACCCGGCCGCGGCCACCCGCGCCTTGTCGGGATGCGGCTTCTCGTCGGTGATCCAGCCGGTGTCGACGCTGGTCATGTACACCCCGTGCCCGGCCAGATCCTCGGCGCTGGTCCGGGTGAGCATGTTCAACGCGGCCTTGGCCATGTTGGTGTGCGGATGCCCGGGCGCCTTGTACGCGCGCCCGAACTGGCCCTCCACCGCCGACACGTTGACGATGTAGCGCCGCTCGCACCCGGCCCGGCGCAGCAGCGGCAACAACCGGCTCACCAGCACGAACGGCGCGGTCACGTTGACCAGTTGCACCTCGAGCAGTTCCACCGGATCCACCTCGTCGACCCGCTTGGACCAGGAGTTGACCGGCGCCCGGTCCGGGAGCAGCCCCGCCGCGTCCGGCTCGAACCGGGCCGGCACCGATCCGAGCGTCGTCGAAGTGGCGTCCCACTCGTCGGCGGGCGACCGGTCGAGCGCGAACTCGAACGCGCCCGCCCCCAGCGCGGCCCGCTCGGCGGCGAGCAGCGGCCCGTACGCCGACGCGGGTCGACGGATGGTCTGGGCCGCGTTGTTGACCAGGATGTCCAGCGGGCGTCCCTCGGCGACCAGCCGATCGCACCACGCGACCAATCCGCCGAGGTCGCGCAGGTCGATCGCGTGCACGTGCAGCCGACGCGCCCACACGTCGTGGTCGGGCGCGGCGGCGAACCGCTCGTGCGTGTCGTGTGGGAAGCGCGACGTCACGATCACCTCCGCGCCGTCGCGCAGGAGTTTGAGCACCAGCTCGTAACCGATCTTCACCCGGCCGCCGGTGACCAGTGCCAGCCGCCCGGTGAGGTCGGTGCGCGCGTGGCGCCGCTGCCGGTTCTCCGCCGCGCACGGTGGGCACAGCCGGTGATAGAAGCCGTCGACCCGCCGGTACGGCCGCTTGCAGATGTAGCAGCGCAGGCCCATCTCGACCACGCCGACGCACGTGGGCAGCCCGGTGTCGTCCAGCGGGAGGTCCTCGACCCGGTCGGCGGCGCCCAACGCGGTGCGCTCGGTCACCTCGGTGCGCTCCGCGCGCCGCAGCGCGCGCTGCTCGGCCCGGCGGCGATGGCGCCCCGAACGGACGAAGGACGAGAGCACCTGCTCGATCCGGCGCCGCTCGGGTGCGTCCGGCGGGAGGTCGGACATCGCGCCGAGCACGGCGAGACAGTCCTCGAGGGACGGTGGGACAAAACGTGTGTCCGAGTCGGTCATGGGGTCCCCCCGAGGGACATGCGGCGGATCCGGCGACGGGCCCTATGGCTCCGCGGGATCCGCGAAGCGGGCGTCGCACGGGCGCGTCGGCGACTCTCCCATGGGCTCACTCCCTCCGCGGGCGGATCCTGGGCCGATGCCGCCGAACCGGCGGATCGACGCGTCGGCGGTTCACCGACGGACCGTCACATTAGCGAGGCGCCGCCGGACCGGTCACCGGCTTTTCGCCGCCTCCGGGGCGGATCCGAGGCGGCCCGGCCGGTCCGCGCCGCGGGGGACGACGCCCCGGGCGGCCTAATCGCGTCGGTCGACCACCGCGCGCAGCAGGTCGAGTTCGGATACCGAGCCGGGCTCGCCGCCGATGGCGACCAAGCGGTTCGCCGCGCGTTGCAGTTCGGCGTTGACCGGGGTCGGCACGCCGTGCAGGCGGCCGATCCGGACGATCTCGCCGTTGAGGTAGTCGGTCTCGATGCCGCCGGTGTGCCGGTACAGGCTCTGCCAGGACGAGCCGCCGGGCCGCCGTTCGCCACCCACCGGGCGTACCTGCACAAGGGGGCTGACCGGCGCGAACTCGGCGTGGATCCCGGCCGAGAAGAGCACCGTGCGCGCCTCGTCCATCGCGAGTCGGTCCAGATTTCCGCCGCGCGCGTTCGGGCCGCACAGCGCCTCGACCGCGTTGCCCAGGTTGGTCACCAGCTTGCCGTACTTGTACGCGGTGATGTCCGGGTACACCTCGGAGCCGTAGCCGGCGCCCGACAGGACACGTGACACCTGGGCCGCGAACGCGTCCCGGCCGTGCGGGTACCGGCCGATGTCCAGGACCCCGGTCACCGGCGACGAGTACGCGCGCACGACGCCCGGTTCGAGGTAGGCGGACGGGCAGGCGACCAGGACGCCGTACACGTTCGCGAACAGGCGCAGCGCGGCGTCCTCGTTGGCCACGCCGTTCTGCGCGCACAGGATCGGCACCCGCGAGTGGGCGTAGCGGGCCAACTCGCGCAGCGCGCCGGCGGTGTCGTGGGACTTGACGCACAGCACCACCGCGTCCACCTCGGCCCAGTCCACGAGCGAATCCAGCGTGGCGATGTCGGTCACCGCGGCCAGGCGCACCACGTTCTCGCCGTCGGGCGTCAGGACCCGAAGTCCGTGGGCGTTGATCGCGTCGACGTGCGCGCGCCGGCCGACCAGGTGTACGTCGTGCCCGGACTGCGCGAGGCGAGCGCCGAGGACACCGCCGATTGCCCCGGCCCCCAGAACTACAAATCGCATGGCCGATCCCTCCCCGACGCGAGAGCCCATCCAAACACGTCAGGGCACCACCGTGGGGCCCGCGAGGCCACCGGTTTTCCGGCCTGCCGGACGACGCCGCGCCGCCGCCGCGGGCGCGCCGGGTGGGCACCGGATCCGCCCGGGCCCGGGCGCGGCCCGGGTCCGCCGCGCCCGTCGGGCCCGGTGGGGCCCGCTCCGACGAACGCGTCGCCGAGCGGACGTACGCCCGCCGAACCGCGCTATCGGGCGCGTTCTCGGCCCGCCCCGCGCGGGATCGCGGTCAGGTCGACGCCCAGGCCGGTACGTACCCGCCGCCCCGATGCCCCTGCCCCGTTCCCCCGGACGGCACCGGTGTCGCGCGTCGGGCGGGGACGTGCTGGATCGAGGTGTGCGGTTCGCCGTCCACGACGGTGCGCCCGCCGCGCGGCTCGAAGCCCCGCCGGGTGAACCAGTCGGCGCTGCGCGCGTACACGTCGGAGATCACCGGGCGCGGACCCGCCAGCACCAGCGCGTGCCGGAGCAGCACGGTGGCGTGCCCCTGTCGGCGATGCGACAACAACGTACAGACGCGGCCCATCCGCAGCAGGCCGTCCCCCTCCTCGGTCAGCCGCAGCGTGGACACCGCCACACCGTCCTGTTCCGCCCACAGGTGCGCGGTTCCCGGCTCGATGTCGCGGCCGTCGGGATCGAGCCAGGGCTGCCGGCGTGCGACCACGAAGACCCGGCTGCGCAGCGACAACAGCCGGTACAGACTCGCGGCGTCGATTTCGCCCGCTGTTCCGTAGAAGTACGACACGTCCATATGCCGCAGAGTGGCACCGCGAGGGCGCCGTCGGGCGACCCCAATCTGCCACGCGGGCAACGCTCGGATGAACTCTTGTGGGCCGGCGGGCGGCGTCACGAGCAGGTGCCGGCCCGGTCCCGGGCGGGTACCTGCCGATCCACGTGTCAAATATCCCACTGCGTGCCGGACACCGGGCGTGGAAGACTCGCAATCTCGCCCGCCTCCGCCGTGCACACGAGGATCTCGCGGGCGACTGCCCTGCGAGGAGGAGATATCCAGGTGAGCGTCGAAGAGTTGTCGCAGCCACAACATCGTCCGTTGCCCGAGGTACGTCAGTCGGGCAAGCTCGCGGACGTCTGTTACGACATCCGGGGTCCGGTTCTGGACGAGGCGAAACGCCTCGAGGACGAGGGACACCGGATCCTCAAGCTGAACATCGGCAACCCCGCGCCGTTCGGCTTCGAGGCCCCCGACGAGATCCTGCACGACATGATCCGCAACCTGCCGTCCGCGCAGGGCTACTCGGACTCCAAGGGCGTGTTGTCCGCGCGCCGGGCGGTGGTCCAGCACTACCAGACGCGCGGTATCGAGGGTGTCGACGTCGACGACGTCTATCTGGGCAACGGCGTCTCCGAGCTGATCGTGATGGCTCTCCAGGCGCTGTTGAACAACGGCGACGAGGTGCTCGTGCCGATGCCGGACTACCCGCTGTGGACGGCGGCGGTGAGCCTGTCCGGCGGCACCCCGGTGCACTACCTGTGCGACGAGAGCGCCGACTGGTATCCCGACCTCGACGACATCGCGGCCAAGATCACCGACCGCACCCGCGCGATCGTGGTGATCAATCCGAACAACCCGACCGGCTCGGTCTACCCGCGGCACATCCTCGAAGGCATCGTCGAGCTCGCCCGCCGGCACGGACTCCTCCTCCTCGCCGACGAGATCTACGACAAGATCCTCTACGACGACGCCGTGCACGTCCCGCTCGCCTCACTCGCGCCGGACCTGCTGTGCCTGACCTTCAACGGCCTGTCCAAGGCCTACCGGGTGGCCGGATTCCGCTCCGGGTGGTTGCTGCTGTCCGGCCCCAAGCGGCACGCGACCAGCTACATCGAGGGCCTGAACATCCTGGCCAACATGCGCCTGTGCGCGAACGTGCCCTCGCAGCACGCGATCGCCACCGCGCTCGGCGGCTACCAGAGCATCAACGACCTGATCCTGCCCGGCGGCCGGCTGCACGCCCAGCGCGACGCCGCGTACGAGGCGCTGATCTCGATCCCGGGGGTGACCTGCGTCAAGCCCAAGGGCGCGCTGTACGCGTTCCCCCGGATCGACCCGGACGTGTGCAAGATCGTCGACGACGAGAAGTTCGTCTTCGACCTGCTCCAGAGCCAGCGGATCCTGGTCGTGCAGGGCACCGGATTCAACTGGCACCAGCCGGACCACTTCCGCGTCGTGACGCTGCCCCAGGTCGACGACCTGACCGACGCGATCACCCGGATCGGTGAATTCATCGGGTCCTACGGGCAGTGACCCGGCCGGTGACCCGACGCTGACCGCGGGGCCCGGCGCCGATCGGCGTCGGGCCCTCGGCGTTCCTCAGGCCAGGAGCGGGCGCACGGCGAGCTTCTTGACGTGCGGCACGACCAGCTCGCCGAACGCGGCGGTCTGCTCCAGGTACTGCTCCCGCGACGTGGCCGGCAGGGTCAGCGTCACCCCGGTCACCCCGGCCTCGGCCTGCTCGGTCAGGTCCGCGACGATCGCCTCGTGGTCGATGCCGTCGCCGTCGAACATGCTCATCCCGCGCGGCATGAAGGTGATGTCGATCGGGTCGGTGCGGCCCACCGAGGCCGCGTACTCGCGGGCGTAGTCCAGCCGCGCCGCCAGGTCGGCCAGCGTCTCCAGGCCCGGGGTCTTGAGGTACTTGGACGCGCCCGCCGGGGCCGGCATCGGCAGCCAGCCGTCGCACAGGTCCACCACCCGGCGGATCGCCCGCTTGCTGTTGCCGCCCACCCAGATCGGGATCCGCGGCTGGGCGGGGCGCGGGCGCATGGTGTTGCCCGCCACGCTCTCCCCGGTCCACGCCGCGCGCATCGCCCGCAGCGCGTCGTCCAGCACGTCGTTGCGGTTCGCGTAGTCGGCGCCCAGCGCGGCGAACTCGGGCTCCAGGTAGCCCGCGCCCACGCCCAGGATCACCCGACCGGCGGAGAGCGCGTCCAGCGAGGAGATCATCTTCGCGGACAGGTACGGGTTGCGGTACGCCGGGACGAACAGGTTGGTGTGCAGCCGCAGCCGGGTGGTGGCCGCCGCGGCGAAGGACAGCGTGACCATCGGATCCAGCGTGTGGTGGCCGCCGTGGGCGAGCCACTGGTCGCCGGGGAACGGGTGGTCGGTGGTGAAGACCGCGTCGAACCCGGCGGACTCGGCCGCGCGGGACATCTCCATCACGGCCTCGGCGCTGATCAGATCGGCGCCGGCCTCGACCAGGTGCGTGGGCAGTCCGAGCGAAAGGAACATGGCGGCAACGTAGCAGCGACCTGACGCATCGTCAGTAACCGCTGCCACAGCCGTCATCCGCCGTAGGTCGTGGCCGGCGGCTTGGCCGGGCCGAGCGCCGCACTCAGCCATTTGTCGTACAACTCCTGCCAGCGGCCGCTGCTCTTGAGCTGCTCCAGCACACCGTTGAGGAAGCGCACGAAGTCGGTCTGCCCCTTGGGCACCGCGATGCCCTTGACCTCCTCCACGGCGGTCGGGCCGACCACCTGCAACCACGGGTCCTGCTCGCGCAGGCTCTCCAGGAGCGACGCGTTGGTGTACGCCGCCGCCACCCGGCCCTCCTGGAGCGCGACCAGGCAGTCGGTCCGGTCCGCCACCGCGTACACCCGGGCCTTGGACTCGGCCACCCGGCGTTCGGGCGTGGTGTTCGCCGACACGCACACGTACTTTCCGGCCAGATCCGCCAGACTGTTCACGTTCGTGCCCTTGGGCACCAGGAAGCGCAGCGCGTCGTCGAGGTAGACGCCGGAGAACTCCACCTGCTGTCGGCGTTCGCAGGTGATCGTCATCGCGTCCACGACCATGTCCGCCTGGCCGCCGACCAGCACGTCGATCCGGCGACCGGGCGGTATGGTCCGGAACTGGATCCGGTTCGGGTCGCCGAAGATCGCCTTCGCCACCTCCCGGGCCAGCTCTATGTCGAAGCCCTCCAACTCCCCGGTGGCCGCACTGCGCGCGGCGAACATCCGGGTGTTCTGGTCGACGCCGACCACCAGCCTGCCCCGCTCCTGGATCGCCCGCATCGTCGAACCGGCCGGCATCGTGCCGCCCGGCCGGGGCGGGGTGCTCGGGGTCAGGCTCCGACTCGGGTCGCACGGCGGCGCCGACACGGCGGGCGCGAGCACCGGATCGGGTACGCCGACCTCCACCGGGGCGTACCGGGACGGGGGCGCGGAACGCGCGTCGGCGCCGTCCGCCCCGCCACTCCCGCACGCGGTCACCAGGAATACCAGTGCCAGGGCCGCCACTCGACGTGACGCTGCATCAACTCTGTTGGGCCACACGGAATGCAGCATCGCAGGTGGGGTGCCGCGGGAAACGAGGGCGTTCCCTCTTCTCCACCCGAAGGTCCGCCGTGGATCGAGGAGGCCCCGAAGCCGGATAGCGTAACCGCACGCGATCGCCCGCGACGCGCCCCGTCGACGGAAGGACAACCATCCATGAGTCTCCAGGCATTCGCCGAACTGACCGGCCCGGCAGCGGCCACCTTCGACGAGGTGCAGCGCCGCAATCCCGGAGAGCCCGAATTCCACCAGGCGGTGCACGAGGTGCTGGAAAGCCTCGCCTCGGCCCTGACCAGGCGGCCCGAACTCGCCGACGCGGCACTCCTGGAACGGCTCGTGGAGCCCGAACGCCAGGTGCTGTTCCGGGTGCCGTGGACCGACGACGCCGGTCGGGTCCGGGTCAACCGGGGCTTTCGGGTGGAGTTCAACGGCGCGCTCGGCCCGTACAAGGGCGGGTTGCGCTTCCACCCGTCGGTGAACCTGAGCGTGGTCAAGTTCCTCGGCTTCGAACAGATCTTCAAGAACGCCCTGACCGGGCTCGGCATCGGCGGCGGCAAGGGTGGCTCGGACTTCGACCCCAAGGGCCGCTCGGACGCCGAGGTGATGCGCTTCTGCCAGTCGTTCATGACCGAGCTGTACCGCCACCTGGGTGAACATACCGACGTTCCCGCCGGTGACATCGGGGTCGGTGGACGTGAGATCGGCTACCTGTTCGGCCAGTACCGGCGGATCACCAACCGCTACGAGTCCGGCGTGCTCACCGGCAAGGGGCTGGGCTGGGGCGGGTCCCAGGTGCGCACCGAGGCCACCGGCTACGGCTGCGTGTACTTCCTGGCCGAGATGCTGGCGGCGCGCGGCGACGACCTCGGGGGCCGGCGCGCGGTGGTCTCCGGTTCGGGCAACGTGTCGATCTTCGCCATCGAGAAGGCCCGCGAACTCGGCGCCCGCGTCGTGGCGGCCTCCGACTCGACCGGCTACATCGTCGACGACAAGGGCCTGGACCTGGACCTGCTCAAGGAGATCAAGCTGGACCGGCGCGGCCGGATCGCGGAGTACGCCGATCGGGTCGCGCACGCGCGCTACGTGCCGGACGGCTCGGTCTGGGAGGTCCCGTGCGATGTCGCGCTGCCGTGCGCGACCCAGAACGAGCTGACCGGCCCGGCCGCCGCGCACCTGGTCAAACACGGCCTGACGGCGGTCGCGGAGGGCGCCAACATGCCGTGCACACCGGACGCGGTGCACGTCTTCCGCGCCGCGGGCGTCTCGTTCGCGCCGGGCAAGGCGGCCAACGCGGGTGGTGTGGCCACCTCCGCCCTGGAGATGGCGCAGAACGCGGCCCGCACGTCCTGGAGCTTCGCCGACACCGACGCCCGGCTCGGCGCGATCATGCGCGACATCCACGACACGTGCCTGAGCACCGCCGCCGAGTACGGTCACGAGGGCGACTACGTGCTGGGCGCCAACGTGGCCGGCTTCCTGCGCGTCGCCGACGCGATGAACGCCTTCGGCGTGGTGTGATCCACCGCTGAACCCGACGCGTCGCCGCCGCCCGACCGGTCTCCCCCGCTCGGGCGGCGGCGCACGGTCGGCGCTCAGCCGACCGTGCGCCGGAACACCTGCCGCGAACCGCCCTCGGGCCCCGGATCGGCGGACTCGCCCGGCACGAAGCCGAGCGACTCGTAGAACGCGCGCGAGCCGCCCTCGATCGCGCCCGGGTGGTCGGGCCCGAAGGTGATCAACTCGACGGTGCCCGGCCCGCGTACGTACCGGCTCGTCGCCTCCGCCATCAGCGCACGGCCCACGCCCCGCCCCCGGGCGGCCCTTGCCACCACCAGCCAGTGCACGTGGTGCACCGGCGGTTCGGCGCCGAACAGCAGCCCGCCCAGCAGGCCGGGTCCGCTGTCGGCGGGCACCACGAGCGCGAGGCCGGTCCGGATGTGCTCGTCCAGCGCCGCGTGGAATCCGGGTTCCTCCACCATCGGTCCGAACCAGTGCTCGACCTCGGCGGCCAGTGCGAGGAATCCGGCCCGGTCCGCCGCGTGCGCGGGTCTGACGATCATCGGCCCAGTCTGGCAGGGCCGATTCGGCCCGCGAGAGGGGCCTCGGACGCGGAACCCGCGACGCGGGCCCGACGCGGCCCCGAACGCGACTGCGCCCGCCGCCCCGCCCGGCGAAAATCGTTGGCTCCGTCGCCGCGCCCGCTGTTACGTTCGCCGGGTCCGATCCGCGCGACCGCGGACCTCCACCCGCTTCGGAAATCAGGTGTTGATGCCCGTCTCCGCGCCGAGCGCGCCTCGTATGACCGCGGTCGGATCCGGCCTCCGGGACCTCCCCGACGCTCGCTGATCCCCCCGGTGGGCCCACCGGTCCGCACGCGCACATCGCGGCGGACCGCGTCGACGACCCCTCCGAGACCGCTCGGCGCTTCCTTGCTGCCTTCGCTTCCGCCTTCGGCAAGGAGATTTCCGAGTGTCCAACGGCAACAACAATTCCGGTAGACAACACAGCATCCCACCACGCACCGAGACCTTCACCTGTGTCCGCTGCGGCCTCACCGTGACCACCGTCGACCCGGCCGGCGGCCGGCGCAACCACTGCCCGAGCTGCCTGCACTCCCGGCACGTCCTCGACCGCGTCGAGGGCGGACCGTCCGAGTGCGCGGCGCGGATGTCGCCGATCTCGATCGCGGTGCTGCGCGGCGGCGACTGGATGATCGTGCACCGGTGCATCCGGTGCGACGAACTGACGTCGAATCCGATCGCTCCGGACGACAACCAGCTCATCCTGGTCCGGATGGCCGTCCGGCCACTGGCGCAACCGCCTTTCCCGCTCGAAGTGTTCGGGGAGTGGTGACGGTGGCCCGCCGCAGACCGGCCGACCGGCGCCCGCAGCGGTACAAGGACGTCACCCATGGGCGGACCGGACGCGGCGACGCGTTCCGCTGCGTGGGGTGTCGACTCGACGTGCCGTTGCTCGCCCCCGGTACGGCGCATCGCAACCACTGCCCGCACTGCCTCACCAGCCTGCACCTGGATCGCCGTGTCCCCGGTGATCGGGCGGCCGACTGTCGGGGCCGGATGACCGTGCTGAGCATGTCCGTTCGGCCGGACGGGGAGTGGCAGTTGATCCATCAGTGCCAGTCCTGTGGGGCGCTCGGCGCGAACCGGATCGCCGGCGACGACAATCCGCTCGCGCTGATCCGGCTGGCGCTGCGCCCGTTGAGCGACCCGACCCGCCCGATCCGGGCGCTGCTCGCGCTGTAGGGCGGCACCCGAACGCGGGGAAGGGTGGGCGCCGGCCGGGCCGAGGACGGCCCGGCCGGCGCCACGGGGCGAGCGCGGGCGTCCCGGGCATCAGTCCATGCCGGTTCGGCCCGGGGACCAGAAGGGCTTGGTGATCACCGATCTGCGGCCCCAACCGTGGTCGGCGACCAGGCGGTCCCGGACCAGCTTGACCGTCTTGGCCTCGCCCGCCACGTAGGCCACGCCCGGCGTGGCGGGCAGCGCCAGGCGGCCCACCGCGTCGGCCAGGGTCGCCGAGGACGCCGCCGACGCGTCGCCGCGTTCGAGCCAGGTGAGCCGTTCGGCGTGCGGTATCGGCAGCCGGTCGGCCGCGGTCGCGGTTTCGATCACCCCGTACACGTTCACCGCCGGCCCCACCGCCGCGATCATCGCGCCCAGCGCCACCGACGCGGTCTCCTCGCCGACGAACACGTGGTAGGGCGCCTCCGGACGCAGCACGAAGCCGCCCTCGGGCCGGCCGAACCGGACCCGGTCGCCGGGCCGCGCCGCCCGACCCCACGCGGCTCCGGGACCGGCGTCGCCGTCGTGGTCCAGCACGCACAGGTCCAGCGTCCCGGCCCGCGGGTCGTTGCTCCAGACCGAGTAGGTGCGCAGCAGGTTGCCCGGCCCCTGGCGCCAACCCGCCATCGAGAGCACGTCGTTCACATGCACCCGAACCTGCTGTCCGGGCCGGCAGGACAGTCCGCGCAGCGCGTCGTCGTGCATCCGGATCCGTCGCATCCGAGCCGCGATCGACTCCGTCTCGACGATCGTGGCGGACAGGGACACCCGGTCGAGCAACCGGCCCATCGGGCCTCGCCGCCGATGCGTCTCGCGGTTCACGCGGTCCTCCCGGAAGCACCCGAGTCGGCCGATGCGCCCGCGCGGTCGCGATAGCCCATCGCGACCACGGCGGTGGCCACCAGCAGCAGGCCGCCGACGACCAGGAAGCCTACCGACATCGCGTCGGTGAACGAGTCCACGACCCGGGCGTGTTCCGCGCCCCGGGTCCGGGCGAGTTCCGCGGCCGGCTGACCGGAGAACCGGCCGGCCAGGATGGTGCCGAACACCGCGACCCCCAGCGCCGCCCCCACCTCGCGCGCGGCGGTGTTCAGGCCGGAGCCCAACCCCGCCTGGTGCCTGGGCAGTTCGGAGACCACACCGAAGGAGAGCGCGGGCGCGCACAGCCCCATGCCCGCCGAGAGGACCAGCAGGAACCCGGCGTACACCGCGTACGGGGTGCGTGCGTCCACCGTCGCCATGCACAGCAGCCCGATCCCGATCAGGCCCAGCCCGAACACCACCAACGGCCGGGTACCGACCCGCTGTTGCGCCTTGACCGCGATCTTGGGCGCGAGGGCCATGCCGACCGTGAGCGGGATGATCGCGAAGCCGGTGCGCAGCGCCGAGAAGCCCTTCACGTATTGCAGGTACTGGGCGTTGATGAAGAACAGCGAGAACAGTCCGAAGAAGCTCGCGCCGATCCCGAGCACGCCGGCCCGCAGCTTGGCGGACTTGAACACGCGCGGGTCCAGCAGCGGGTGTTCGGCACGGAGCGCGTGCACCACGAAGCCGCCCAGGAGCAGACCGCCGAGCGCGAAGCCGCCGATCACGTGGGTGGAGCCCCACCCGAACTCCGGACCCTCGATGATCCCGTACAACACCGCGACCAGGCCGGTGATCAGCAGCGCGGAGCCGATCGGGTCGAGCGCGGCCGGGTGGGTGGCGGTTCGCGGGGTCACCCACTGGACGATCGCGGCGAGCACCGCGGCCAGCGGGACCATGATCCAGAACAGGCCCTGCCAGGGCAGGTATTCCTGGACCAGACCGCCGCCGACGTTGCCGAGCAGGCCGCCCAGGCCGACCGCGAGCGTCCAGGACGCCATCGCCTGGGGCCGGCGTTCGGCCGGGAAGACGTGCATCAGGATCGACATGGTCGCGGGCATGATCAGCGCGGCGCCCGCGCCGGAGACGCCCCGGCCGGCGATCAGCGTGGCCGAGTTCGTGGCGAGCGCGCTGACGCAGGCACCGGCGGCGAACACGCCGAGCCCGGCGAGCAGCGCGCCCTTGCGGCCGTAGCGGTCGCCGAGCGCGCCGGCGGGGATGAGCAGGCCGGCGAAGACGATCACGTACGCGTCGACGATCCACAGGATGCTGTCGGCGGACGGATGCAACCGGGACGCGGCCAGTTGCGGAATGGCCAGGTTGATCGCGGCGACCATGCTCTGCGCGACCAGCACGCAGGCACACATCGCGAGGAGCACGGCGCGCGACGCGCCGGCGGATTCGGATTCGGCACCGCCGGCGCGTGGCGCCGACGTGCCCAGGACGGGCGTGGACATGGGTCCCCCAGGAGCTGACCGACGAAGGAGGAAGGGATGTTGCGGGGACTGCGTGTCCGGACCCGTTCACCGTAGGCTGAGCAACCGATTGACTCCAGTGCATGTTTTGCATGGAAAGGATGCGTGTGACGCAATCCGGGATGGACCTCAACCTGCTGACCGCGTTGGACGCGCTCCTGGAGGAGTGCAGTGTCTCCGGTGCGGCTCGGCGCATGCACCTGTCCGAGCCCGCGATGAGCCGGACGCTGGGCCGGATCCGCAAGGCGCTGGGCGACCCGGTCCTGGTCCGGGCCGGCCGCTCGATGGTGCCGACGCCGCACGCGCTGGCCATCCGGGCCGAGGTGCGCACCATCGTGGAACGCGCCAGGACCCTGTTCGCCGCCGCCGGCGACGTGAACCTGGGCACGCTGTCGCGCACCTTCACCGTGTGGTCGCACGACGCCTTCGCCGCCGCGTGGGGCGCGCAGTTGTTCGCGCGCGCGGCGCGTGAGGCGCCGGGCGTACGACTGAAGTTCCTCGCGGAGAGCCACGTCGACACTCCGGCGCTGCGCGAGGGGGTCGCCGATCTGGAGGTCGGCGTGATCGACACCACCTCGCCGGAGGTGCTCACCGAGCATCTCTTCGAGGACCGGATGGTCGCCTGCGTGCGGGCCGGCCACCCGCTGCTGCGCGGTCGGTGCACGCCCGAGCGGTTCGCCGCCGCCGAGCACCTGATCGTCTCGCGTCGGGGCAGGATGCACGGCCCGGTCGACACGGCACTCGCCGAACTCGGGCTGGAACGGCGGGTGGTGGGCGCCGCGCCGACCTTCCCGTCCTCGCTGTTCATCCTCGGGGCGAGCGATCTGGTCGGCCTGGTCGCGGGCCAGATCACGTCGATGGTCGAGGGCATGGGGCTGCGCACCTTCGAGGTGCCGCTGGAACTGCCGGCGCTGCCGATGGGGTTGGCCTGGCATCCACGCAACGACGCCGACCTGGGGCACGCGTGGCTGCGGCGGTGCGTGCGCGACGTGCTGATGGAGACGCTCGGGTAGGCCCGAGGGTGGGCCGGCCGCGCCGCACTGCCCCGGATCGGGACGACCGCGCCGCACTGCCCCGGATCGGGCCGGTTGCGCCGGTCCGTGCCTGTCCGTGACGGTCCTCGCCGGTTCGCGCCCGAAGGTCAGCCGTCGAGACGCATCAACTCGATGCGGGTCCCGTCCGGGTCGGCCAGGAAGACCAGTTCGGTCGAGCCGGTCTCGCTCGGCAGGCTCGCGCGCGTGTCGGCGAGGAGCGTGCCGCCGTACTCGACCAGCCGCGCGGCGGCGGCGTCCACGTCCTCGACGATGAAGGACAGGTGGGTCAGCCCGAGCTGGTTGCGCCGCCGCGACGGCTCGCCGAGCGGGTCCGGCGACGCGTAGTGCAGCAGTTCGACGACCATGCCCGCCTTGGCGATCATCTGTGAGACCAGACGCACGTCGCCCTCGACCTCGAGGGTGTGTGCCACCTCGTTGCCCACGTCGTAGCGCACCACGGGGGTGAAGCCGAGGCCGTCGCGATAGAACCGCAGCGCGCGGTCCAGGTCGGTGACGCACAGGCCCAGGTGGGACGCGTTGTAGCTGATGGCGTCGGACATGGCGCGACTCCCGGGTTTACTGACGATGCGTCAGATCGGTTGGTCCGCGCACGCTAGCAATGGCGGGCGCAATGATCCACCGCCGTTTTCCGACCGGAGTCGAGCAGGCCCACGTTTCGATCGGCCGCGACGGCCGACCGCTCGCGCCTCCCGCCCCGGTCAGCCCGCGACCAGGTCGCCCTCGAGCACCGTGACCGCGCTGCCCGACAGCCGCACCCGGTCGCCGACCAGTTCCACGCCGATCGTGCCGCCGCGCGCGGACAACTGCGCGCCGGTCATCCGGCGTAGGTCCAGCCGCGGAGCCCAGTACGGGCCGAGCGCGCAGTGCGCGGACCCGGTGACCGGGTCCTCGTCGACGCCGACCGAGGGCGCGAACACGCGCGAGACGAAGTCGGCCCGATCCGCGCCCACCGCGGTGACGATCACCGCCCGATACGGCAGCGCGGCGATCATCCCCAGATCCGGGTCCACCGCGCGTACCACCGCCTCGGACGCCACCTCGACCAGCAGGTCGTCACCGCCCGCGGCCACCCGGATCGGCTCCACGCCCAGGGCCAGGCCCAGATCGGACGGGACCGGCACCTCGCGCGGCGGCAACGCGGGGAAGTCCAGGACCACGCCGGCGCTGTCCAGCGACGCGCCGAGCACTCCGCTGCGGGTCGCGAAGCGGATCCGCGAGGTGTCCGCGAGACCCTGCCCGAAGAGTACGTGCGCGGTCGCCAGCGTCCCGTGCCCGCACAGGTCCACCTCGGTCTGCGGGGTGAACCAGCGCAGCCCGAAGTCCGCGTCGGCGCCCGGGTGGGGCACCGCGAACGCGGTCTCGGAGTGCCGCAGTTCGGCCGCGACGGACTGCATCCAGGCGACGTCCTCGGCATGTGCGGGGTCGGGCAGGCACACTCCCGCCGGATTGCCCCGGAACGGCTGGTCGGTGAACGCGTCCACGACGAAAATCCGCATACCCGTCACCGTACCCAACGACGTCGAACACGCGGGCGGATCCACGACCATCCGAACCACACGGCTCCCACGAACGCGAGCGTGCCCAGGCCCACCAGCAGCCACGGCCACCAGCTCAGGTCCACCCGTTCGTCGCCCCGATAGAGCAGATCGTCCCCGGACACCTCCGGTCCGAGCGCGACGCGGGTGTTCGGCAGGTGCTCCTTGAACGACTCGGCCAGCGGGGTGCGCACCTCGCCGGCCACCCGCGCCTTCGCCTCGTAGTGGCCGGCGTCCGCCCACATGCCGTCGGTGCGGTGGGTACGCGCGGCCAGGTTGACCGAGAAGTAGACCGGTTGGCCCGGCGCGAGCAGCGGCGCGCCGTCCTTGAGGCCGACCACGCCGACGCCGTCCACCCGCAGCCGGGTGACCTGGAGCGGTACCCGGCTCGTGGTCGCCACCAGGCGCAGGCACAGTTCGCGGCCCGAGGACAGGTCCAGTCGGGTGTTCGACGGCACCGGCTGGAACGTCCGGCAGTCCAGCGCGTCCGGCTGCTCGGCGGGAGGCATCAGCCAGGTCGCCCGCACACCCTTGTCCCTGTCCGCCTCCACGATCCGGGCGGCGCCGCGCAACTGCAGGCCGGTCCGGGCCTGGGCCAGGCCGGTGCCCGGGTCGGCCGGGTTGTCCCGGAGCACCTTCGTGTCCGGCAACACCCGCTGCAGCACCGGTCCCGCGCTGCTGTCGCTGGCCAGCGGGATCGCGAAGCCCGCGATGCCGCGGCCCTCCTCGCCGAGCCGGTCGAAGTCCTTGCGCAGGTCCGGGCCGACCGTGTCGCGGGCCGCGTCGGTGAGCAGCAGGACTCCGTTCACCGAGTTCGGCGCGGAGGTGCGCAGTACGGTCAGCGCCCGGTCGAGCGCCGCGTTCACGTCGCTGGGCACCTCCGCCCGAATCGGCGGCGGGCTGCCCGCCGGGCCGTTCTCGGGCGGGTCCGGGGCACGTACGGCGGGCAGCCGCTCGGCCATCGCGGCCGGGTCGGTGACCGGTTCCAGGCCGTTTCCGTACTCGGTCGCGGTCGCGTCGAAGCTGATCAACGAGACCCGGTCGCGCGGGTTGAGCCGGCCCAGGAACGTGGTCACCGCCGTGCGGACCGCGGCGTAGCGCCCGGTGCGGTTCATCGACGCCGAGGTGTCCACCAGGATCACGTAGTTCACGCTCTCCCGATCCGCGCCCAGGCTCGCGATCAGCCGCTCGGCGCCGTACGGATCGGGCGGCTCGGCGGTGACGGCCGCCGCCGGTCGCGGGGCCGCCGCGGCGTCGCCCGCGGGCACCGCGGCCGACAGCGCGAGCAGCGCGAGGATCACCGGGAGGGCCAGCGCGCGCAGCCCGTCGCCGTGTTTGAGCGCGGTCCGCAGCTGTTTGAGATGGCGGCGGAACGCGTCGAATTCGTCCTGTTCACGTTCGACGATCAGCAGTGCGGCCTCCGGCCCCCAGATGTGCCCCGCGATCAACACCCGGATCGCCCGCAGCTCCTCGCGGGCCTGCGCCGGGGTCGGTCCGCGGGCGGTCAGTTCCCGCTCCAGATACGGCAGCAGCAGGTCGCGCTCACGGTCGGGCGCGCCGTGCCACCAGCGGCCGACCTCGTGCGCGTACAGGTCGCGGCGGGAGCGGGCCGGGCCGTCCACGATCTCGCCCGCCCACACCCGGGCCGCCGCGTCGGCGTTCACCCCGCGCAGCGCGTCGCGGAACCAGCCGCTCGCGGCGCGCGCGGCCAACTCCGGTCGGGCCCGGGCCACCGCCGCCCACCACGCGTTGTCCAGACCGGGCAGTTCGGCGAGTCGGGCGTCGGCGTGCACCGCGTCGGCGACCGCGGCGGTGACCGCCGGATCCCCGGCGCGGACCAGTTCGCCGAGCAGTTCGGCGGTGACCGGCACGGCCCGCAACAACGCGGCGATCCACCCGGCGAAGCGCCCCTCGGCGACCGGCTCGTGCCGCAGCGCCAGCAGGTCCGCCGCGACGTACGGCCCGTCCGTCGGCGCGCCGCCCAGTGCCAGCCGCAGCACGTCCGCCCGCACCCGGGCGGCGACCGGAGCCTGCGGTCCGAGCGGTCCGCCCAGGAGCGCGGCCAGGCCCTGCGCGGCGGGATCCGCGCGGCGGTCGGTGAGCGGGACCAGGGTGGGCCACAGGTCGTGCAGGACGGCGGCGATCGTGGCCTGGTCGGTGTGCCCGGCCACGCGCAGCGTGAACACCGCCTCGGCGGGCGGGATCTCGGCGGGCCGCAGCCGCTCGCCCGCCAACAGCGCGTACGGCGCCAGCCATTCCGGCGCACGGTCGTCCCACGGCCGGATCACCTCCAGCCACGCGCGCAGGTCCGCTCCCGAGGTGTCCAGGAGCCGGCGCAGCACCACGGGGTGGTTCCACAGCGCGTCGTAGAGCGCGGGCACATCGGTGGTCGGCGCCGGGCCGAGCAACCGGCACAGGTCGGCGACCAGCGCCTCGGGCGATATCGCGTCGCCGTCCGCCCGGCCCGCGCCGTTGGCGGTGGGATCCGCGCCGCGCGGCGCCCGCGCGGCGGTGCCGGCGGGCGGGGTGGCGTCGGCCAGCAGCGGCGGGACCGGGCCGAGCAGGACGTGGACGAGCCGATCGCCGCGCCCGGCCGCCACCGCGGTGTTCCAGCCGACCGCCAGGCCCGCCGGTCGGGCGCGCAGCGCGGCGGCCATGTCCCGGGTCACCTCGTCGCCGTCCTCCGCCCGCCAGCGCTCGGCGATCGGACCGGACAGCGTGGTCTCCCCGCTCAACAACCGGTCGAGCACCGACGGCGGGCGGGCCTCGGTCGCCGGCGCCCGCGCCGCGGGGCCGGCCGCGGCGGCGCCCACGAACGCGGCGGCCGAGCGCCGCGCGTCGACCCCGGTGCCCGCCCCCGTCCCGGCCCCCGTCCCCGCCGGCGATCCGGCACCGGCCCGTGCGCCCGCCTCGGCGAGCAACCCGAGCACGTGGTCCCCGGCGGCGGGCGTCCCGGGGTCGCGCAGCGTCGCGAGCGCGACGACCAGCGGGTCGAGCCCGATCCGGCGGCGCAGCGTGGTCAGTTCGCCCAGGTAGGCCCGGGCCGCGGGCAGGTCGGGCACCGCCGGCACACCGTCCAGGGCGACCCGCACCGTGCCGGGCGCGGGCACTCGGCCGAACGCGAGCCGGGGCCGCAGCCGCCCGGTGGAGCCCATCGAGGTCGCGAACCGCAGTCCGGCGCGGCAGCCGTAGGGCAGCAACGCGGCCACCCGGTCCAGGAGTTCCAGCCGGGCCCGGGTGTCCAGTCGATCCCCGCCGGTGATCACCACCGGGCCTGCCAGGACCGCCGCCGCGACCCCGGCGAGCCATTCGAAGTCGCCTGCCCGCACGGCGACCTCGGCGGGCGGGCCGGGCAGCCGCACCCGCAGGGGTCGTTCCCGGTCGGTGGGCAGCTCGATGCCGCGAAAGGCCAGCCACAGCGCGGTGTAGCCGGCGCCGGCGGCGGCGATCTCGGCGTACGGCGCGGTGAAGTAGCGGACGCCGTCCGGATCACGCAGGGTCATCGCGACGAACGGGTCCTCGCGCCCGGTGCTGGTCAGCCCGACCCACCCGGGCGGCGCGTACTCGTCCAGCGTGGGTCGCACCAGCCGCTCGAAGTGCGCCCGCCGCTCCGGCCCCGCGCTGCAGGCCGGCACCGCACCGTCGTGGTACCAGGCCCAATGTGCCCGCAACGTGCCCGCGGTCTCGCGGGGGCGGTCGTGTCGGTCGGTCGCGTCCACGTGAACCTTTCTGTGCGCGGGATACCGGTCGCGGTCGGGGCCGGTCGTCCCGCCGGGGGTTCAGCGGGGCGGCCGGGGGTTCGGCGGCTGGGTGACCGTTGCCTCCACCGGTTTCGGTTGTTCCCCGGGATCGGTCGATATCATCCCCCCGGACCCCTCGATCTCCGGATCGGGCCCGGGCGACGGGGGAACGACGGACGGTCGGGGCGGCACCGGAGCCGCCGGTGCGGCCGGTGCCGGTCGGGGCAGTGTGCGAACGCAGATGCCGAACAGCATGGTGCTCTCGCCGACGCGCAACCGCCGCCGGGCCGTGTCGACGACGCCGCCGTGTTCGTGCCGCGCGGTCACGGTCACGCCCCGACCGGCTCGGGGCCGACGCCCCCTGGCCAGGAACGTCGTGGTGGCGCCGGTCGACGACGGGGGCTCGTGCACCCACCGGTGCCGCAGCCCCCGGACCCGGAACGGGGCGGCTTCGGGAAAGGTGTGCCGCCGGTCCTCCAGGCTCAGTTCGAGGTAGGCGTCCTTGGGGAACAGCCGCCAGATCGCGGTCGTCGTCGCCGCCGTGAGCACCAGCGTCAGCGCGATCGACTCCCACACCCACCAGGTGACCGATCCGCGCACCCGGCCGGTGTAGTCGAGCTCGCCGCCGAGCAGACGGGGGGCCGTGTAGGGGCCGTCGAGACGCAGCAGGGCGGCGAACTCGGCGGCCCGGGTGGCCGTGACGGTCCCGCTCAGCGTCGTGGCGGCCGTGTAGTCGCGCGACCTGCCGAACAGGTCCGATCGGGTCCGGTCCCGGGCCCGCAACTCCACCGGGAGCCGGCGCGGCACGCCCGGTTCCACGACGATCGGGGTGCGCGGCAGCCCCCGGTCCAACTCGGGGTCGCCGGTGCGCAGATCGGTGACGGTCGTCGAGATGTGGCGCGAAGTCGTCGTCAGGGTCAGGCACAGCACGGTGCGCGTGGACAGATCGACCGGCCCGACCGGGGCCGTCGAGTCGGCGCAGTCCGCGTCGGACGGCCGTACGCCGGGCCGGGACGCGGGTCCGGGGCCGAACGTGGCCCGGACCGTCGCGGTGTTGTCCGCCCGCACCAGCTCGACGCCCTTGCGCTTGCGTGCCTCGTGTTCGAGGGCGCGCAGCCGCGCGGCCTGTTGGCTGACGGTACCGCTGAGGGTCTGCGCCTGCGGCAACACCTCGGCGATCAGGTTGACGCCGCGCGCGTTGTCGCCGAGCGGCAGCGCGTAGGCGTCGATCGGGCCGCGCCGCTCGACCGCCTTCGCGTACTCGTGCTTCAGCGTCGCCCAGCCGGGTGCCTTGGCGTTCGCGAACGCCGGATTGTCCGGCGCGTACAACTCGGCGTCGGTGAGCACCACGATCACGGTGGGCGGCCGGTACCCGAACACGGCCCGGTCGTCCCTGGCGATGATCTCGGACACCGACACCATCGCGGCGCCGAAGTCGCTCTCGGTGTCGTTCGGTCTGGGCAGCGAGTCCAGGAACGCCGCGATCTCCCGGTCGCCCCGCGGCACCTTGGTCAACGGCAGGTGGGTCGTGGTCCTCGCGCCGAACCTGATCACCGAGATCCGGTCGCCGGCGGGAACCGCCGGCAGGAAGTCCTTCAGCGCGGCCTTGGCCGCGTCGTAGTTGCCGTCGTCGAGCATCGAGGTCGACACGTCGAGGACGATGTAGAAGTCGGCCGGCTGGGCGTCCACGCCCAGCTCGTCGAGCAGTCGCGAGGTGGCCGCCTCCGGTTCGGCGGACCGGGGATCGTCGGCCGGCCGGGCGCCGGTCGCGGTGGGCGCGCAGATCACCAGGAGCAGGACGAACAGCGGGAGCAGGAGGAGCGGGCGAAGCGGGAGAAGTGCCGGCGACGCCACGCGCACGCCGGGCGGTACGCGGCGGATCGCCCGGTGGTCGGGGCTCCGTCGGGGTCGGGACATCGCTCATCCCTCCTTGGCCCAGCGCGTGGCCCGCATCGCCAGGATCGGCTCGACGATCCCCTGCGGTCGCGGCCGGCCCTCCAGGCGCGTGCGGTCCGAGGTGAGGTTGCGGCAGCTCTCCGGGTCGATCGGCACGCCGTCGGGGCTGAAGAAGCCCACGGAGCTGGTCGCGTAGTAGCGGATGCGGTCGAAGTGCCGCTCCAGCAGCGGCGGCAGCCTGTTCGCGGCCGACGCGCCGAACGGCCCCGCCGGGTCGCACAACCAGTGGAAGAACGCCTTGGGGTCGCGAATCCGGATCCGACCGTGTCGGTCGAGTTCCGTCCACGCTCCCCATCTGGCCGCCCTGAACAACCGCATGTCGTCGATCTTCGTGACACACACGGCGAGTTCGAGGGGCAGCAGGTCCACGGACGGCATCCGCGGCTGCTGCACGGCGGAGGCCTCGCGGAGCAGCCTCGTCAGGTCGTCGAGACCGTGGCCGGCCTCGCCGATCGGGTCGAACAGGAGGATCAGGCCCGTGCACTCGTTGAGCGTGGGCTGCACGGCCTCGGCTCGGGTCTCGGCCAGATTCGGCAGGTCGTGCACGGTGGCCACGAATCGGGTGCGGTCGGCGAACCGGCGCAGCAGCGGGGTCCGCGGGCGGCGACGGAACAGGAATCGACAGCGCGCCGGGTGGCTCGACCCGCCCGGGTCGTTCGAGGTGATCGACTCGGGCAGGAGCGTGCCCGCCCGAAGCAAGGCGCGGGACTTCTCCACGAAGGCCAGGGTGGCCCCGTCCGCGCCGAAGACGTTCCAGCCGGGGACGTGGTGTCCCGCGTCGACACCCTCCTCGACGCGGCGCCGGGTCTCCGCGGCGGCGTCCTCGACCATCGCGAGGAACGTGGTGCGGCCCGAGCGCCGCGCACCCCACAGCGCGATCCGCTTCTCCCGCACGACGCCGTCGGTGGGACCCCGCTCCGCGTCCTCGAACGACGGATCGGCCGCGCGCACGCTCGGTTCGGTCATCGGCGCTCCTCCTTCGTACCGACCTCGATCCCGGTCCCGCCGGGCCGGGCGATCAGGTTCAGCAGCAGCGGCGGGCCGCCCGCGTCGGTGGCCGCGTCGTGGCCGAACCGCAGCAGGTCCGCGGGGGTGCAGCCGCCCAGCGTGAAGCATCCGCTCGCGCCCAGCAGGCGCCACGCCCTCAGGGTGCGCACGGTGGCCGGGGACGCCGGCGAGCGAGCGTGCCCGGTGTCGTCGATCACCAGCAGGTGCCGTACCGGCCGGGCCGCCCGCATCGCCATCAGGTCCACGTCCCAGTGGTGCCTGTTGTTCGAGCGGGCGGGGTCGGCGCCCGCGATGTAGGGGTGCGGGCCGCGTCGACCGACGGTCACCACGAGGGTGGGCCGGTGCGGCGACCAGTCCAGCGCGTTCCCGCGCAACAGCGCGAACACGTGTTCCAGGGGCGCGGCATGGGGGTCCACGATCGCGGAGCCGGTCCAGTGTGCGATCGCGGCCCGAGCCGCGTCCGGGTCGGTGAAGTCGACCCACCGGAGCGGATCGTGCCCGGAGCGCCAGGGTTGCGGGTGGTCGTCGTAGCCGACCACGCACGCGCGTCCCCACGGCGTGTCGTCTCCCGCGCGCCCCGCCGCCGTCAGCAGCGCGCGGACCAGGTCGAGTCGGGCCCGGGTCGAGCTCGGCTCGCCGCCGAGTTCGACCGCGCACAGCAGGTCGCAGAGCGTGCGCTCGCGGTGCCAGTGCGGCCGGGGCGGCGCCGGGCCGCGCGACACCGCGGCCACCGGGCGGATCTCGGCGGGCCCCTCGGCCACCGTCCAGGCGGCGCCGGACACCGGAGTGAACCGCAATCGCCCGGAGGTGGGCATGCCCACGGTGAACCGGACCTCGCCCGGCGGGGCGACCACCTTGACGCGTTCCAGTTCGGACCACTGCCGCGGATTCGCCGAGTCCGCGACGACCACCGCCACCTCGTGCCCGTCCACCGCGCCACCGCGCAGCCCCAGGGTGACCTCGGCCAGCGGCGCGCCCGCCGTGCCGGGTATCGCGCCGCGTTCGAGCAGCACGTCCCGACGTTCTCGGCCCGGCCCGTCCGGGCCCGGATCCACACCGACCAGGTGCACGGCGTGCCGAACCGGCACGTCCAGGGCCAACCGCTCGACCAGTCGTGGCAGTTCGACCTCCTCGGCGGCGTACGGACCGCCCCGCAGCACCGCGGCGGGCGGCAGGATCTCGTGCACGAGCTCCGCGGCGAGCGCGCACCACGTCCAGTCCGGTCGGCGTTCGACCAATACGAACGCCCAGGCCTGCCGTGCGCGACCGGTGGCCGACGCGCGCAACTCGGCCAGCGAACCGGCCCAGGTCCGGCGCAGTTCGCGCCGCGCTCGCGGACCCAGCGGCTCGGGCGTCTGCGCGGTGCCCACCGCGGGGCTGCGGCCCACCCCGCCGGCCAGGGTCAGGTCCCGGGCCGCGGCGTCCTCGGGCAGCCACGGCACCGCGCCGCGCCATTCCAGGCGGGCCCAGTTCCGTGCCGGTACCCGGACGAAGCCGTATTCGTCGATGGTCACCCACTGGGTGGACAGGTGGCGCGTGCCGATCTCCAGGAACAACAACAGGTCCAGTTCGCCGGCGGTCAGCGCGGTGAGCAGGGTCAGCGCCGCGGCCCGCCCGGACGTCGCGAGCGGTTCGGCGGCCGGGAACGCGGTATCGGAGCGCACCGGGCCGTGCCGGACCAGCTTGGCGAGGTCGTCGGGAACGCCGTCGTACCCGCGCGCGTGCGCGACCCGGATCGCGGCCGCGTGGTCGAACGCCCGCGCCGCGTCCTGATAGGCGGTGGGTCCCGGCGCTGGCGGCGGCCAGTCACAGCTCGCGCACGGCCCGGCGGGCGGCATCACGCCCCAGCACACGGGGCACACCACCTCGCGGGCTCCGCCGTGGTCGTTCACCGCACCCGGGCCCGTCGGACCGCCCGCCCCGAGTTGCTCATCCGTGGCTGAACTCCTGGCACGAATCCCCCTGTTCGTCCCATTCGGCAGGCCCGACCCGGGAGTCGCCGGCCGGTGGCGGCGCGCTCGTGGGCGGCGGTGGCTCCCGCCGGGCAGGCCTGCTCGCAGTGACGAGGACTTACCCGCAGTGGCCGATCGTAGTCCCGCGCGTGGCCGAGTCGAGGTGTTTCCGCCGGGTTGTGATCGGACCCTCACCCACGGGTGATGCCACGGGCGGTCAGTCGACCACCAGCGGCCCTTCCAGCACGGTCACCGTGCCGTCGAGGCCGGCGAGGATCAGTTGCCCGTGCGCGCCGCCGGCCACGAACACCCCCGAATCGGAACGAATTTCGGCCAACCGACGGCCGGTGTCCGCGTCGTAGGTGCGAATCCCACCGCCGGCACCCGCGACATGCGCGAGCGCGCCGACCACCGTCACCCGCAACTCCGGCTGCGGCACGTCGACGCTGCGCCAGAGCACCTCCCCGCTGGCGCCGTCGAGCGCGTACACGAGCCCGTCCGGCGTCGCGGCCAGCACCCGCCCGGCCGCCGGCTCGGGCGCGGTCACCACGCCGCCGGCGAGGTCGGTCGACCATGCGACATCCCCGGTGTCCCAGCGCAGCGCGGTGATGCCCCGGGTGGCCAGCGGCACGTACACCAGCGTGTGGTCCGCCATCGGCGCGCCGTGCGCCGCACCGGGCAACCCGACCTCCCACGAGGGTGTTTCCGGGTCCCGATCGAGGTGCCACGCGCGTGCTCGCCCGGTGCGGTCGAGTACCGCGCCCCACCCGTCCCGGGCGCAGACGCCGACCGGCGCGCCCGAGCCGTCCGCGGGCCGCGCCCGCACCCGCCCGTCCGCGCCGCCGATCAGCGCGACGCCGCCGTCCAGGGTGGTCGCGAGTACGTCCCGCGCGCCGATCGGCGCCAGCGCGACCACGGCCCCGATCCCGACCTCGACCGGCGGCGACATCGCCTGTCCGCGGGCGAGGTCGTAGCGACACACCGTGCCGGACTCGGTGCCCGTCCACACCGTCCCGGGGGTGAGCACCGGCGCGCACCGCGTGGCGCCGCCCGCCACGGTGGGCCATCGGGCCAGGCCGGTCAGCGGATCAAGCCCGACCAGGTTGCCCGCCGTGTCCTGCACCAGGATCAGGTCGTCCAGCACGATCGGCCGGGCGCGGATCCAGTCGCCCATCCGCAGGGTCCACCGGTGCACGAGGTCGCGTCGGCGCAGCATCGGGCCGTTGGCCCGGGCCTCCAGCCGTCGCGCGCGGTGCTGGTAGTCGGGGCCGAGTCGATACAGCAGCGTCGCGCCGACTCGCGCCAGCGACCGGCTGCGCGGCCCGATCAGCCCGACGGTGGCGGGCTCGCGCGCGGTGAGCAGGTCCTGGAAGTCGAACTCCGCGTGCCCGAGCCGATCGTGCACGAACTCCGCGACCCGGAAGTAGACCTCCAGGGCGGAGCGCCGACTCATCGCGGTCAGCAGCGTCTCCCGGACGCTCTCGTCCAGGTCGTACTCGGCGTTGTCCCCGCGCTCGTGGTCGTCGCGCTCGGCGGATTCGACCAGCAGGCCGCTGAGGAACACCTCGGCCGCGAAGGCGGGATCCTCCGCCTCGAGCACCGTGGACTGCACGACCCGCATGGTGGCCAGGCTGATCGGCGCGGCGGCGAGTTTGCCGAGCAGCTCGACGGCGGCCGGGGAAGCGCCGGCGCGGAATTCGGCGAGCCGTGCCCGGGGGGTGCGTTCGTCCTCGGCGGGCACGACGACCGGCTCGGCGTCCCGGGCCGACGGCCGGGGATCGAGCACCCACGCCGGATTGGCGAACTCGCGCCCGCGGTCGTCGGTGATCATCCGGGTCCAGCGGGAGAACTCGCTCCAGCGACCGGCCGCCGCGTCCGCCGCGTCGCCCGGTCGCAGGCCGTCGGGATGCAGGCCGATCACGGGGATGGCGACCCGTTCGGACGGGCGCAGCCAGCGCGTGGTGTGCCGGAGCCGAAAGCCGGCCCGGCGTCCCGGGCCCACACCGTGACCGCGGAAGACCACCGGCGTGAGCGGGATGCGCGAGCGGTCCCACCACCGCCTGGGCAGCAGGTTCAGGAAGACCACCGGGCATTGCCCGGCCCAGGACGCGAGCATCGCCGAGGTGCGCGGATCGGACCAGGCCGGGCCGACACCGTCGCTGATCACCATCACGATCCGTCGGCCGACGGGACCCACGGGCGCGGCGGTCGGGCTCACCGTGCCGAACGGGGTGCGCAGCACGGCGGCACCCGCCGACTCGGTGTCCAGCGTCCAGGTGCGCACCGAACGAAAGGTGCCGTGCCCGCCGACCAGCCGGGTGAACTCGGCCAGCAATCGGCGCCACGGGCCGATCGAGGCCGAACCGTCCACGACGAGCGCGAGTTCGAACCAGCGTTCCCGGGCCGGGTTCAGGACCGGCACGATCAGATCGGTGAACGCCGCGTGCTTGGCCGTGGCGTCCTCGTCCAGCACGACCGAGTCCGGTGCCGGGCCGAAGTGCCGCAACCGGCGCAGCAGTCGCGCCAGTTCCAATCGGTCGGGCAACACGGACGCGGCCGGCGGCGGGGGTTTGCCGAGCCACGCGGGCACCGGAAGACCGCTCGTCCGGGTGCCGCCGGACCCGGTCTGCTCGACGGACTCCACCTCTTCGGAGGCCACCGTGTACGCGTGCGTGGTCCCCGGGTCCGGTCCGCCCGGGACGCACGACCGCGACCCGTCCCCCGCTTCGTCCCGTCTTCGCCCCGGCGGCGGTGCGTCCGGAACCCCCGGGTCGGGGATCGATCCCGACTCGACCGGGGCGGTCCGGGTCTGGGCCGGCGTACGTCGCTCGCCCGCCGCGGTGATCGCCGCGTTCAGCCAGGCCCAGTCCAGGACCGCGTCGACGGTGACCCCGACGGGATCCGCCTGCGCCATCGCTCACCCGCCGTTCAGGTCGTGGAAGAGGATCTTGGCCAGCACGTCGTTCTCGGGCGGTCGATCCGCGCCACCCGGCAACTGCCGGATCCGGGCCCGCAACTGGAGCGCGTTCAGGAGCTGGTCGGGCGACAACAGCGGCCCGTCCACCCGCTCCGCCGCGGCCAGGTATTCGTCCAGCAACGGTTCGTCGAGCTCCACGTACCCGCGCAGCCGGCTTCGCACGATCCGCTTCAGCACGTCCTTGGTCGGCGGCCCCAGCTCCAGCGGCACGCAGCGTCGCCGAAAGGCCGGCGGGAAGGCCCGTTCGCCGTTGCTGGTGAGGATGACGATCGGGAACGCCGCACAGCGCACGATGCCGTCCCGTACCTCGACCCGATCCCCGAAATCGCCGTCGCACGGGGTCACCTGTGCCGACTCCACGCGGGCCCGGCGCAGTTCCGGGATCTCGAATCTGCCGGTCTCGAACACGTGCAGCAGGTCGTTGGGCAGGTCGACGTCGCTCTTGTCGATCTCGTCGATCAGCAGCACCCGCGGATGCGGTCGGCGCAGCAGGGCGTCACCCAGCGGGCCCAGCCTGATGTAGGCGCCGATGTCGTCGATGTCCTGTCGGACACTCCCCTGGGCGCCCTTCAGCCGCAGGTTCATGTCGTGCAGCCGGCCCAGCACCTCGTACTCGTAGAGCCCCTCGCGCAGGGTGGACCGGCTGGTGATCCCCCACCGCAGCACCGGTCCCAGCCGCAGTCGGGCCGCGATGCTGGTGGCCAGCGTGGTCTTGCCGGTGCCCGGCTTGCCGGTGACCAGGAGCGGGCGGCGCAGGTAGATCGCGGCGTTGACGAGGTCGTACACCCGCTTGTCGCCGTAGAACTCGCCCGCGTAGGGCTCGTCGGATCGATCGCGGGGAAGCTTGGCGAAGGTCGCCGCGTCGACGTCGTCGATGCCGAAGCTGCGCCACGGCGGTGGCGGCGGGACCGCGACCGGACCGGAGCCCCCTCCCGACCCGGCCGGCCCGACCGCGGTCGCGGTGTCGCCGTGATAGATCCACCACGGCGCGGGAACCTCGACGTGTCCGTCGGCCCGATCCCCGCCCGGTGTCGCCGTCGACTCAACCATGGCGCGTCCCTTGTGCCCTCGGAGTGCTTCGCAGCAACCCCGCCCCCTGCCACGGGCACCAGCCCGGATCGTCGAAGAGCAGCACGACCCGCTCGGACGACGCGGCCTTGCGACCCAGGGTGCCTCGCAACCGCGCCACCGTGGAAGGCAGTTGAGCCAGCTTTCGATCCTCGCGATCGAGCATGCGATACAGGTCCTCACCCACGAGAGAGCCCGAACACACCGCGTTCGAGCCGTTCGAGCCGTTCGCTCCGGCGCACGCGTCGGTGCACGTGGTCCGGTCCGTCCACACCATCGCCCAGTCGCCGCGGCCGACGGCCCGTTCGACCGTGCCGGGTTCGCCCGGCCGGTGCCGCCAGCCGTAGTCCTGGAGGAAGCCGACCACCTCCTTGTCGCACGCGCGACCGCCCAGGCCGCACCGGTGCCGGTTCAGGTGCCGTAGCGCCGGGTTGGTCCGCAGGTGTGCCGAGCCGGCCCAGGTGTCGTAGTGCATCGGTCTGGCGATGCCGTGCCGCACGAGCGGCCGGAGCACCACCTCGTGGTGCTCACCGAGCACGATGTGGTCCTCGGCCGAGCCGACCCGGGTCAACTCGAAGGGTTCGTTGAGCAGTTCGGTCGGTACCACCACCTGGATCCCGGCCTTGTCCAGGGACGTCCAGTGCGCTCGCACGGCCAGATAGAATGCGGCCAGGGAAGCGCCGAGGCGATCGGCCGGCAGGCCCGCTCCCGGGACCGGGACCGGTTCCGGGACCGGTCCCGGGGGCGACGCGAACCGCTCGGACCCGACGTAGAACTGCGGTTCGGTGTCGTAGCGGACCAGCGCGCGGTCCTCGGGGGAATGGTCGTCCTCGCGGACGAACAACACCAGGGTCAGCGGTTGGCGCACCCGAACCCGGGCCGGTTCGAAGTCCGCGATGTGCCCGGCCTCGCGCAGCCGGTCGGCCCACTGCGCGACCTGCACCTGTCGGCAACACGCGTGCAGCCACTCCAGCAGGTGCCGGACGGGATGCCGACCGGGGGCGGCCGGCAGCGACATCAGTGCCCGTCCCCAGGCGACGAGGTCGTCGCCGGCGACCACCCACTCGGGGACGTGCTGCTCGCACAGGTAGGTCCGCAGCACGGCCTGCTCGCCGGCGCCGATCTCCAGGTCGGCCAGCAGCGCGAGCAGCCGGCGGCCGTCGATGCCGAACGGGTCCTCCGGATCGCGTTCGCCGGTCCGCCACCGGGTCTCGCCGGGGCCGCGGTAGCGCGGCGACTGCCACAGCGGCCGGCCGCCCGGAGCGGCGCGGGCCAGTTCGGCGTCGATCGCGTCGAACACCTCCTTGAAGCCGCGCTCGGTCAGCGCGTTCGGCCCCCAGACCGCCAGGTGTTCGAGCAGCGCCCGGGTGAAGACCGCCCGATTGCCCGGGCGGCGCGCGAACTGACCGTCGTCCGCGGCGAAGGCCGCGGACACCCGGGCCTTGGCCGACTTGGCGATCGCTCCCTCCGCGGTCAGGTTCAGCACGATGCCCCGAGGGTCGCGGCGCCGGTCGGCGCAGGTCTCGAAGACGACGAACTGGTCGACGCGACGCGGGATCGAGCCGAAGTGGGTCAGCATGTCCTCGACCGAGAGCACGCGCTGCCGGGGCGGGCCGTCCACCGGGTGACACGCGGGCAGTTCCAGGCGCCGTCCGCGCTCGGTCAGGTAGCCGTGACCGGACCAGTGCAGCAGGAATCGGTCCCCGTCCCGCCAGGCGTCCGCGGCCACCGCGATCGCCGACTCGATCTGCTCGGGCCGCAACTCCCCGGGCTCGGCGCCCGGTCCGAGCAGGATCGAGCGCTCGCCCACGAACGCGCGCAACCGCTCGGCCGTCGCCCGCGAGGTCGCGCTCACCGACGCGAGCACGGTGATGTCGCCGCGCTGTGCCCCGCAGCACCGGGACAACCACTCCACCAGTTCCAGGGTCTGCGCCAGCGCGCCCGGCAGGTGGTCCGGGCTTCCCTCGTGTTCGGGGTAGTGCTCGACGCAGACCAACAGGGCGTGCACCGTCACCGAGTGGCCTCCACCACGCGCGCGATCTCGTCGTACAGCGCGCCGCAGGTCCAGTAGACGCCGTGCGCCTGCGGGAAGGGTCGACGCACCCGGACCTCGACGTCGCGCACGGCGCCCGGGAAGACCGGTTCGGCCCGGAAGGACAGCCAGTCGCGCGCGTTCCACACGTTGCTCCACGGGATGGACAGGTGCGTGGGCCGCACCCCGTGCGCGGGATGCGTGGCGAGCGCGCCGACCGCGGCGAGATAGCCGACCTGGGAGCCGACCGTGATCAACGCGCGCACCCGCGGCAGCGCGTGGCGCGGCCGATCCGGCTCGCTCTGCGAGCGGGCCTCGGCCAACGTCTCGTAGCAGGCGATGCCGCCCAGGGAATGGGCCAGCAGCACCACCGGCCCCGGGACCCGGGAGATCCGCTCGGCCAGGTAGGCGCGCAGGATCGCGCCGTGCGCCTGGTAGTACAGGATGTCGCCGATCTGCGGCACACTGCCGCCGAGCGTGCCGCCGCGCAGCGCGTTCTGCAACGGCCAACTCGCGTACATCAGGCCGCCCTTGAGCGCTCCGGTGAGCCGCCCGCCACCGGCCGCGGCGCCGCCGCACGCGTCCCGCACGGCCGCCACCAGGGCGTCGCGCCATTCCTGGGACCACGGCGTCGCACCGGCGGGACGGGCGGCGAGCGCGTGTGCGAAGGTCGCCACCACGGCCCGCCCGATCACGTCGTAGTCCGCGCTCGCGGCCACCGTGTCGACCACACCCGCGAACTCGGCCGAGTCGGCGACGGCGCGCGCCGCCTCGGCGAACACCGGCGCCCAGTCGGTCGGCGCCTTCGGCAGCACGGCCGTGACGTCGATGCCCACCACGTCGTGCCGCACCGCCCAGTCCAGGTCCTCGGCCGCCTCGCTCCGCCGGCCGGCGTCCACGCCGTCCCGGCCCGCGGCCACCTCGCGCAATTCGTGCCGGGGGTGCTGCTCGAGGACCGCCCACAATCGCAGTTCGGCCTCCTCCGGGTCGACCTCGGCGGCCTCGGCGCTTTCGCCCGGATCGGCGATGCCGATCAGCGCGCGCAGTGCCGGCGACACCTCGACCCCGAACGCGTCCCCCCAGTCCACGACTTCCACCCGCACACCCGGCAGCCGCTCGGCGATGTTCGCGGTGACCGCGCGCACCGTCGACGAGTCGGCGATCTCGCGCACACCGGTTCCGTGCACGAACACGATCGTGGTCATGGGCTCCCCCGGATACGAAGTCGATCCGCCCTTGCCCGCCGTACGCTAGTGATCCAACCGACCCGATGGGGTCACTTCCCCAGCCGCCCGGGTCGATTCGTCAGCTCGTGCAGGCGGGGATCTGCTTGCTCACGTCGCCGCCGGTCTCCAGGAATATCGCCGGGACGAAACCGGTCTTGCCCTCGACGTCGATCTGCGCCCAGGTGCGGCTGGAGGAGCCCGCGTAGTAGGCGATCGAGCCCTCCGCGTGGCAGTTCGCCCGCACCTCGGTGCCGGTCTGGATCTGCACGACCTTGTCCGACTGGTACGACGTGCCCTTGTACATCACCAGCCGGCCACCGGTGTGCACGGTTGCCGCGATCGACCCGGGCTTGGGCCCGGCGTTCGGGGTCTGACCGGAAGTCGCCTTTCCGGTACCGGACTTGGCCGGGCTCGGCGAGGCCGAAGAGCTCTTGCCCGAAGCGGTGCCCGCCGTCTTGGGCTTCTTGTCGTCCGAGCCGCCGCCGTCCACCGTGAGCAGCGCCACGAAGAAGACGATCACCAACAGGATCAGTCCGCCGACCACCATCAGGATCCGCACCGGATGCCGACTCAGCGCGTTCAATCCGAACCGCCCGCGCGGCGGCCCGCCGATGGGCGTCGGCGTGGAGAAGAACTCCACCCGCCTCCGGTTGTCCATACGACCCCCTGCGTCCCCGTGTCGCCCGATATGCGCCCGTGCGTGGCGAACCCACTCGGAAGGGGTCTGCCCACTATGACCATCAGACACCAACGAGGCGCTCGAGACGTACCAACGAGTCCACAAATCGACCACCGTGCCCGATGTTCGCCGCACGTTCACGCGCGTCCCCGGGCCCGGGGACGTCCCGGCGGCCGGCTACGGCGTGGGGACCCAGTCCACCCTGCCCGCGAGCAGTACGTAGCCCACGAATGCGACGATGTCGATCAGCGCGTGCGCCACCAGCAGCGGCATCACCCGCCCCCAGCGCTTGTACAGCAGGCAGAACACCACGCCCATCACGACGTTGCCGAAGAAGCCGCCGATGCCCTGGTAGAGGTGGTACGAGCCGCGCACCACCGAACTGATCGCCACCGCCTTGACCCACGGCACTCGCAACTGATCGAGCCGGTACAGCAGATAGCCGAGGACGATCACCTCCTCCAGGGCCGCGTTCTGGATCGCGGACAACACCAGGACCGGGATGCGCCACCACACATCCGGCAGCGTGGTGGGCACCACGGTCAGATTCGCGCCCGCGGCGTGCGCGCCCAGATACAGCGCCAGGCCGGACCCGCCGATCGCCGCCGCGACCGCCGCCCCCCGGCCCAGGTCCCACCACGGCCGGGCCCGGTCGACCCCGAGCACCCGCAGCGAACCGCCCTCGCGCATCAGCAGGTGCGCCACCAGGAACACCGGCACCAGCGCGGTGGCGATCCCGAACAGTTGCCAGGCCAGATCCAACCAGGGCCGATCCGCCGCCCGCGAGCCGTTCAGCACCGCCGCCTTGTGCCCCAGACCGCCCGGCGCGGTCAGCGACCCGAGGAAGGAGATCAGCGAGGAGACCCCGGAGGCGCCCAGGGACAGAGCCAGCACCAGCACCACTTCGGAGCGCAGCACGCGGCGCCGGGGCTCGGTGGGTGTCCGGACGGGCTCGGGCTCGGTGATCACCCGCACACGGTATCGAGTGCGGATAAGGTCGCCGTCAGCCCACGGGCCAGGTGTGCACCGCGTCCCCGCCGCGCATGTGCTCGGCGTAGCGCAGCGTCATCGCGCGCAGCGCCTCCAACCGGTCCATGCCCTTGGTGTCCCGATAGTGGTGGTACTGCGCGCTCTGCCAGGTCGCCCCGTTGGTGCGCAGCAGGCAGCGCTGCTCGATGATGCCCAGGTACTCGTCCCGCTCGCGCGGATCGATCCCCCACCGGTCCAGGCCCTCGTAGGCCCGCGGCAGCAGGTCCTCCAGCACCAGTTCGGTGACCGGAACGGTGCCGTGGCCGGGCCAGTTCAGCCGCGCGTCGATGCCGTACCGGGCGCCGGCGTGGAAGTTCTCGGTGGCGACCTCGAACGGCATCCGCTCCCACACCGGGTGCTCGTCGTCCACCAGCGATCGCACCACGCCGTAGTAGAAGGCCGCGTTCGCCATGATGTCCACCACGGTCGGCCCGGCCGGCAGCACCCGGTTCTCCACCCGCAGGTGCGGCTTGCCCCGGGCCACGTCGTACACCGGCCGGTTCCACCGGTAGATGGTGCCGTTGTGCAGCTTGAGTTCGCGCAGGTGCGGGACGTCACCCCGGTCCAGCGCCTCGATCGGGTCCTCGTCGTCGCAGATCGGCAGCAGCGACGGGAAGTACTTGAGGTTCTCCTCGAACAGGTCGACCACCGAGTCGATCCATCGTTCGCCGAACCAGGTCAGCGGTCGCACGCCCTGTGCGATCAGCTCCTCGGGGCGGGTGTCGCACGCCTGCTCGAACAGGATCGGGCGGGTCTCGCGCCACAGCTCGCGCCCGAACAGGAACGGTGAATTCGCCCCGATCCCGCATTGCACCCCGGTGATCGACTGCGCCGCGTTCCACAGCGGGCCGAAATTCCCCGGAGTGACCTGGAGGTGGAACTGCACGGACGTACACGCGGCCTCGGAGACAATCGTGGTCGAGGTCGTGTCCAACCGCTCGACGCCCTCGATATGCAACCGTATGTCCTCGCCCCTGGCGTTGAGGATCTGATCATTGAGAAGGGTATAGCGGGCGTTGTCGGATATCGTCTCGAACGCCATGTGCGCGTCGGTCAGGGTCGGCAGAATGCCGATCATCACGATCCGCGCCTCCAGTTCGGCGGCCTTGCGGTCCGCGTAGTCCAGGCTCGTACGCAGTTCCTCGACCAATTCGGAGAACACCGGTCCGGTCAACCGATGCGGCGGAATGTTGACCTCGATGTTGAACAGGCCCAGCTCGGTCTGGAAATCGGGGCTCGCGATCCGCCGCAGGACTTCGGCATTGCTCATCCGGGGTCGACCGGCCGCGTCGGCCAGGTTGAGCTCGATCTCGACGCCCATGAGCTTGCGGGCGCTCTCGAACCGCTCCTCGTCCAGCATGCGCTGCAGCGTTTCCAGGCAGCGACGCAATTTGTGCCGGTAGCGCTGCCGATCGGATCGGCTGAACCCGGTGACCTCCACCTTTTCGCCCATGAATGCCCTCCCCCATGAACCCGGCTCCCGCGGAGCCGGTCGAGTGGTCGCAATCCGGTACCTGTCGGATCGGGACGACCTGATCGTTCCCGCCGACGTTCTCCCAAACCGATGCATCGGGCCGACATTGGGAACATTACCGATCGACCGTGACGAATCACAGGGGGGAACCAAGGGGCCGGGAACCACGTCACTGATCACATCGAGGACGCGTTCGGCGGTCGATCTTCAAGGCTTCTCGGAGATCACCTAGGGTGTCCTCTGCCGTGGCGGGCGTGGCGAGATCTATGGGGGTTGTCGTGCGAGGGTCGGTTCGGGCGATGCCCATACAGGGACTGCGTTTCCAGGCCGTGATCACGGTGATCTCGATACTCGTCTGCGGGGCGCTGATCTGGAATGTCGGCAATGCCGGCCGATGGTCGCAGGCCGCCGCCTCGCCCCGGGCCGCCGACGCGCCCAAGGAGATACAGGCCCCGCTGCCGCCGCCGGGAAATCCGAACGCGCAGCAGCCGGCCACCCCGCCCGCCGCGCCGCCGCTCCCGGTGGATCCCACGCTGGTGTCCAGGGTCAAGGGCGAGGGCAAGGTGGTCGCGCTGACCCTGGACGACGGTCCGTGGCCGGAGTGGACCGACAAGGCCCTGTCGCTGCTCGCCCGCTACGAGGTCAAGGCCACCTTCTGCATGGTGGGCCAGCAGGCCAAGGATCACCCGGACCTGGTCCGCAAGGTGGTCGCCGCCGGCCACACGGTGTGCAACCACACCATGACGCACGACATCAACCTGAAGAAGAAGACGCCGGAGCAGATCCACGCCCAGATGCAGGAGGCGCTGGAGTGGATCCACAAGGCGTCCCCGGGCACGCCCGTGCGCTGGTACCGCGCGCCGGGCGGCAACTGGTCCGACGAGGTGCGCCAGACCGCGGCGTCGCTGGGCATGGGCTCGCTGCACTGGACGGTGGACACCAACGACTGGCAGAAGCCGGGCGTGGACAAGATGCTCCAGACGGTGCACAGCCAAATCGGCCCGCGCGGAGTGATCCTCTGCCACGACGGCGGCGGCGAGCGCACCCAGACCATCGCCATGCTCGACCGCCTCATCCCCGAACTGAAGTCCGCCGGCTACACCTTCGTCACCCCCTGACCCAGTCCACCCCACCCCCGGCCACCTCGGGCCGCCCGGGCCATCTCGGGCCCCGGTCATCCGGCCCCCACGTCGCCCTCGGCCCACCCGGGCCGATTCCAGCCCGTCCGGCGTTCGAGGACACCGCTCAACCCACCCCACGCCCAACGGCAACCTCCCCACCCGGCCCGGCTCCAGCCCGTCCGGCGTTCGAGGACACCCCCCGACGGCAACCTCCTCACCCGCCCGTGCGAGCCGTCCAGCCCGTCCGGCGTTCGAGGACACCACCCCCACACCCCCTCCGCACCACACCCCAGTGAATAGCCCCCGCGCCCACCGGGCATGTGTGCCAGGCCCACACCCAACCGCACCCCGGGGGAGGCCGCCCGATCGACGCCACTCTGGCCATCGTGCTGCTCGTGCTGCTGATCGCCGGCAACGGCATGTTCGTCGCCGCCGAGTTCTCCCTGGTCACCGTCGAGCGCGGCGACGTGGCGGCCCGGGCCGAGGCCGGCGACCGAGGCGCGCGCCGGGTGCTGCACGCGCTGCGCACGTTGTCCTTCCAGTTGTCCGGCGCCCAGTTCGGCATCACCGTGACCTCGCTGATCGCCGGCTACCTCGCCGAGGCGGCGTTCCGACTGCCCCGGTTCACCGCCCTGGTACTGGCCTCCGGCCTGCAGATGGTGCTCGGCGAACTCGTGCCCAAGAACGCCGCCATCGCCCGCCCGCTGGGCGTCGCACGCGTCGCCGGCCCGTTCCAGGTCGGCTTCTCCCGGCTGTGCCGACCGCTGATCGTCTTCCTCAACGGCTCCGCCAACTACTTCGTGCGCAAGCTCGGCATCGAACCGCAGGAGGAGCTCGGCTCGGCTCGTTCGCCCGACGAACTGGCCCAACTGGTCCGACATTCCGCCCGCGCCGGAGTGCTCCCGACCGGCACCGCCCGGGTGCTGCACCGCGCGCTGCGGTTCGCCGAGAAGCAGGCCGCCGAGGCGATGACCCCGCGCACCGAGCTGGTCACCCTGCCCTCGACCGCGTCGGTGAGCGAACTGATGAACACCGCCCGCGAGTGCGGCCACAGTCGCATTCCGGTCCGCGGCCAGGACCTGGACGAGATCGTCGGCGTGGCGGTGTTCCGCGACGCGCTGCGCGTACCGGCGGCCGACCGCGCGCGCACCCCGCTCACCCGGATCGCCCGCGCCCCGGTGCTGATCCCGACCTCGCTGGACCTCAAACGCGCGGTCGAACGACTGCGCGAGGGCCGGACCCAGTTGGCGATCGTGGTCGACGAGTACGGCGGCACAGCCGGCGTACTCACCGCCGAGGACCTCGCCGAGGAACTGGTCGGCGACCTCGCCGACGAGCACGACCCGGCGGACGAGCCGGACGCGCCGCCGCAACGGGTGCCCAGTTCCCGCGTGTTGCGGCTGTCCGGCCTGCTGCGCGCGGACGAGGTCGAGGAGGCCAGCGGCTGGCGGCTGCCGGAGGGCGACTACAGCACGCTGGCCGGACTGGTACTGGCCCGTCTGGGCCGACTGCCCAGGATCGGCGACCACGTGGACGTGGACGGCCGCCGGCTCACCGTGACCGCCATGGACCGGCACCGCGTCGACGAGGTCGAGCTGCGGATGGAGGCCGACTCCTGATGGGCGACCTGCTGCTCTCGCTGGTCCTGCTCGCGGCCAACGCCTTCTTCGTCGGCGCCGAGTTCTCGGTGATCTCGGCCCGGCGCACCCGGATCGCCCCGATGGCCGAGGCCGGTTCGCGCCGGGCCGCGATGGTGCTCACCGCGATGGGCCGGCTGTCCACCATGCTCGCCGCCGCCCAGCTCGGCATCACCGTCGCCTCGCTGGGTCTGGGCGCGGTCGCCGAACCCGCGCTCGCACACGCGGTCGCCGCCCCGATCGAGGCGATCGGGCTGCCCGCGGGCGCGGTGCACCCCATCGCGTTCGTGCTCGCCCTGGCGGTGGTGGTGTTCTGCCACATGGTGCTCGGCGAGATGGTGCCCAAGAACATCGCGCTGGCCGGCCCGGAGGAGTGCGCGTTGTGGCTGACCCCGCCGCTGCTGCTGTTCTCCCGCCTGACCGCGCCGATCCTGTGGCTGCTCAACCACGTCGCCAACCTGTTCCTGCGCGCCTTCCGGGTACGCCCGGTCGACGAGGTGCGCAGCGTGTACACCGTCGAGGAACTCCCGGCGCTGCTCGCCGAGTCGCGCGAGCACGAACTGCTGGACGTGCGCGAGCACGACCGGCTCGCCGGCGCGCTGGCGCTGCACTCCAGTGCCGCCGCGTCGGTCATGCGGCCGTGGACCGACGTGGTGGCCCTGCCCCGACCGGTGCCGGCGGCGGCCCTGGAGGAGGTCGCGGTACGCACCGGCCTGTCCCGCTTCCCGGTCCTGGACGCGACCGAGCGGCCGGTGGGCTACGTACACGTGCTCGACGTGCTGGCGCCCGAACCGGACGGTTCGGTACCGGTATACCCACTCGTCACCGTCGGCCCGGACACCGCGCTGACCGCCCTGTTGGCCCGGATGCGCGGCTCGCGTACCCACCTGGCACTGGTCGGCGAACCGGACGCGACCCCGCTCGGCCTGGTCACCCTCGACGACGTGATGTCCTCGCTGTTCCCCTGACCGGAACCGCTCCCCCGACCGAGCCCCCCGAGCAAGGCCGCCCGAGCAGGACCGCCCCCTTGATCGAGGACCGCTCCGCTGATCGAGACTGTCCAAAAGGTCTTCAAACGGGTGTCAGTTCGCATTACACCGTTACTTTTCGGAGCCGTTTCGGTACAATGCGCTGACCGGCCCTGCCGGGTCCCTCTGTACGCCGCCGGGTCGTCCCCCGGTCGGATACCCGGTTCCCCACAGCACAGCGCCGCTTTCCCCTCCCCGGATTCTCCGGGTTTTTGGACTCTGCATCGAAATGAGGCGGTCTCATGGTCCTGCGTGTGCCCGAGGCTCCCGAGTCGGCCCGACGAGCGGCCCGAGCCGTGCTCGAATCCCGCGCTTCGCTTCCCGCCGACTGCCGCGCCGATCACGCCGCGCTCACGGCCGGATTCCCGCACCGCGTCTTCGAGATCGACCTGCTCGACCTGGTCGCCGACCGTGGCGTGCGCAGCGCCCGCCCCGTGGGCTGGCGCTGGCTCATGTGGTCCGGCGACGTGGTCGTCGGCGGCATCGAGGTCCGCCCGGGTCCGTCCGGCCACGGCGTCGGCCGATTCGTCGAGGGCCCGTTCACCGTCGCCACCGCACCGGCCGCCGCGGCGGCCCGCGCGCTCCCGCAGACCCTGCTCCGCCGGGACGAGGCACGCCTGCTGAACGTGCCGGGGATGTACATGGTGGCGCTGTGGCTGGCGGACGAGGCGGGCGGTGTCGACCTGCTCATCCCGCTCGCGCCGGCGCCGTGCGGCGTGCAGGCGCTGCGCGGATACACCGCGGCCGAACTGGCCGAGGTGTTGGCCGCGCGCACCCGCCGGCCGGCCGCCGTGGGGGCTCCGGACAGCTGATCACACCCCGGAGTTCACACGTGTGGTCACATCTTGGACGCAGTCGGGTGAGAACCGCGAGAAGTCCTGCGCGAGGCGCTTTCGAGGCGGAGACTGTGAGCTGCCGGGCAAGGCTGCCCGACGCGCTCCGCGCAGAGACACCGAGAAGGTACGAGGATGTGCCAGCACCGACCGCATTGCCCGCCGGCGGACAGTCCCGATCGTGAGGCCGCCGCCGTTGTGGCCGCCCATTTCGAACAGGGATGGAGCCTGCTCTGCAACGGCGTCGTCCTGTTCGAGGACACGGGCGAACTGCTGCCGGACGGACGCACCATCGCCCCGCACCGACCCCCTGTGGGGTTGGTTTCGGCGGCCTGATCCGTTCGCACGGCCCTGACGAGCCGGAGGTCACCTCGGAGCGACCTCCGGCTCTGGTCTGCCCGGGGCCGGTCGGGCCGCCGTCCCGGTACAGTCCGAACGGCAGCACGCAGCGAAACGATGTCGGCGCGACGACTGGGAGTTCCATCCCCATGGGCACTGGCGGCACCCCTCGGCCCGGTCGCCCGCGTGATCCGCGTACCGACGAACTGATCCTGTCCGCGACCCGCGAGCTGATCGCCGAGCAGGGGTACAACCGGGTCAGCATCGACGCGGTCGCGCGCCGGGCCGGGGTCACCCGGCCGACCGTGTACCGCCGCTGGCCGTCCAAGGCGCACCTGGTGCACGAGGCGGTCTACCCGGCCCGGGAGATGAGCTTCCGGCCGTTGCCGCACGAGGACTTCGCGACCGGCGTGCTGCGCTTCGCCGAGGCCGCGCTGGAGTCCTTCCGGCGCCCGGAGACGGCGGGCGCGGTGCCGGGGCTGCTCGCCGAGTACCGCGACCAGCCCGAGCTCAAGGAACTGCTCGTGGCCCGGATGGACCCGGTCCGGGCGATCTTCCGGGCCTTCGTGGCGGACGCGATCGCGCGCGGCCAGGCCCGCCCGGACGTGGACGCCGATCTGCTCTTCGAGTCGCTCAGCGGCGCGCTGATGTTCGGCGTGCTGGGCAGCGACCTGGCCGCCAAGCCCGGGTTCGCCGCGTCCGTGGCCCACCTGCTGACCTACGGCGCGGCCCGCCCCTGATCGAAGCGCGTTCGATCGGGAGCGGGCCGCGCGGTCGAGGTCAGTTGTTGCCGTACGCCTCGATCGGCGGGCACGAGCAGACCAGGTTGCGGTCGCCCTGGGCGCCGTCGATCCGACGCACCGGCGGCCAGTACTTCTCGGCCGGCACCACACCGGCCGGGAAGACCGCCTCCTCGCGGGTGTAGGCGTGCGTCCACTCGCCCGCGAGCAACGCGGCGGTGTGCGGCGCGTTGCCGAGCGGGTTGTCCTCGGCGGGCAGCGCACCGGACGCGACCCGGTCGATCTCGCCCTTGATCGCGATCATCGCGTCGCAGAACCGGTCGATCTCCCGCAGGTTTTCGCTCTCGGTCGGCTCGATCATCAGCGTGCCGGGCACCGGGAAGGACATCGTCGGCGCGTGGAAGCCGTAGTCGATCAGCCGCTTGGCCACGTCGTCGACGCTGACGCCGGTGGCCTTGGTGATCCCCCGCACGTCGATGATGCACTCGTGCGCGACCAGGCCGTTCGGGCCGGTGTAGAGCACCGGGAAGTGCGGTGCGAGCCGCTTGGCGATGTAGTTGGCGCCCAGCACCGCGACCTGGGTGGCCTCCTTGAGGCCGTCGGGGCCCATCAGGCGCAGGTAGGTCCACGGGATCGGCAGGATCGCCGCCGAGCCCCACGGGGCGGCCGAGATCGGCCCCACGCCGGTCTCCGGGCCCGCGGTGGGCTGGAGCGGGTGGTTGGGCAGGTACGGCGCCAAGTGCGCGCGGACCGCGACCGGGCCCACGCCCGGACCGCCGCCGCCGTGCGGGATGCAGAAGGTCTTGTGCAGGTTCAGGTGCGACACGTCCGCCCCGATCGCGCCGCCCGGCTGGGCCAGCCCGACCAGCGCGTTCAGGTTCGCGCCGTCCACGTACACCTGGCCGCCGGCCTCGTGCACCGCCGCGCACACCTGCTCGATGCCCTCCTCGAACACGCCGTGCGTGGACGGGTAGGTCACCATCAGCACGGCGAGCGTGTCCCGGTGCCGCTCGATCTTGTCGTGCAGGTCGGCCAGGTCCACGTCGCCGTTCTCACCGGTCTTGACCACCACGACGCGCATGCCCGCCATCACCGCGCTGGCCGCGTTGGTGCCGTGCGCGGAGGAGGGGATCAGGCACACGTCGCGGGCGGTGTCGCCGTTGGCGTGGTGGTAGGCGCGGACCGCGAGCAGGCCCGCGAGTTCGCCCTGCGAACCGGCGTTGGGCTGGAGCGAGACCTTGGCGTAGCCGGTGATCCGGGCCAGCGAGTCGGCCAGCCCGTCGATCAGCTCCAGGTAGCCCGCGGCCTGGTCGACCGGCGCGAACGGGTGCAGGTTCGCGAACTCGGGCCAGGTGATCGGCTCCATCTCGACCGTGGCGTTGAGCTTCATCGTGCACGAGCCGAGCGGGATCATCCCCCGGTCCAGCGCGTAGTCCTTGTCCGCGAGCCGCTTGAGGTAGCGCAGCATGTCGGTCTCGGAGCGGTGCGTGTGGAAGACCGGGTGGGTCAGGAACTCGGTGTCGCGCAGCAGCGCCGTCGGCAGCGCGTCGGCGGTGTCCGCGTCCAGCGCGGCCACGTCGCCGGTGACCCCGAACGCGCCCCAGACCCCCTCGACATGCGCCCGCAGCGTGGTCTCGTCGCAGGTGATCGCGACGTGGTCGGCGTCCACCGGGCGCAGGTTGATCCCGGCGGCGCGGGCCGCGGCGAGCACGTCCCGCGCCCGGCCCGGCACCCGCGCGGTGATCGTGTCGAAGAAGTCGCCGTGCACGACCTCGACGCCGCCCGCGCGCAGCCCGGCCGCGAGCACGGTGGTGTACCGGTGGGTGCGGCGCGCGATCGAGGTGAGCCCGTCCGGCCCGTGGTAGACCGCGTACATGCCGGCCATCACGGCCAGCAGGACCTGCGCGGTGCAGATGTTGCTGGTCGCCTTCTCCCGGCGGATGTGCTGCTCGCGGGTCTGCAGCGCGAGTCGGTAGGCGGGCGCGCCGTCGGAGTCCACGGACACCCCGACCAACCGGCCCGGCATGCTGCGGGTGAGCTTCTCGCGGACCGCCAGGTAGCCCGCGTGCGGGCCGCCGAAGGCCATCGGCACGCCGAACCGCTGGCTGGTGCCGACCGCGATGTCGGCGCCCATCGCGCCGGGCGCGCGCAGCACGGTGAGCGCGAGCAGGTCGGCGGCGACCGCCACCAGCGCGCCGTGCGCGTGCGCGGCCTCGATCACCGGGGTCAGGTCGCGGACCCGGCCGTCGGCGCCGGGGTACTGCAGCAACACACCGAAGCAGCCGCCCTCGGGCAGCCCCTGTGCGGTGTCGGCGACCACGACCTCGATGCCCAGCGCCTCGGCGCGTGTACGCACCACCGCGATCGTCTGCGGCAGCGTGGCCGCGTCCACCACGAACACGTCGCTCGTGGCCCGCCCGGCCCGGCGGGCCAGGGTCATCGCCTCGGCGGCGGCGGTGGCCTCGTCCAGCAGCGAGGCGCCCGCCACGTCCAGGCCGGTCAGGTCGGTGACCACGGTCTGGAAGTTGAGCAGCGCCTCCAACCGGCCCTGCGAGATCTCCGGCTGGTAGGGCGTGTAGGCGGTGTACCAGGCCGGGTTCTCCAGCACGTTGCGGGTGATCACCGGCGGGGTGAAGGTGCCGTGGTAGCCGAGCCCGATCATCGAGGTCAGCACGCTGTTGCGGGAGGCCAGCTCGCGCAGCTCGGCGAGCACCTCGGCCTCGCTGCGCGCGGCGGGCAGTTCGAAGCCCTCCAGCGCGCGGATCGCGGCGGGCACCGCCGCGTCGGTCAGCTCGTCCAGGGATCCGTAGCCGATCGCGGCGAGCATCTTCGCCTGCTCGTCGGTGTCCGGACCGATGTGCCGGCCGGTGAACGGCGACGCGGCCTCCAGGCCGGTCAACGAGCCGGGGCCGGAGGGGAGTACGGCGTGAGCACGCGGGGCGGGGGTGCGCGGGGTCATCGCGAAAGGCCTCCTGGATCGCTCCTGGACGGACACGCGGGTCGCGCGTCCACCGGCCTCCCCCTCTGTCATCTGTACCTGAGAGCTTCACCGCGCCCGGAGTACCGGTCGGACCGGTTCCCACGGGCGCGATTTGCACCGTCGGCGAGGATCCGACCCGACTCGGCGAGCCACGCGCGGATCCTGCTTTCCAGAGTGCCCACGACCACGCGGTACGGGTGCCTGAGAGATTCCGGGGAGGAGTTGCTCCTTCGGCGCCTCGTGTGCACGACACGAGGACTCTCCCGCGCGAACGTAATGGGCGGCTACAACGGTATCAGCGTGACACCCACCAGGGGCTTCGCACTAGGCGTAGGTCACAGTGGTCGTGGTGTAACCCAGCGAGCGCATCATCCCCTGGAGCATGCCGGTGGTGTTCCGCTCCGCGCGCTCCACCAGTCCCGCGGTCTTCGCCGCGTCGTCGATCTTCTTGGTCGCCAGCACGTAGAGCTGCTGCTGATCGCCGGGATTGCTGGAGAAGAAGTCGCCGAAGCGGTCGAACAGGCCCTTGTCCTGGGCGATCACGTGGCTGTTCTTCTGGTCGAGCGCGGCGGGCGCGAGCCGCGCGTGCGGGAGCTTGATGGTCACGCTCTTGTTGTCCGGCGAGGTCTGGATCGCGTCCTGGCCGATCCCGCCGAACTCCACGAAACCACCCACCTGGCCGACGCCGACGAACAGCGTACGTTGGCCTCGGACCGCGTCCGGCAGGAACTTCGCGTCCTTCTCCAGGTCCACCACGACCTGGAAGGTGCCGCTGACCGCCTCGTAGCGGCTGAGATCCTGCACGGCCTTGAGCATCACCGGTCCGCTGTGGTCCTTGGTGGTCTCGCCGAACGGATTGAATTTGCCGGGCAGCAGGTTGACCAGGCCGACCAGCACCAGGGCCAGCACGATGAAGCCGACCAGGAGTGTGACCAGGAAGGCGGGCAGGCCGAGCCTGCGGCGAACCGATCGGAAGGCACCCTGCCCTCGCGCCGGCCGCTCTTTGACATCAGTCATTGTCGGGACACCCCCGAGGAGTCGTCTGCCCGGCGCCTGCCCCGGATCACCCGGGCTATCCCCCGTCGGCGGCGGGCAGCGGAATCGGCTCCCCCGGTCGCAGCGCGGGATCGGTGATCGCGAACGTGCGCACCCGGCCCGGTTTTCCGCCCGGTACCTCGAACCGCACGGTGACCCGCCCGACGCCGCTGCCCTGCACCCAGCCGGGCCCGAACTCCTCGTGCACCACGTCCTGGCCGGGCGACCAGGAGACCCGCTCCGGGGCGGCCTGTGCCGGCGCCTCCCGGTCGGCCTCCGCGTCCTCCTCGTGCGACTCGGCGGGTTCCGGTTCGGCCGTGCCGAACAGGTCCTGCTGGGCGAAGTCGGCCAGCCCGCCGACGCCCACCCCCAGCAGCCGCACGCCGCCCGTGACGTCCACCTGCGCGGCCAACCGGCGGATCGTCTCGCGCACCACCCCCGGGTCGTCGGTGGGCCCGCGCAGCGTCTCCGAGCGGGTCAGCGTGCTGAAGTCGTAGCGCCGCAGCTTGAGCACGATCGTGCGCCCGGAGCGTCCGGCGGCGCGCAACCGCTCCACGCACCGGATCGAGAGCCGGTCCAGTTCCCGGGTGATGCGCTCGCGGTCGACCAGGTCGGTGGGGAAGGTGTCCTCCACGGATACCGATTTCGCGTCCCGGTCGGCGACCACCGGACGCGCGTCCAGCCCGGTGGCGAGCACGTGCAGGCCGTGTCCGTGCGCCTGGCCGAGCAGCCGGACCAGTTCGCTCTCGTCGACGGCGGCCAGGTCGGCCACGGTGTCCAGGCCGGCCCGGCGCAGCACGTCGCCGGTGGCCGGGCCGACCCCGGGCAGCGCGCGCACCGGCAGCGGGTCGAGCATCGCCCGCTCGGTCCCGGGCGCGACCACGCACAGCCCGTCGGGCTTGTCCGCCTCGGAGGCGATCTTGGCCAGCAGCTTGGAGGTGGCCGCGCCGACCGAGCAGGTGAGCCCGGTGGCCGCGTGTATGTCCGCGCGCAGGCGCACCGCGATCTCGGTGACCCGCTCGGTGTCCAGGGTGCCGCCGTGCGGGCCCGCCTCCAGATCGACGAACGCCTCGTCCAGGCTGAGCGGCTCCACCAGGGGCGACAGGCGGTGCAGCAGTTCCATCACGGTGTCGCTGACCTGGCGATAGAGCGCGAAGCGCGGGCCGAGGAAGGCGGCGTTGGGGCAGCGCCGGCGGGCCTCGCCGATCGACATCGCCGAGCGCACACCGAACACCCGGGCCTCGTAGGAGGCGGTGGCCACCACGCCGCGCACGCCGATGCCGCCGACGATCACCGCCTTGCCGGCCAGACTGGGCTTCGCGACCTGCTCGACCGACGCGTAGAACGCGTCCATGTCGAGATGGAGGATGCCCGGGGCCTGTCTCACACCGGGCAATGATGACGCACGGGTGCGACAGAACGCGCGTTCAACCGCTCAGGGCGCGTCGGATCTCGTCGCTTTCCGGGCCCTTCACCCGCGGATCCGGCTTGAGCACGATCTGCCCGGTCGCCTTGATCGCGGCGAGCGTCTCGCGACCGGTTCCGTACACGGTGGGCCCGATGTGGCCCCACGCGAAGGACTCGTCCGGGACGCCGTACGCGGATATCCCGGCGGCCCGGCACAGGCCGAGCGCACGGCGCAGATGGAAGCTCTGCGTGACCACGATGACCCGGTCGATCCCGTAGACGCGCTTGGCGCGTATGCAGGACTCCCAGGTGGAGAATCCCGATTCGTCGGTCACGATCCGGTGTCGCGGGATTCCCCGGTCCGCGAGGTAGCGCCGCATCACCCTGGTCTCGTCGTAGCGGTTGCCTCCGCCGTCGCCGCTGACCAGGATCACCCGGGTCTTGCCGGCGCGGTACAACGCGAGCGCGACGTCGAGCCGGCGGGCCAGGAGATCGGACGGCCGGTCCCCGTGCACACCCGCGCCGAGCACCATGGTGACGTCCTCGTGCGGCACGTCGGCCACCGTGCGGACCCGGTTCCCGGCGTACAGATGCAGCCCCGTGATCGGGGCCAGCCCGGCCACCGTGAGCAGGACGGCGGCCTGATAGCCGCGCCGTTGGGCCCGCCGCGAGCGCGGCGGGGTCGGCCGACGAAGGATCACGTCCATGGGGACGTCCTGCCCGGCGAACCGGTTCCCACCCGCCCCGGGCGCCTCAGACCGCTTTGTCCCGGCGTCTGCGTGCCAGTTCGTCACCCGGATGGACCTGCGTGATCGGTTCCCCGGTGCCGGTGTGCTCGCCCTGGAGTTGCGCGAGCGAGCCCTCCACCTCGCGCCACACCGCCCCCACGGCGATCCCGAAGACCCCCTGACCACCCTGGACCAGGTCGATCACCTCGTCGTAGGACGTGCACTCGTACACGCTGGCACCGTCGCTCATCAGGGTCATCCCGGCCAGGTCGCCGATCCCGCGACCGCGCAGGTGGGCCACCGCGATCCGGATGTTCTGCAGCGAGACGCCGGTGTCCAGGAGCCGCTTGACGATCTTCAGCACCAGGATGTCGCGGAAGCCGTACAGCCGCTGTGTGCCCGAGCCGTGGGCCGGGCGGACCGTGGGCTCGACCAGGCCGGTGCGGGCCCAGTAGTCGAGTTGGCGATAGGTGATGCCGGCCGCCGCGCACGCCGTCGGGCCCCGGTAACCGACGTCCTCCGACGGGGTGCCGGGCGGCGTGACGTCCTGCCGCCGGGGGCCCGCACCGGGGTCGGTCGCCGGCAGAGGACGTGCCGTGCGGGCGCGTTCCGCCGCCGTGATGTCGCCGGTGCTGCTCACGCCGACCTCCCTTTCGTCTCCCCGCGCCCGAGTACGGCGCGGAGAGTCTCTTTCAGTCCCGGGCCGCAGGCGGCGAGGTGCAACGCGCAGGGGTCATCCCGGAACTGTCGATTTCGACGGTAGGCAGTCACCAACAGCGCGTCAACGACCGGGCCGTTCGGCACGCCGAGTGACGCTGCTCGCACGAGTGGTTTGAACCGGTTGCCCAGGGGTAGGTCTGGCCGCTTTGCCTCTGATCGAAGCGGATCGAGCCGGATCGAGCGTGATCGGCGGCGCGCCGGCGGGCCCGCGTGGGCGCCGACCGGTCCCGGACGCGAAAAAACCGCCGTCCGCTACCGCCTCGCCGGGAGCGGCGGGCGGGACGGTCGGCGGTTTCGGACGTGCACCCGGCCGCGGCGGGCCGACTATTGGCTCGTGGTGCCGAAGTCCTCGGGCGAGATGTCGTTCAGGAACTCCCTGAACTTCTCGATCTCGTCCTCCTGCTCGTTGGGGATCACGATGCCCGCCTCGTCCAGGACCGCGTCGCTGCCGACGATCGATGTCCCGGTTCGCAGCGCGAGCGCGATCGCGTCCGACGGACGCGCGCTGACCTCCACGCCGCCGGAGAAGACCAGCTCGGCGTAGAACACGCCCTCGCGCAGGTCGGTGATCCGGATCTGGGTCAATTCCTGGCCCAACGCCTCCAGCACGTCCCGGAAGAGATCGTGCGTCAGAGGACGCGCGGGTACCACGCCCTGTTGGGCGAACGCGATGGCCGTCGCCTCTACCGGGCCGATCCAGATGGGGAGATAACGATCGCCCCCCGTCTCCCGTAGGAGCACGATCGGCTGGTTAGAGGGCATCTCCACCCGGACGCCCACAACCTCTAGCTCGTTCACATCGCCACACTAGCGCGCTCGGCTGTCGGTCACCGATCCCCGGGGGCCGAATAGGTCGGGGATTCGTCGTTTTTTCTTCGTGGCCCTGTGTTCACGTCCCGGTCCGCCTCGCGGTCCGATCGGCGCCCGTCGGCGGCGGCGCGGGCGACGCGGGTCAGCGGCCCAGGCGGGGCGCGAGCGCGGTGGTGACCAGGACGGTGTGCAGGCGCGAGGTGAGCGCGAGCAGGTCGCGCACGGTCTCCTCGGCGCCCGCCTTCGCGCGGGCGCCCCTGCGGTGCAGGAGCGGCGCGACGATCTGTTCGACCAGGGCGGCCTCACGGTCCGCGGCGGCCTTGGTCTGCCGCAGGTGGCGCGGCTCCACGCCGTAGCGGCCCAGCGCGGCCACCAGTCGGGCCACCACCAGCGCGTCGCCGTCGTAGACCACCGCCTGCTCGCCGTCGCCGGCGGCGCCGGGTCGCGGACGATGCGGCTGGATCAGGCCGAATTCCTCCAGCCGGGCCAGGTCCGTGTCCTGGATGCCGGCCGCGGCGATCAGGCCCGGCCGGTCGAGCAGCACCGTGGTGCCCTCCCGACCGGCCGAGTCCGGATCGCCTTCGGTGTCCTGCGATCGTGGGGATTCGGCCGGGGTCGGGCCGGCCGGTTCGAGCCCGCGATCCATCGCGTCCAGTTGATCCTTGATCACCCGGAGCGGCAGGTAACGGTCGCGCTGCACACGCAGCACGTAGCGCAGTCGTTCGATGTCGGCGGGGCCGAACTTGCGGTAGCCCGACGGGCTCCGCTGCGGCTCGATGAGCCCTTCCGCCTCGAGGAACCGGATCTTGGAGATGCTGATGTCCGGGAACTCGGGACGCAGCAGGGTCAACACCCCGCCGATGCTCAAGGAGACCGATCCGGCCGCCGCCGGACTCACCCGATCTGCCCTTGGCGGCTGGGGAAGAAGACCAGTCGGTACTTGCCGATCTGTACCTCGTCGCCCGGCGCCAACGGAACCTCGTCGATCCGCTCGCGGCCCACGTAGGTGCCGTTCAGGCTGCCCACGTCGGCGACCGCGAAGCCCCCGGGCGTGCGGCGGAACTCGGCGTGCTTGCGCGAGACCGTGACGTCGTCGAGGAAGATGTCGCTCTGCGGATGCCGACCGGCCGTGGTGCGGTCCGAGTCGAGCAGGAAGCGGCTGCCGGAGTTGGGGCCCCGGCGCACCACGAGCAGCGCGGTTCCCGGCGGCAGCGCGTCCACCGCGGCCTGCGCCTCGGGGGTGAGGATCTCACGGGGCGCGGGTTCCGCGTCCAGCGCCTCGATGCCGCTGATCGAGATGGTCGAGGTCTGCTCGGACGCGCGCTCGGCGCCCGCGCCCAGCCGAGCGCCGCAGTTGGAGCAGAACCGGCCACCGGGCGGATTGTGATGCCCGCAGGCGCCGCACACCACCACGTCGGCCTCCTGACCCGTGCCGGTCGCACCTCGACCTTCGGTCGAGAGTTGCCCGAAACTTATGCGCGCCGTGTGTTCCTGGTCAACAGCGACATGCCCGGCGGTCGCGTCGGACTCGCCCAGGTGCGGAGCGGGTGCGGGGGGTGAGCCGGCGGACGCCCCGTACGGGGTGCCCGGGGGCATCGTCGGCGGGGCGGCCGGCGGGTTGCCGGACCTCCCCGCATCGGCAGCCGGCGCGTCGCCGGAGCGACGGGAACGACCGAACAATTTCGCGAACAACTTCACGGGCGAACCTCCCCGAGAGAACCTGGCCCGCCCGTGGGGCAGGAGGAGTGGGTCGTGGTGATGGACTGCCTACCGCTTCGCCGGGCCGTCAGGAGCCCAGGCTGTTCTGATAGGCGGCCGCGTCCAAGAGCGCGGCCGGTGCGGCGGGATCGTCGAGGCGTACCTCGAACATCCAACCGTCGCCGTAGGGATCGGAGTTGACCAACTCCGGTGCACCGTCGAGCACGTCGTTGACGGTGGTCACGACGCCGTCGAGCGGCGCGAAGAGGTCGCTGACACTCTTGGTCGATTCCAGTTCGCCGCAGGGCTGTCCGGCCACGACACGGGTGCCGATGGGCGGCAGCGTGACGTAGACGATGTCACCGAGCGCGTCCTGCGCGAATTCGGTGATGCCGATCCGCACCGTCCCGGAGATCTCTTCCATGACGCGCACCCATTCGTGCTCCGTCGTGTACGCGAGATCTGCGGGGTACATGCGGACAGCCTGCCCTTCTTGCCTGATGAGTGTGCACCGACGGCGACCGGCGGACTGATTCTGTCAGGTGTGCTCACCCGTTACCGGCGCCCGGTGCCGAGCGAGCGTAACCAGGCTTGTTCGCAGGCCGCAAGGCGTCGATCAGCACCTCCTGCGAGGGGGTGACAATGGCCCCCGCCTGCTTCTTCTCCAGGGTCTTGACGACACCCCCGGGGATGTTCAACGCGGGCTGGAGATCCTGCGGATTGCCGATCACCTTGAACACGTACGGCGGCAGCACCTTGGTACCGTCGATCACGATGTCGCCGGGCGGCGTGCCGTTGAACCAGGTGCCGGCCACCACGCGCACGTCGTTGATCTGGATCACCTCGGCGCCCGCCGCGCGCAGTTCCTGGAGCGTGTCCAGCAGCACGTCGCCGCTGACCGTGCGCTGCGGATCGGTGATGGTCAGGGTGATACCGGGTCCGCTGGCCTTGACGGTGCCCGCGAGCACGCCCAGGGCGTCCGCCTTGGCCGCGTTCTGCTCACGCGCCTCCTGGACCCGGTCGTTGCTGTTCTGGAGCTGTGTGCGGCTGTTCTCCAGGCGATGCTTCTCGTCCTCCAACCGCCGGGTACGCTCGCCGAGTTCGTCCAGCACACGGACCAGGTCCTCCTGTCGCGCACCACGCAGCGGATCGGACGCGGTGTTCGAGCGGACCTGGATGGCCAACCCCGCCCCGAGCGCGAACAGCAGTACCGCGCCCACGAGTTGGGCCCGACTCACGCGCGGCGGCCAGAACGCCTCGAGCAGCCTGCGGCGGCCCGGCTGATCGTCGACCGGCTCGTGCGGGTGCGGCTCGGAAACCGCGTTCGAATCCGTTTCCGGTCCGGGCGTGTCGCGCGCCACCGCGTGCGCTCCCGCGTGCGGCCGCGCGAGGGGGTCGCGCGGCCCGGACACCTCGCGCTCCCGGGCCTGTTCGGGCGAGGGCGCCGCGGGCACCAGGGGCGGCACGGACGCCCGCGCGGCCCGGGGCGTCTGCGGCACCTGTGCCGCCCGATGTGTCTGGGAGGCCTGGGAGGCTTGGGAGACCTGGGGCGCCTGGGGCGTTTGCCGTGTCTCCCGCGCCGATTCGCGGATCGGCGCGGTGATCGGCGGGATCTCCGAGGTCACCTCGGCGGCCTGCTCGCGGATCCGCTCCCGGATGTGCCGGCCCTCGTGATAGAGGTCGACCGGGCGCCGGGTCTCGACCGTGGGCTTGCGGGCGGCCGGCGCCTCCGGCTCCTGCTCCGCCTCGGGTTCCGGCTCGGGCTCGGGCACCGGCCCGGGCCCGGAAGCGGGCTCGGGCGCGGGCGCGGGCTCCGCGGCCGTGCGAGGGATGCCCAGGTCGCGGGGATCCTCGTCGTGGCGGGCGTGCCGCCCGCGCGTCTCGTCCGTTTCGTCGGCCATGTGTGACTCCCCGTCAGGCCCGGAAGACGTGCCGCCGGATGGCCGCCGCGTTGGAGAAGATCCGGATGCCGAGCACGACCACCACGCCGGTGGACAACTGCGCGCCGACGCCCAGCTTGTCGCCGAGGAAGACGATAAGCGCGGCGACGACCACGTTCGACAGGAACGAGACCACGAAGACCTTGTCGTCGAAGATGCCGTCGAGCAGTGCGCGCAGACCGCCGAAGACCGCGTCCAGCGCGGCCACCACCGCGATGGGCAGGTACGGCTCCAGCTCGTGCGGGATCACGGGTCGGGCGAGATACCCGACCACGACCCCGAGGACCAGGCCGAGGACCGCGATCACTGTTTACCCTTTCGTTCGGTCTGCTTCTGCGACGGTATCGACGAGCCGGTCGGCGGGGCCGAACCGCTCGGCGGTGCCGTGCTCCGGCCCGTGGCCGTCGCGGGCGGTGTGCCCGGGGTCTGCTTCGCGGGCGGGCTCGAGGGTGTACTCGGCGCCGTGCTCGCGGGCGGCGGGCCGCCGGGTACGTCCGCGTAGCGCAACGAGGTGCCCAGCGCGGCGGGCAGCTTGAGCTTCTTCTGTGCGCTCAGGTTGACCCGGATCCCGTAGTTCTCCTGGAGCTGGCGCAGATATCGCCCGTCCGCGCCGACCATGAACTCGACCTGCATCGGCTTGGCGTCACCGATCGCCAGGATCGTATACGGCGGCGCCAGCGGCCGGTTGTCGACCAGGATCGAGGCGCCCGCGGCGCGGATCGCGGACAGCGCGGTCAGCCGCTGGTTGTTGATCGAGATGGCCTCGGCGCCGGCCTTCCACAGGCCGTTGACCAGCCGTTGGAGGTCGCGGTCCAGGATCCGGCCGTTCGCCGCCGCCTCGGCCTGGCGCGGGTCGGTCGAGCCGTCGGTGTTGTCCGAGCCCTTGGCGTCGTCCGCGATCACCTTCAGGCCCGGCCCTTCGACCGGATCGGATCCGGTGAGCAGCGCGAGCAGTTCGACCCGGTCCTTGGCGCCCTTGGGCAGCGAGACCTCCTGGATCGCGTCCACCTCGGCGCGCAATCGCTCGACGGTGGCGGTGAGCGCGTCCACCTCGGCCTCGTCGGTGTGGATCCGGTCCACCAGTTGATGCCGCTCGCGCTCGGCCTGCGGGGCGGCGGCGTGCACCTTCATCGCGGCCACCATCAGGATCATCGCGATCAGCGCGACCCCGACCACGGCCAGCACCCGGGCCAGCGGGCCCTTGTTCATCCCGGTGTCGCCGCGTACCGCGCGCCGGGCGGTGGCCTCCGCGTAGCCCGCGTCCAGGCTGTTCGTCATCATGTCCACGAGCAGGGACATCGAGGCGTCCGGCCGCCTGAACCGGCTCGTGCCTGGTGTCTCCCGCGATGACATGCGCCCCATCGTTCCATGCCCGACGGAGTGCTCGATGCAGGGTCCGATACCGGGTCCGGCCGCGGATCGCGACAGGCGATCCACGGCCGGGGAAGACCCTACAAGACGGCTGCCCGCACCGCCGGAGTCGGCGGCCGGCAGGGGCCGTCAGTCGCCCGCGTGCTCCACGACCCGGCTCCACTCGTCCAGGAGTTCGTCCGCGGCGGTGTCGTCCGGGCCCTCGGCCCACACGTGGGTGACCGCCTCGGCCGGGTCCGGCAGCACCAGCGCCCAGCGCCCGTCGGCCTCCACCACGCGCACGCCGTCGGTGGTGTCGATCTCGCGGTCGCCCGCCGCCTCCACGACCCGGCGCATCACCATGCCCTTGGCCGCCCACGGCGTGGCCACGTCCCGCCGGCGCACGTGCGCGCGCGGGATCCGCGCGTCGATCTGACTCAGCGTCAACTGGGTGCGCGCGACCAGCCCGATCAGCCGGACGAACGCGGCCGTACCGTCGAAGACGGTGCTGAACTCGGGGACCACGAAGCCGCCGCGTCCGTCGCCGCCGAAGATCGTGTCGTCGGACATGGCCACCCGGGCCAGGTCGTCCGGCGACGTGGTGGTCCACTGCACCTGGACCCCGTGGTAGGCCGCGACCTGCTCGGCGATCCGGGTCGTGGTCACCGGCAGCGCGATCTTGCCGCCGCCGCGCTCGGCCGCGACGCAGTCCAGCAGCACCAGCAGCGCGCGGTGGTCGTCGATGAGCCGGCCGCGCTCGTCCACCAGCGACATGCGCTCGCCGACCGGGTCGAACCGTACGCCGAACGCGGCCTTGGAGGAGGCCACGATCTCGCCCAGCCGCAACAACCCCTCGTGCCGCTCGTCCGCGGTCTCGGTGGGGCGGGCGTCGTCCAGGCCGGAGTTGACGGTGAACGCGTCGATGCCCAGCCGGCCCAGGATGCTGGGCAGCAGCAGGGCGGCGTTGCCGTGCGCGGCGTCCACCACCACCTTGAGCCCGGACTCGGGCACGCCGGTGATGTCCAACGCCTTCAGCAGGGAACCGGCATAGCTGTCGAACGGCCGTGCGGGGAAAGTCAGTTCGCCGATCTCGCCGGGGAACGCGCGGCGGTACTCCTGACGGGAGAAGACCCGGTCCAGCTTGCGCTGCGCGGCCTGCGACAGGTCCGCGCCGCGCTCGTCGAAGAACATGATGTCCACCGAGTCCGGCACCCCGGGCGTGGTGCGGATCATGATCCCGCCCGCCGAGCCGCGCGCGGTCTCCTGGCGGGCCACCGGCATCGGCACGTTCTCCAGGTCGCGCACGTTGATCGCGGACGCCTGGAGCGCGGAGATGACCGCTCGCTTGAGGGCGCGGGCACCACGCGAGTGGTCACGCGCGGTGGTGACGGTGGCCCCCTTCTTGAGCGTGGTGGCGTACGCGCCGGCCAACCGCACGGCCAGCTCGGGGGTGATCTCGACGTTGAGGATGCCGGAGACCCCGCGCGGGCCGAACAGGTACTTCTGGCCGCGCGACTCCCAGATCACCGACGTGTTGACGACCGCGCCGGCCTCGATCGTCTTGAACGGGTAGATCCGCACGTCCCCCGCGACCAGGGACTCCTCCTCGATCAGGCACTCGTCGCCGATCACCGCGCCCTCTTCGATCCGGGCCGCGCGCATGACGTCGGTGTTCTTGCCGATCACGCAGCCGCGCAGGTTGGTCTGCGGGCCGATGTACACGTTGTCGTGCACGACCGCCTTGTGCAGGAACGCGCCGCGCTTGACCACCACGTTGGAGCCGAGCACGGTGTGCTCGCGGATCTCCACGCCGCCCTCGACCTTGGCGTAGTCGCCGATGTACAGCGGGCCCTTGAGGATCGCCTCGCGGTCCACCTCGGCGCCCTCGGCGACCCAGACGCCCGGCGAGAGCTCGAAGCCGTCGATGTCCACGTCGACCTTGCCGGTGAGCACGTCGGCCTGGGCCTTGAGGTAGCTCTCGTGCGTGCCCACGTCCTCCCAGTAGCCCTCGGCGACATAGCCGTAGATCGGCTTGCCCTCCTTGAGCAGCTTGGGGAACACGTCGCCCGACCAGTCCACGGACACGCCCGCGGCAACGTAGTCGAAGACCTCGGGTTCCATCACGTAGATCCCGGTGTTGACGGTGTCCGAGAAGACCTGACCCCAGGTCGGCTTCTCCAGGAACCGGTCCACCCGGCCCTCGTCGTCGATGATCGTGATGCCGAACTCGAGCGGGTCGGGCACCCGGGTCAGGCACACGGTGACCATCGCGCCCTTGGCGCGGTGGTACTCGACCAGCGCCGTGAGGTCGAAGTCGGTGAGCGCGTCGCCGGAGATGACCAGGAACGTGTCGTCCTTGAGCGCCTCCTCGGCGTTCTTGACGCTGCCCGCGGTGCCGAGCGGGGTCTCCTCGTTCGCGTAGGTGAGGGTCATCCCGAGTTCTTCGCCGTCGCCGAAGTAGTTGCGAACCAGCGACGCGAGGAACTGGACGGTGACTACGGTCTCGGAAAGTCCGTGCCGCTTCAGGAGCCGCAGCACGTGCTCCATGATCGGCCGGTTCACCACCGGCAGAAGCGGCTTGGGCATGCTGGAGGTCATCGGGCGCAGGCGGGTGCCCTCGCCTCCGGCCATGACGACGGCCTTCATCGGTCTCGTCCTCCTATCGCGTCACACCACCCGCACCCGCGGCTGAATTACCGGGGCCGGGTGGCGTGCCTTCTGTACGTGGTGATCGCCGCGGTGTCGGGCGATCCCTGCGCTACCCGGCGGTCGCCGAGCGACCCGCCTTGTCCGCGGCCACGAGGCGTTTGGCCTGGGCTGCGTAGAGGACTCCTGCCCACCAGTACAGCGCGGTACCCCACCAGGCGAACGCCCATCCGAAGATCGCGGCGAGAGTTGCGACACGTCCGGTGCCGTCGCTGAGCAGCAGCAGTGGGAAGGCGTACATGAGGTTGAAGGTGGCGGCCTTGCCCACGAAGCTGACCGAGAGCGCGCCGTAGCGGTGCCTGCGCAGGATCAGCAGCACCACGCCCATGAACAGCTCGCGGCCCAGGATGATCGCGGTCAGCCAGATCGGCAGGATCTCGCGCCAGGTCAGGCCGACCAGGGTGGCCAGCACGTAGAGCCGGTCCGCGGCCGGGTCCAGGATCGCGCCGACCTTGCTGACCTGATTCCACCTGCGGGCCAGCTTGCCGTCCAGGTAGTCGCTGATCCCGCTGAGCATGAGCAGCGCGAGCGCCCACAGATCGTGTTTGGGACCGCCGAACTCGGGCGCCAGGATGAGCCACAGGAAGACCGGTACGCCGAGCAGCCGGGCGAAGCTGAGCGCGTTGGGGATGGTCAGGACCCGATCGCTGGGAGCATCCACGCCGCCGTCTCGGGGATGCGGCGGCGCCGCGTCCACGTGGGCCTCCACGGGACCTCCGCTTTCTGCCGGTGGGGCTTCTCGTTCCGGGTCCGACTCGTTCGCAGTCCAGCCTAGTGACGCGCGGATCCGCTGCTCACCGGGTCCGGATCGGGGGTGGCGGGCTCGACGACCGGCTCGGCGACCGTGGGCAGCGGGGTGCGGTCGCGCAGGATGCGCCACACCAGGATCAGGGTCAGCGCGATGCCCGCGAAGAGGTAGCCGTTGCCGAGCACGAATTCGATCGGCGTCCAGTGCCGTTCCCGGTTCCCGTCCCGGGGGGCGAGCCAGATCAGGCCCCACGGCTGGAGGGTCTGCGAGTCGTCCCAGTCGCCGCGCACGTTCAGCCGCAGCGGCCACGCGGCGAAGAACACGAAGAACGTGCCGGTCAGCCACCACCACAGCGGTCGGGCCCGGGTCAGCGCGGTGTGCGCGAGCAGGACGAACGCGGGCACCACCCAGACCCAGTGGTGCGACCACGAGATCGGCGAGACGAACAGCGACAGGGCGCCGGTGATCACCACGCCGACCAGTTCGTGCCCGCGCAGCGAGGCCCGCGCGGCGGCCACCAGGCCGAGCGCGCCGACCAGCGCGCAGCACAGGAACCACAGCGCCGAGGCCGCCCCGCCGTCGCCGAGCCACCGGGTGAACATGCCCTGCACGGATTGGTTGTTGAGCGTGCCCACACTGAGCTTGTCGTTGACCTTGCCGCTGATCGACACGATGTGCGACCAGTAGTAGACGGACCCCGACGGCGCGGAGACCAGGCCCACCAGGACGGTGCCCACGAACGCGCCGCTGGCCACCGCGGCGGCCCGGAACCTGTGGGTGATCAGCAGGTAGACGATGAAGATGCCGGGGGTGAGCTTGAGGCCGGCCGCGATGCCGACGCCGATGCCCTTGTACCTGCGGCTGTCCGGCAACCCGAGGTCGAGCACGATCAGCGCCAGGAGCAGCAGGTTGATCTGCCCCCACACGAGCGTCCATTGCACCGGCTCCAGCCACAACACCACGGCGAAGGTGGCCGCGCTGACGCCGAGCCGGCCCAGGCCGCGGCGGTAGCCGAGCATGCCCCACGAGGACCAGACCACGGCGAACAGCGAGAGCAGGCTCACCACCGCCATGAACCACTTGAGGCCGGCGAAGCCCAGCGGCAGCAGACCGTAGAACAGCAGGCCCGAGATCGGCGGGTAGATGAACGGCAGCTTGTCGGTCCAATTGCCGTAGTTGCGGGTGTAGATCTCGTCGCCGTCGCGGAAGCGGTGCGCGGCGTCGTGGTAGACGCTCAGGTCGAGCATGTGCCACATGTCGCGGCGGCCGAGGTAGGTCCACAACACCCACAGGCCGAGCGAGAGCACCAGCAGGGCGCCGCCGACGAGGGCGGCGCGGCGCGGTCGACGCGGTTCCCGGCCGCGCTCGTGCCCGAACGGGACGCGGGGCGCGAGCGTCAAGAGCTCGCGGCAGGAGGTCACGAGCACCTGGGGGAAGGACATGTCGGTCGGGGACTCCACAACTGCACGGTTCAATGGGCGCCTGGCCGGGTGGCGCCGGGTCAGGATATCCACACGCCCGGTTCGGTCCCGCCCGGCGTCCGGTGCCGGGAACCGGTGAACCCTCCCGGACACGCTCCCGGACAGGGCCTGGGCCCCGGCCGGCGTGGGGTGGGACTCCCCGGGGGATGGTCGACCCACCGGTTCGGGCGGATCGAGCGTAACGGCTTCCGCCGACCGGCTCGTCCACCTTCCTCGAGACGCCGCGAGGCCGACCGCGATCGCGATCAACGCGGCGAGCCCGGCGAGAGTGTACGCGTCGGCGAGGACGAGATCCCACCCGGCGAGCCGGAGTTCGCGGCCGTCGCGGTAGGGGACCTGCCGGATCGGCCCGGTGGGCACCGGCACCGGGAGCGCGACCCGACGGCCCGGAACGGCGGCGGTCGGCGCGGCCGGCGCCCGATGTCACGACCGGGACCGCAGCCACCGCCGGGAGACGTCCGGGCAAGCGCCGGGTGCGACGTGACGTCTCGGGCATGCGTGCGATCGCGCCATCACGAACGCCCGTTTGCTCCGCGCATTACTGCGCGTGCGTCACACTCTGGCGCCCTCGGGAGGGTTGCGGGCGTCGACCCGATCGGTCCGGCAACGCCCGCCCATCTCCACTTGTCCCTACTTGTCCCCCTGCTTGTCCCCCTGCTTCGTCTCCTGCCGGTCCTCCTGCGCGCGGGCCCGCGACCGGCCCACCTCGGCGTAGAAGCGGAGCACGTCGAGGTCGTCCACCGAGCCGGGGTTGACCGCGTCCTCCAGTCGGCGGCCCTGGAGCAGCTTCTTGACCGGGATCTCGATCCGCTTGCCGGTGAGCGTGTGCGGCACGCCCGGCGCCGCGATGATCTCGTCCGGCACGTGGCGCGGCGAGACCTCCTCGCGGATCACCGTACGGATCCGCGCCTTGAGCGCGTCGTCGAGGTTGTGTCCGGGCGCGGTGACCACGAACAGCGGCATCCAGTAGCCGCCGTCGGGCAGTTCCAGCCCCACCACGAGCGACTCGCGCACCTCGGGCAGGCGTTCGACCGCCTCGTAGATGTCGCTGGAGCCCATCCGCACGCCCTGGCGGTTCAGCGTCGAGTCGGAGCGGCCGTGCACCACGATGGTGCCGCGCCCGGTGAGCGTGATCCAGTCCCCGTGCCGCCACACGCCCGGGTAGGTGTCGAAGTAGCTGGCCCGGTAGCGCTCGTCGTCGGGGTCGTTCCAGAAGTACACCGGCATCGAGGGCATCGGCCGGGTGATCACCAGTTCGCCGACCTCGTCCACCACCGGCCGGCCGTCCTCGTCCCAGGCCTCGACCGCGCAGCCCAGCGCGCGGCACTGGATCTCGCCGAGGTACACCGGCAGGTCCGGGCTGCCGCCGACGAACGCGCTGCACACGTCGGTGCCGCCGCTGACCGAGGCCAGCCACATGTCCGCGCCCACCGCGTCGTAGATCCAGCGGAAGCCGTCCGGCGGCAGCGGCGAGCCGGTGGTGCCGACCGCCCGGACCCGGCTCAGGTCGTGGCTGACGCGCGGGGTCAGCTCGTTCTTGCGGCAGGCCATCACGTACGCGGCGGAGGTGCCGAACCAGGTCGCCTTCGACCGCTCGACCACGGTCCACTGCGCGTCGGGGCCGGGGTAGCCGGGGCTGCCGTCGTAGAGCACGATCGTGCTGCCCGCGAGCAGGCCGCCGACCAGCATGTTCCACATCATCCAGCCGGTGGAGGTGTACCAGAAGAACCGGTCGGTCGGACCCAGGTCGAGCTGGAACGCGGCCTGCTTGAGGTGTTCGAGCACGATGCCGCCGTGGCCCTGGACGATCGCCTTGGGCAGGCCGGTGGTGCCGGACGAGTACAGGATCCACAGCGGGTGGTCGAAGCCGACCGACTCGAAGTCGAGGTCGGCGCCCGAGACCTCGCGCCCGATCGCCTCGGCCCACGGCAGCACGTCGGCGGGCATCGGTTCGTCCAGAAGTGGCACATGCAGCACGTGTCGTACCGTCGGCAGGCCCGCGCGCAGATCGGCGACCACGTCGGCGCGGCGGATCTCCTTGCCGCCGTAGCGGTAGCCGTCCACCGCGATCAGCACGACCGGCTCGATCTGCTGGAACCGGTCCAGCACGCTGCGCGCGCCGAAGTCGGGCGCGCAGGCCGACCAGACCGCGCCGATGGCGGCGCACGCGAGCAGTCCGATCACCGCGTGCGGGGTGTTCGGCACGTAGGCCGCGACCCGGTCCCCGGGCCGGACGCCCAGCTCGCGCAGGGTGGCGGCGCAGGAGGCGACCTGGCGGCGCAGTTCGACCCAGGAGATCTCGCGCGGGGTCAGTTCCTCGTCCAGGTAGACGATCGCGGCCCGCTCCGGGTCGCCGTCCTCGGCGTGCCGCAGCACCTGCTGCGCGTAGTTGAGGCGGGCGTCGGGGAACCAGCGGGCGCCGGGCATGGTCCGGTCGGCCAGCACCACCTCCCGATCGCCCAGGTCCAGCTCGAACCAGTCGCACAGCGAGGCCCAGAAGGCCTCGGGCTCGGTGGTCGACCAGGCCCACAGTTGTGCGTAGTCCTCGGCGCGGACGCCGCGTTCGGCGCCGAGCCACTCGCGATAGCGGGTGACCGCCGCGGTGGCGACCCGCTCGGCCGACGGCTGCCACAACAGCTCGGCCCGCTCGCTCGATTCCGTCATCTCTTTACTGCCCCCTCCGCGCGGTGTGCCCCCCGACCCTGCCATCTCGCGCCTCGGCGCGCATCCCCCGGGCGGGTCGTAAAGGATCTTCGTGTCCACTCTGGACGCGCCGCGCCGAACGCGGGATGTTACCGACGGGAAACAAGTCCGGCAGAGGAGGCCTCGCATGCCCACCACGCACGGCACCGTCACCGACCGCGAGCGCGTCGCGGAGCGGCTGCTCGCCGCGTCGCATTCGCACGCGTTCGACCCGATCACCGACGTCGACTGGGACGCGCCGCTGCTCGACGGCGCGTACTTCCTGCCCGCGCACCGGGTCAGCCTGTACGGCACGCCGACCTGGGAACGCATGAGCGAACGGCAGCGGATCGACCTGTCCCGGCACGAGGTCGCCTCGATGGCCAGTGTCGGCATCTGGTTCGAGGTCGTGCTGATGCAGTTGCTCATCCGGCACGTCTACGACCGCCCGCTGACCTCGCGGCACGTGCAGTACGCGTTCATGGAGATCGCCGAGGAGTGCAGGCACTCGACCATGTTCGGCAGGTTGATCGACAAACTGGAGTGCCCCGAGTACGGACCCGGCCCGTACGCGCACATGGCGGCGCGGGCGATGAAGACGCTCGGCTCGGGCGTGCAGGCCTTCGCGATGGCCCTGATCGCCGAGGAGGTCCTGGACACGATGCAGCGCGAGATGATGGCCGACGAGTCGCTCCAGCCGATCACCCGGCAGACCGCGCGCATCCACGTGGTCGAGGAGGCCCGGCACGTGCGCTACGCGCGCGACGAGGTGGCCCGGGGCGCGCCGCACATGTCCCGCGCCGAGCGGGCGATCACCCGCCTGGCGCTGGCCCGGGCCGCGCACATCATCGCCACCCGCCTGGTCCATCCGGGTGTCTACGCGGCGGTGGGCCTGGATCCGGCCGAGGCGTACCGGGTGGCACGCGCCAATCCGCATCGCCTGGACACCCTGGGCCACTGGTCGAGGCGGCTGATCGCGTTCTACGACGAGCACGGCCTGCTCGGCGGCCCGGGGCAACGGCTGTGGCGGGCCTCGGGCCTGATGGGACGTCGGATGTAGCGTCCGGCCGGGCGGCGCGGGCGGGTGTGACCGTAAATACCCCGGTCGGGTTGGCGCCCGGAACTGACGATCCGTCAGACTGTGGTCCGTACACACATCGCACGACACGGCCAGACGAGTTGGAGGGCCCCGTGACGAAGGACCACAAGCCTGTGGTCCCCGGTTGGTTCACCACGTCCGGGGAGGACTTCTCCCTCCTCGGCACCCGGTGTACCGCCTGTGGGACCGTGTTCTTCCCGCGCCAGGAGACGTTCTGCAGCAACCCGGCGTGCGCCGGCACCGAGTTCGCCGAGGTACCGCTGTCCCGGCGCGGCACGGTGTGGTCCTACACGAACGCCGGCTACCGCCCGCCGGCCCCGTTCGTGTCCGACCCGGACACCGAGTGGCAGCCGTTCACCATCATCGCGGTGCGCCTGGAGGCCGAGGGCCTGATCGTGCTCGGCCAGGGCGCGCCCGGCGTCGGCGTGGACGACCTGAAGGTCGGGGTCGAGGTCGAGATCGTGCCCGGCGTGCTGTACGAGAACGACGAGCACGTCTACACCACGTGGAACGTGCGACCCGTGGAGGTCAAGGCATGAGCACCGACCGCGAGATCGTCGTCCTGGGCGCGGGCATGCACCCGTGGGGCAAATGGGGCCGCAACTTCGTCGAGTACGGCGTCAAGGCCGCCCAGGACGCGCTGCGGGACGCCGGCCTGGCCTGGCAGGACATCCAGTTCGTGGCCGGCGCGGACACCATCCGCAACGGCTACCCGGGCTTCGTCGCGGGCGCCACCTTCGCCCAGGCGCTGGGCTGGACCGGTGCGCGGATCTCCAGCTCGTACGCGGCCTGCGCGTCCGGCTCGCACGCGATCGCGAGCGCCCGTGCGCAGATCCTCGCGGGTCTGTGCGACGTCGCGCTCGTGGTCGGCGCGGACGCGGCCCCCAAGGGCTTCTTCGCGCCGGTGGGCGGCGACCGCCCGGACGACCCGGACTGGGTGCGCTTCCACGTGCTCGGCGCGACCAACCCGGCCTACTTCGGGATGTACGCTCGGCGCCGGATCGACCTGTACGGCGCCTCCGTCGAGGACTTCGCCCGGGTCAAGGTCAAGAACGCGCGCAACGGTCTGGCCAACCCGAACGCGCGCTACCGCAAGGCGTTCACGATGGAGGACGTCGCGGCCTCGCCGATCGTGTGCGACCCGCTGCGCCTGATGGACATCTGCGCCACCTCCGACGGCGCGGCGGCGGTCGTGTTGTGCAGCAAGGAGTTCGCCGCCCGGCACACCACCTCCCCGGTGCGGATCTCGGCGGTCTCCACGGTCACCCCGACCTTCCCCAGTGCGCTGATCGAACTGCCCGACATCGCCACCGACTCCTCGGTGGCGGTGGCCCCGAACGAGTTGTCCTTCCGCGCGTCGCTGGCACAGGCCGCCTACCAGGAGGCGGGCATCGGCCCGGAGGACCTGAGCCTGGCCGAGGTCTACGACCTGTCCACCGCGCTGGAGCTGGACTGGATCGAGGACCTGGGCATCTGCGCGCGCGGCGAGGCGGAGAAGCTGCTGCGCGACGGCGCGACCGAGATCACCGGCCGGATCCCGGTGAACGCCTCCGGCGGCCTGGGCTCGTTCGGCGAGGCGGTGCCGGCGCAGGCGATCGCCCAGGTCTGCGAGCTCACCTGGCAACTGCGCGGCGAGGCGGGCGAGCGCCAGGTGCCCGGCGCGACGGTGGGCATCACCGCCAACCAGGGCCTGTTCGGACACGGCTCCTCGATCATCGTCACCCGGTAGAGCCGGCTCGGATTCATCGAAACGGTCTCGGGGTCGACGGGATTCTCGGCGCCCGCCGACCCCTCGACTCCGGGATCGTTTCCGTCTCAGCGGAGGGTTGTATGGGATTTCCGGACGGCGTCGGCGTGGTCGACCTGCTGATGGGCCTGCCGAACCGCGATCGGCGCTGGTGGGCGACCGCGATGGCGGGCACGTTGCGGGACCGGGAGAGCCGGACCGGGATGACCCATCCGGCCGGGTACATGTTCAAGGACCTGCCGCAGATGGAGCGCACCGACTCCTCGGCCGAGGACCTGCTGCGCGAGATGGACCGGTTCGGCGTGGAGAAGGCGCTGATCCCGGTCTCGTTCGAGGACGAGGGCACGCTGGCGGCGGTGCGCCGACACCCGGACCGGCTGCTCGGCAGCTTCCAGGTGGATCCCACCGACGTGATGGCGGGCGTGCGCGGCCTGCGCCGGGCGCGCGAGGAGGCGGGCGTACTGGCCGCGACCTTCTTCCCGTGCGGCTGCACGCCCCCGGTGCCGATCGACGACCGGCTGGCCTACCCGCTCTACGCGACCTGCGTCGAGCTCGGTCTGCCGGTGTTCGTGAACGCGGGCATCCCCGGCCCCCGGGTGCCGGCCGCCGCGCAGGAGGTGATGCGCTTCGACCGGGTCTGCTACGACTTCCCCGAGCTCACCGTGGTGATGCGGCACGGCGGCGAGCCGTGGTGCGACCTGGCGGTCAAGCTGATGCTCAAGTGGCCCGGACTGCACTGGTCCTCGTCGGCCTTCGCGCCCAAGCACTATCCGCGCGCGATCGTCGACTACGCGAACACGCGCGGGTCCGACAAGATCATGTACGCGGGCTACTTCCCGTACGGCCTGACCCTGGACCGGATCTTCGCCGAGCTGCCCGGGGTGGGCCTCAAGGACGAGGTGTGGCCGAAGTTCCTGCGCGCCAACGCGCTGCGGGTCCTGGGCCTGTGATCAGTCGGCGGCCGGCGCGAGCGCGAGCGCGGCCTCGATCGGGTCGGCGTCCGGCCGCGGATCGACCACCGCCAGGACCGGGACGGTCACCCCCGCGTCGACGTAGCGGGCGATCTTCGCGCGGCACTCGGCCGGGCCGCCGTGCACGATCAGGTCGTCCAGGACCGCGTCCGGGACCAGTTCCAGGGCCCGCTTGCGATCGCCCTCGGCCCACGCCGCCCACATCGGCGCCAGTTCCTCGGCGCGGCCCAGCCACCCGTGGAATTCGGCGTAGACCGGCACGGTGAGGTAGGAGGTGATCATCCGCCGGCCGATCGCCCGCGCGGTGTCCCGGTCCTCGATCGGGATCACGAAGATCCGCGCCACGATCTCCTTGTCCGGCCCGCCCTCGTGCACGTACGGCACCACGCGCTTGACGTCCTCGGCGGAGAGCCAGTTCAGGATCGCGCCGTCCGCCTCGCGTCCGGCCAGCCGCAACATGCCCGGGCGCAGCGCCGCGACCAGGATCGGCGGCGGGCTCTGCGGCGCTCGGGACAGCCGGAAGCCGCGCACCGCGAAGGTCTCGTACTCCTCGGTGACCTTCTCCCCCGTGAACGCCGCGCGCAGGAACCGCACGGTGTCCCGCACCCGCTGGTACGGCCGGTCGAAGCTCGCGCCGTTCCACGCCTCGACGATCGGCGCGGAGCCCGCGCCGATGCCCAGCCGAAAGCGCCCCGGGGCCACCTCGGCCAGCGCCGCCGCGGTCATCGCCAGCGTCGCCGGGCCGCGCGTGTAGGGCGAGACGATCGCGGTGCCCAGGCGCACGTCCGGATCGGCCAGGGCGGCCACGGTGAGCGGGGTGAAGCCGTCCAGGCCGTCCACCTCGGCCGACCAGACGTCCGTGTAGCCGGCCGCGCGCAGTGCGCCGATCAGGCGCGGGTGGTCGGCGAGCGGCGCGTTCAGCGGAACGGTGATGCCATATCGAGACTGGCTCATGCGTGCTCCTCCGCGGTCCTGATGGTTCCTCAGGACTACCACAACCCGCCGAATACCTGATGTACCGTCAGACGGCATGTCGACCCTGTGCCTCGACACGTTCGCGTTCTCCCCGTTCGCGGGCGCCCGCGAGGCGGCTCCGCCGCCCGAGTCGGCGGCGGCGGCGTGCGACGCCCGATTCACCGCGAGAGGTGATCGATCCGGAACCGGTCGCGCTCGGCGCCGCGGAGTACGCGCGCGCCGCGCGGGCGGCGGTGCGGCGGTCCCGGGCCCGAGGGAGGCTCAGGCCGGTTGTTCGTCGGGGGCGTGCGCGGCGGCCTCGGTCGCCGGTTCGACGGGCAGGCGCACGAACAGGGTGCCGACGGACGCGGTGGTGAAGACCGCGGCCAGTACGCCCCAGCCCGCGCCGCCCACCGCCTGGAGCAGGCCGGTGACCAGGATGGGGCCGAGCACGTGGCGGCCGACCGAGCGGCCCATGCCGAACGCGGCCAGGTACTCGGCGCGGCGATCGTGTGGAGCGATGGCGTAGGACAGCGTCCAGGCGGCGGAGACCGCGATCAGCTCGCCGCACGAGAGCAGCACCATGCCGACCGGGAACGCCACGGCCGCCGACCCGTGCGCGGCCGACCACAACACCAGGCACGCTGCCGCGAGCAGCGCGCCGGCCGCGACCTGGCAGCGTCGCGCGGCCCGCACGGATACCGCGAGCCGGGCTGCGGGCACCTGGAACAGCACCCCGAACACGGTGTTGACCGCGTACAGCGCGCCCAGCCAGGCCGCGGGCAACCCGCCGCGCGTGGTCAACCACAGCGGAATGCCCAGGTTGAGCACCGGCAGCCACAGTTGCAGCAGCGTGTCGATCGAGGCCAGACCCCACACCCGCCGATCGCGCAGCGCCTCCCGGCCGGACGCGCGCGCCGGGGACGCGCGGCCTGGCGGCTCGGGGATGGTCGCCAACAGCGCGGCCACCAGGACGAACGCGGCGGCGTTGACCAGGACCAGGATCCGGAACGTGGCGGCGTCGTCCAGGCCGATCGCCAGGCCGCCGAGCGGGGCGCCGACGGTGATCCCGAGGTTGGCCACGGTGCGGTAGGCGGCCAGGGTGCGGACTCGGTCCCGGCCCCGGGCGAGTTCGGCCACGAACGCCTGGGTGAGCGCGGAGACGCTCTGGTCGGCGGTGGTGACCACGGCGACGGCGGCCACGAAGCCCCACCACTCGCCGACGGCGGCGTACCCGGCGGTGCCCGCGGCCCGGGCCAGGTGCAACACGATCAGCGTGCGCCGGACGCCGAACCGGTCGCCGAGCCGGCCGATCGGCACCGCCGCCCCGAGCGCGACCACGCCGGCCAGGCCCAGGCCCAGCCCCACGGCGCCGGCGGACAGGCCGACGATCCGGGTGAAGTAGACGGCGGAGAACGCGACGAACAGGCCGACGCCCAGGTAGTCCACGAGGCCCACACCGAGCAGGCGACGCACCGCCCGTCCGGTCCCGACCTCGGAGCCGGGAACAGTATCTTGTCTCATGGACACAGTATTTTGGCCCCCGAGGACGGACTTCCACCATGACCGATCCGGCCGAAGCCGTCGGCTACACGCTCGCCGCCAACCTGCGCGCCGCCCGGCAGGCCCGAAGCTGGCGGCTCGAGGAACTCGCGGTCCGTTCGGGCGTGAGCCGCAACATGCTCCAGCAGATCGAGACCTGCCGGACCAACCCGAGCATCGCCACCCTGGCCCGGATCTCGGCCACCCTCGGCATCCCGATCGGCCGGCTGGTCGAGCCGCCCGAGGAACTGGGCCACGTCGCGCGGGCAGCCGACGCGCCGACCCGGCCCGGCGGTCGGGCCAGTGTGTTCCGCCTGCTGATCAACGACGCGAGCGCGCCGTTCACCGAGCTGTGGGACGTACACCTGGCGGCACACGACGAGGTGCCCGCGCACGCGCACCCCACCGGTACGCGCGAGCTGCTGCACGTACGCGAGGGCGCCGTCGTGGTCGAGGTGGGCGGGGCGACCTTCACCGTCGGCCCCGGCGACGCGCTGCGGATGCGCGGCGATCGGCCGCACCTGTACCGGAATCCGCACGCCGAACCGGCGCGATTGACGATGACCGTGGTCTACCCGGGACCGGGCGATCCGCGCTACCGACAGGAGGGCCGGCGGCCGGCGACGCCCGAAGACGCCGGCCGCGCGGATCCCGCCGAGGCCCCGTCACCGCCCCCGGGCCGTCACAACCCCTGATCGGGCGCGTCCCGCGGCGCGGTGGCCTGGAAGGCGGCGAACAGCGGCACATAGCCGGAGGCGTCCATCACCACACACGCGAACGGCCGGTCGAAGACCACCCGCCGCCGGGCCGGCTCCGGCTCGTAACTCATCCAGTCCAGCTTGATCGTGGTCACCGCTGTCGCCTCGACACCCTCCTCGGCGATCCGCAACAACGACTCCTGAAGCACCCGATCGACACACACCGGCTCGTCGGTCATCCCGCCGAAGTCCGCGCCGTCGGTCAACGCGGCCTCCACGCCCAGGTCGATCAGATGCGGCACCACGTCCAGCCGGGTCCGCAGTTCGAAGCGCGGCAGCCGCACCTCCACGTCCTCGCCCTCGTACGCCTTCCCGGTGTCGCGCGGCGCCCACGCGGCGGTGATCACCGACGCCGGCGGCGCGTGCTCCGGGCCGAGCGCGAACCGCACCCGGGCGGGCTGCTCCCCCGCGCACGCCAACTCCACGACGGTGACCTCGCCGTCCCGGCCGGAAATCGCCCACACGTCCGCGGCCGGCACCTCGCGCCGCATCGTCGGCACCTGGGCGTGCGTCCCGTCGGCGGCGTGGAAGTACCCGTCGTGGGTCCTGGCCGCGTCGAACTCCTCGCGCCAGCGGGCCCGCAGCGCGAGCGCGCTGACCAGCACCACCCGGGTCCTCGCGTCGAGTTCGACGGGTATCCGCTCGATCAGCCCGTCGGTGGCGTGCGCGACCCACGCGTCCAGGTCGGCCCGCGCCGCCAGGGCGCCGAACCCGATGTCCGGCAGCGCCGCGCGGAATCCCTCGTGCAGCGGCGACGCGCTCCACACCCCGGTCGCCACCGCGAGCGCCTCGGTGCCGGCCAAATCGCGCGCGACGGCGGTGACCACGGGAGCCGCCTCACGCCACGCCAGGCCCACCAGATCGGCGAGTTCCTCGGCGGTGTCGCCCTCCGCGCCGGTGGCCACCGCCGCGAGCGCGAGCCACAGGCCGGTCGGCGAGCACACCACGTCGCCGCCGGCCGACCGCACACCGGGATCGCTCAGCATCGAGTCGAGCCAGCGCGAGGCCAGTTCCCGTACGGTGCCCGCGTGTTCACGCAGAGCCGGTTCCATCTGATCACCCTTGTCGTCGCGTCGCCGCTGCCCGGAGTCGTTTCGGTCTCCCCCGGCCGAGGAGATCCATGCCTCCCGACCGTAGTGTCGTGGGTCATGAACGACTTCGGCGGGGACCTGGAGCTGCGCAGACTGATCGACCGTCAGGCCATCCACGACGTGGTCATGCGGTACTGCCGGGGAATCGATCGCATGGACCTCGACGCCGTCCGCGCGTGCTACCACCCCGACGCCACCGACGAGCACGGCAGCTTCGCCGGGACGGTGGACGAGTACCTCGCGTGGATCGGTCGACTGCTCCCCCGATACACCTCGACCATGCATCTCACCGGCAACCACCTGGTGGAATTCCGCGACGACACGCCCGATCTCGCCCGTTCGGAGACGTACGGAACGGCCTTCCACCGCAGCGCCGACCCCGCGCCCAGGGGCAACCTGATCACCGGTTTCCGCTACATCGACGACTTCGCCCGACGCGACGGCGTGTGGCGCATCGCCCGCCGCGTGGCCACCACCGAATGGGTCCGGGTCGACGACGCGGCGGGGCAATGGCCGGTGCCCGAGGGCATCCGAACCGGCCGACGGGACCGCACGGACGCGGTGTACGCGCCCTTCCCCCTCGCCCCGCCCCGAACCGGACCGGGAAACCCGGGCGGCACGGATCCCGGAGACCCGGGCGGGACTGATCCCGGAGACCCGGGCGAACCGAATCCGGGGGAGCCGGGCCGGTCCTAGTCGGTCGACTCCGCCGAGACCTCGACCGGCCGGCGGAACACCCGCGTCGCGTGGATCTCGCCGACGATCTGCGGCGCGTCCGGCTCCTGCGGCACCGGCAGCCCGGGCCGCAGATGCTCCTCGACCGAGATGTACTTGAGCCCCGCGCGCAGGTCCGCGTCGTTGCGCAAGCGCACCACCAACGGGAACTCGGCCAACGCCGTGGTGTCGAACAACCCCGTCGTGTAGACCAGTTGCACACCCAGCGCGTCCGCGACCGCGCGTTGCAGCTCCAGCAGATACGACGCGTTGGCCCGCCCGATCGGGTTGTCCAGGAACAACGTGCCCGCGTGCCGGTGCCGGGCCCGACCACGATCGTTGCTGCGCAGCGCGGCCATCGTGCAGTACAGCGCGATGGCCGCGGTGAGCAACTGCCCGCCGGAGAACACGTCGCCCATCTGCCCCACCGGCACCCGCTCGGCACGCAGCACCGAGTCCGGCTTGAGGATCTCCACCTGCACCCCGCGCGGACGCAGCGCCGCGTGCACCCCGCGCAGCAGCAGCGTCATCCCGTCCCGGCGCACGCCGCCGACCGTGCCGTCGCGACCGCGCTTGATCGTGCGGGTCGCCTCGTCGACCACCTCGCCCAGCGCCTCCACCAGGCCCGCGGCGTCCGGCTCGTCGAACCTGATCCGCAGGAACTCCTGGCCGGACCACTCGCCGAGCTCCTCCGGCAGCCGGGACAACCGCTGGGCCGCGCGCAGCGTGGTCAGCGCGGCCTCGACCATGCCGCGCATGCGGTCCACGATGCTGTCCCGGTTGCGCTCGATCTGGCGCAGCTCGTCGGTGAGCACCCGCAGGCGCGGCGCGAACGCGGCCGACCACGCGGGCGCGTGCTCGGCCAGCGCGGCCGGCGGCAGCTCCCGGATCTGCTGCCGGGCGGGCATCCGGACCTGCTCGAACCGGGTCGCGCCGGCGTGCCGCACCAGCGTCTCGATGCGATCCCGGACCTGGCCCTCGGCGGCGGACAACTCGGCCGCCGCCGCGCGCAGCGCCCGCCGGCACGTGGTCGCCGCGTCCCGGGCGTCCGCGACCGGGCTCGCGAACGGCGTCGCGGGGGGCTGCTCGGGATCCACCGGCACCGCCGGGAGCGTGTCCGTGAGCGAGGCCGCCACCTCGCCGAAGGCACCCGCCGCGTGGTCCGCGTCGGTGTGCTCGCGGGCCAACCGGCCGTGCGTCTCGCGCGCCGAGGTCAGCGCCTCGGTACGCCCGGCGTGCTCGGCGCTGGCGGCGCGCAGCAGTTCGAGCGCGTGCGCGCCGTCCCGGGGACGCTGCTCCTCGGGCAGGTCCAGGTGATGCTCACGGCCCTCGGCCGGGGCGTGCCGCTCGACCTCGCCACGCAATCGGCCGAGCAGTTCGCTGGCCGCGTCGGCCCGGCCCTCCAGGGTGCGTACGTGGTCCTCCGCGCGGCCGGCCGCGGCCAACCGGGACGGGCCGTCGGAGCCGTCGAATCCATCCAGCAGTTCGGCCGCCTGCCGGCGCACCTTCGCGCTCAGCCGGTCCAGCGTGCTCTGCGCGGCGGACTCCTCGCTCTCCGCCCGGGCCTGCTCGGCGCGCAGATCGGCACCCACACCGACCTTCTCGTACAGCGCGCGGGCGGTGCGGTACGCCTCGCGCAGAGCGGGCAGCGACGCGCGCGCGGCGGCCTCGTCGGCCGGCGCGTCGGCGACCTGCTCCTCCAGCGCGCCGGTGATCTCGGCGCGTTCCTCGCGCAGCGCGCGAGCGGTCCGCCGGGCGTCGTCGGCGGAGCGCTGCGCCTGCCGGCGGTCCTCGTCGGCGGTGCGGGCCAGCGTACGATCCGCCTCGACGCCCGCCTCGTGTTCGGCGGTCTCCTGCTCCAGCTCACGGATCCGGCGCGCCCATCCGGCCCGCTCCCGCAGCCGGAAGGCGAGACCCGCCAACGCGTCCGCCCGACGGCGCGCGGTCTGCGCGGCGTCCATCCGCCGATCCCGCCGATCCACCGCCTGTACGCGGGCCTGCTCGGCGCTGACCGCGGCGATCTCCGCGGCCTCCCCGGCCGCCTGCGCGGCGGCCAGTTCGTGCCGCGCCTCGGTGACCGCCTCCCACAGCGCGGCCGGCCGGCCCGCCGGGCACGCGGCCCGCCAGGTCGCCAGCCGCCCGGCCAACGCGCGGTCCCCCTCCAGCCGCGCGGCCCGGACCCGGATCGCCTCCTGCCGCTCGCCGGCCCGACGGCGCAGCGCGTCCCGCTCGGTGTCCGCGGCCCGTTCGTCGTGCATGGCCGGGTTCGGCGGCACCAGGAAGGTGTCCGGGCGGTCCACGCCCGGCTCCAGCAGCGCCTCGGGGGTGCCCACCGCGACCGCCGAACGCGGCAACAGCGCGGCCTCGGCGAGCACGTCCCGGGCCCGGTCCATCGCGTTGTGCATGGTCACGATCACGCCGTCGACCAGTTCGGGGCGGGCCGCGAGCACCGCGGAGTGCCGCTCGGCGGGCACCGACTGGGCCAGGTAGCGCCAGCCCGGCAGCGCCGGAATGCCGTGCTCGCCCAGGAGTTCGACCGCGGCCAGCACGTCCGGCCCGGCCGGCAGTAGACCGCCGTCGCCGAGCGCGCCCAGGATCCGCGAGTCGTCGGCGGCGCCGGTGCGCAACTGGAAGAGCGTGCGCTCGCCGTCGGAGACCGCCTCCGCGAGCAGTTCGCGCAACACGTCGGCGGCCCGATCGAAGGACTGCGCGGCCTGCTCGCCGACCGCGACCTCGGCGTCCGGGCCCAGCAGTTCGACCACCCGCGGATCGGCCGCCAACGCCGCCGCACCCGCGTGCACGGCGGTGAGGTCGGCCTCGGCCACGCCGAGGCGGTCCGCGGCCCTCGCCGCGGCCAACTCGGCCCGACCGCGCGCCGACTCGGCCTCGCGCACGCCCGCCGCGAGTTGTTCGGCACTGGCCCGGGCCTGCGCCCACGCGGCCGACGCGGCCTTCTCCTCGTCCGAGGCGCGCGCGGCGGACTCGGCCGGATCGCCGTCGTCGTCGATCCAGCCCGCCTGCACCGCGAGATCGAGTTCGGCGCCCACCTCGGCGAGTCGGCCGCGCAGGTGCGCCGCCTCGCTGCGGGTGCGCTGCGCCTCGGTCGCCGCGGTGGTGGCCGCGCGCTGGGCCCGCTCGCCCCGGTCCTGGAGTTCGGCGGCCCGGCGTTCCTCGGTGTCCGCCCGGCCCTCGGCCCCGGCGGCGGCCGCGTGCAGCGCGCGCACCAGCGCGCCGGCCGCCCCCTGCCGGGCGGCCAGCGCCGGCGCGGCGTCCCGCTCGGCCGCCCGGATCGCCACGTCCACCCGCTCGGAGCGGTCCACCGCCGCCCGGTGCCGCAACACCGCCTCGGTGGCCAGCCAGGCCGAGTGCAGCCCGCGCGCGTCGGCCAGTTCGCGCTTGAGCCGCGCGGCGTCCTTCTCCGCGGCGGTCAACCGCATGCCCGCGTGCCGGTGGGTGATCTCGGCGGTGACCAGGGCGGCGTGTGCCCGGGCCCGCTCGGCGGCGTCCACCGCGGCCGCGGATTCGGCCACCCGGCGGGCCAGTTCGGCGGCCCGCTCGCGCTCGCGCTCGGCCCGGGCGCCCAGTTCGCGGCCGAGCCCGCGCGCGGCGTCCTCGGCGCCGCGATGCGCCGCCCGAACCCTGGTGCGCCGGCCGGCCGCCTCGCTCACCGCGTCGAGCAGTTCCACCGCGCCCTCGACGAAGTCCCGCTCGGCGGTCAACTCGGCCCGCTGGGCGAGCTTGACCGCGAACCCGTCGACCAGGTCGGCCAGTCCGTCGGTGTCGGCCGGATCGGACACCGCGCGCAGCAGCAGGTCGACGAAGTCCGCGTCGTTCTTGACCGCGAACAGGCCCGCCGCCTCACCCTCGTCCGCGTTCATCTCGCGCTGGTAGCGGAAGAGTTCGGGGTCCAGCCCGAGCGCGTTCAGGTGCTCGATCCAGCGGTCGTGGATCTCCTCCCACACCACGTCCACGTCCGGGTAGACCTTGTGCAGCTCGGTCATCGCGTCCCGGAAGCCGCGCATGGTCCGCCGCCGCCCGCCGACCTGCACCGGCAGCCCCTCCAGGGTGAGCCCGGGACCGGGCCGGAAGGAGTACCAGCTCTCGGCGAACCTGCGCGGGTCGGAGGAGACCTGACGCCCGCGCCACTCGCTGACCTTGCCGACCACGACCGTCTCGCCGGTGAGCACGTGCTGCCACTCCAGCGCGACGTGCCCGCAGTCGTCGGCGAGCAGGAACTTGCGCAGCACACCCGAACTGGCGCCGCCCAGCGTGTTGCGGTGTCCGGGCAACATCACCGAGAAGATCAGCTTGAGCAGGACCGACTTGCCGCCGCCGTTCTCCAGGAACAACACGCCCGCCGGCGCCGGCCGGCGTGGCGGCCCGACCGGCTCGCCCTCGAACAACTGCGCCTGCCTGGGCGCCGGGTCGGGCACGGGCGCACCGACTCCGCGCAGGTCCAGCACGGTGTCGGCGTAACGCGCACCGGCGGGCCCGATGGAGAACAGGCGGACCCGGGACAGCTCGTACATCGGCGGTCAAATCTCTCTGGTCGAAGCACAGGACAAGACGGTCACACAGCGGTCGAACAACACAGCGAAGAACACTCGGCCGGCGAAACACCCGGGAACACCCGGCACCTGCCGCCCACTCGGGCCCGCAGCCGGCCGACCCGAAACGAGCCGGCTCCCCGACGACTCGGGGCCCGCGACGGGGCGAATCCCCACACCCGCCGGCCCCTTGCCCGTCAGACCCCGTGAAAGGGCAACCCGGCGCCGGGCGCCAGCTCGCCGCCGTCGGTCGCGGCGGCCAACAGGCTCGGGCTGCCGTCGGTCACCGCCACCACACCCAGTTCGAGCAGTTCGGACATGGCCGCCGAACCGGCCGTGTCGCGCACCTGGAGCTGATAGCGCGCGGTGGTGCGGTAGGTGCCGCCCGCGTCGTCGGAGACCCGGTGCAGGAAGCCCGAGTCGACCAGGAACGCGACCGCCTTGGCCACGATCCCGATGGTGGACGCGGCCAGCCGGCGGGCGTCCTTGGTCGCGCCGGTGGCGCTGCGCCGGGCGTAGACCCGCCAGGCGACCTCCAGGCCGGGGCCGTCCACCTCGGGGTCGCTGATCTCGCCGCGCCGCTCGGCGCGTTCCTCCAGGCGCAGGCAGGCCTGGCGGACGAAGGCGTCCACGCCGTGCACGCTGAGCCGGCCCACGTAGGCGTCGTCGGCGAGGTCCTCGGGACGCGGGAAGGCCATCGCGGCGACCGCGAGGTGGGCGAGGCCGTGCAGGAACCGGTCGCTCGACTCGGTGCCGGCCCGGCGCGCGTAGTCGCCCATCCGGACCGCGAACACCGAGTCCTCGCCGGCGGTCACCGCCATCCCGGCGCGCGGCGACACCTCCAGGACCACCAGGCCCAGGCCGGCCGCGACCGCCGCGGCCAGCGCCGCGAAGCGCGGGTCCTCGCGGTGTCTGCGGATCAGGTCGGCGTACTCGGCGTCGCGGGCGGGCAGCAGCTTGGGCTGGAGGCCGTAGGCGACCAGGCGCGCGGCGTCGCCGACGTCGGCCGAGGTGATCGGCGCGGCCTCGCCGGCCGTGTCGTGGTTCATGCGGGGGTGGGGCCTTCCGGCTCGGGTCGCGCGCCGGTCAGGACCGCCGTGCCGATGATCAGGTCGGCGCCGCCGACCTCGGGGTCGTCGAGTTCGGTGCCGTCGTCGACGGCCACCAGGAGAGTGCGGTCGCCCTGCCGCAGCGCGGTGCCCACCGGCGGCGAGGCCGCGTGGAAGGCCAGCAGCGCGACCAGATAGCCGAGGTCGGGATCCGCCTCGCGGGCCTCGGCGAGCAGCCCGGAGAGCCGGCGCGGGGTCTCCGGCGGGATGTCCAGGAGCAGCGCCGCCGCGTCGTGCTGGCTCTCGCTGTAGCGGCTGTCGTCGGGGGTGAGCGACACGTCCGGCTCGGGCAGTTCGGCACCGAGGTGGTCGCGCGGCGCGGGCGGGGTGAGCAGCATCTCGGTCAGGTCGTGCAGGCGCACCGCGACCGGGGTGCGCAGGCCCGTGCCCGCCGCGAAGAACCGGTCGGTCACCCGGCGCGCGTCGCCCACCGGCAACTCCAGGAGCGGGCGCAGCAGTTGCCCGTACAGGTCGAGCCCGGTGCGAGTGCTCGGAGCGGCGAACGCCTGCCGGTCCTGCTCGGCGCGGAACAGCGGCCCGGCCTCCATCAGCCGGGTCTGCAACTGGGTGTGCCGGCGGATGCAGTCCTGCACGATGTCGACCAGTTCGGCCGCGCCGCGCTTGCGCTCGCTCTCCTCGGCCTCGTCCCGGGCCCGCCGGATGTTGATCAGGATCGCGTTCTCGTGCCGGTAGCGGTCGGCGACGTGCTCGAACGCCTCGTCGATCAGGTCCGGCACGGCCCGCAACCAGTCCACCGCGCGCACGTTGCGCCGGGTCGCGTCCAGCGCGCGGCGCAGCGATTCGGCGTACTGCACGGTGCGGTAGCGGGCCTGTTCGGCGGCGAACCGCGCCTCGGCCAGCCGGCCGCGCCGGATCAGGTGTTCGAGCTTGACGTCGGCGGCGATCTGCGCGCTGGTGACGTCCGTGTCCAGCGCGCCGACGAGCACGTTGATCGCCTCGTCGGTGGCGCGCAGGAAGATGTGCCCGTCCGGGCCGGGCACCTCTTCGAGCAGTTTGAAGTCGTAGTCGCGCCGGATGTACTCACCCTCGCGGGTCCACATCCCGTAGACCGCGCGAAAGCCCCGGTCGACGCTGCCGACGTTGATCAGGTTCTCCAGCACCCAGCGGGCGACGCGTTCGTACTCGGCGGGGTCGCGCCCGGGCGCCTGCGCGGCCACCCGGGGGCGCAGCCGGGCGACGATCTCGTCGTGGTCGGCGCCGGTGTCGAAGTCCATCGTGACCGTGACCAGGTCGATCGCGGTGAGGCCGAGTTCGGCCATCGCGTAGACGGTGTACTCGCCCGCCAGGTTGGCCTTGCGCGCCTCCAGGTCGTGCAGGGGCGCGGTGCAGGCGAGGGCCTTGAGGCGGCGGGCGAGCCCCTCCTCGGTCACCCCGGAGCGCGGGTGTGCCGCGCCCGGGGGCAGCGCCGTGCCGAGGGTCGGCGGCAGCTCCCCGGGCAGGACGGCTCGGGCGGAAACGGTCATGGGAGTAGAGCCTAGGACGTTCGGCCGACAGCTTCGGACACGCCCTGGGGCCCCGGGGGGCCGAACGGGGGCGCGGGTCGGCGGGCGAGCGGCTACATCTCGCTCAGCCTGGCCAGCGCGGCGGTGCGCACCTCGTCGTGCTCGGCCGGATCACCCGCGAGCCGGCGCAGGCGCGTCACGGCCTCGGGGCGGCGCGCGTCCACGTGGCGCGCGGCGATCAGTCGGGTGTCGGCCTGGCAGTCCCACAGGGCTTCGACGGCGGTCCCGGCGGCGAACGAGGGCTCTATCCGGGCCAGGGCGCGCACCGCGCACGCGCGCAGGCCGGCGGAGGCGGCCTCCCGATACACGCCGCGGACCAGGTCGAGCGCGTCGACCAGGGCCAGGCGCCCTATCCCGGAGACCAGGTCGCACAGTCGGAAGTGGTCGGCCTGGTCGGTGATCGGGGCACCGACGCGCGCCGGCTCGGCCACCCGGGTGCGCAGCGCGGCCAGCAGAATCGGTCCGTCCACGGGTTCTCCGGCGCCGGCCAGTATCCGCACCGCGACCTCGCCGAGCAGGTCCTCGCGGCCGGCCCAGGTGCGGGCCCGCTCGACCGCGGCCGGGCTGCGCAGCCCGCCGATGGCGTGTGCGGCAGCGAGCCGCACGCCGGTCGGCGCGTCCGGCGCCAGCGCGCCCTCGGCCAGGTCCAGGAGCGCGCCGTCGCCCTGTTCGCCCAGGTATCTCAGCGCGGCGGCCCGGGCTCCGTCGGGGCCGGCCCAGGCGGCGGCCAGGATGGCGCCCCGGTGCTCGGGTCCGGCCACGGCGCCGAGCCGTCGTCCGCACGCGAGTGATTGTCGGGGGCCGTCGGCGGCCTCGGAGAGCACCTGGTCGACGGTCTGCGCGGGCGCGGTCGGACCGGCGGGGGTCTTGACCGAGCGGGTCAACTCCCAGTGCCACCAGTCCAGGTCGACCTGCTCGACGACCGTGCGCACGCGCTCGTCCTCGGCCGCCCAGACCCGCCACGGGCGCATCCCGGTCGAGCGCTTGACGCAGTCGTAGAGCTCGTCGTCCTCGCCGCGGTCCAGGACCACCTCCAGCAGGCCGGTCAGGGCCGCGTCGTGGCCGATCGCGGCGAGCCGGTCCAACGCCTCGGGCCAGTCGCGGCCCTCCTTGACGTAGTCCCGCAGCAGCGTGATCGCGTCGGCGCGGCCCAGCCGGGCGAGGGTGCCGAGGACGGCGAGCGGGAGCGCGGTACGGTCCGCGTCCTCGTCGGTCCAGTCGTCGTCACACAACAGGTGTCGGGCGAGGCCGTCGAGACCGGCGTCGAGGTCCGCGTACAGGCGTGCGTAGTACAGCGACCGCGACTCGGTGGCCGGAACGGTGCGGGGATCGCGGACCACACAGCCGTCGAGCGCGTCGAGCACAGCGACGCGGTCGGCGACGAGGGCCCGCCGGGCGCCCTGACCGTGGCCGCTGCGAAGCAGGCCCAGGAGGGCGTCATGCGAGGTGATGACCGGATCGAACATGCCGCAAGCATCGGTGGCCGGCAACCCTGGAGCAACAGGATTTAGGACACATGTACCCGTTGCCCGTTGTTTCGGGGAAACCTCGTCGCTGTTTCGTCACCCGAAGCTACGAACTGTACCGACCTCGTTCGTGTGTGCGAAGACCGGGTGTGTCGCGGGTCCGGGCCGCGCGGGGCCGATCCGCGGGTCGCCGCGCGGGGGGCGATTCGCGAGCCGCCCGCCCGGCGCGAACCCGGCGGGCCCAGCACGCGTGGACCCGTCCGCGGCCGAGCACACGTCGACCCGTCCGCGGCCGGCCCCGGCGGGCGCGCCTCACTGCTGTTTGGGCACCTGGACGCGCGGCCGGTCGCGCCGGACGGTCCCGTAGTCCTCGCCGTCGAGCGGGCCGAGCACGCTCGCCGGAACGAACGACTCCATCGCCCAGGCCCGGGTCCGCACGTCGGCCGCGAAGCCGTACGCCCCCCAGACGGGCCAGCGCACGCGGGCGCGCCAGGTGCCGTCCCGGTACTGGTGCCAACTCACCAGGGTGACCTCGAGGTACTGCCCGTCCGGAAGGCGCATGCGCACGCGCGGACCCGCGGCGTGCGAGTCCGCCTCCTTGCGTCGCTCGCCGATCGGGCCCGGCGGCGGCTCCCGAAGACCGGGCTCCGCGAGGGAAGGGGGCGACTCGCCGGCGGCGGTCGGATTCCGTACGACTGCGGTCTTGCTGCTCACGCGGCCATTGTGCGGCGCCGCGGCGGCGCGCCGGCCGGAAAGCGCCCCCGCACGCACGCGTCCCACCCGTACGGCGCACGCGCGCGCCACACGAGTGGGACGGTGCAGTGGTGCGGTCGGTCAGGACACCACCCGGAGTTCGGCCGGGCCGACCACGCTCAGGCCGAGCACCGCGGCCAGGTCCTCGACCAGGTTGGCGGCCTGGTCCGGGGTCAGTCGTTCGACCGTCCACTCGTCGGTGGGGCGGCCCTGTTCGTCGGTGTGCGGGCCGAAGCGCAGTTCGATCGGACGATCGGCGTCGGCGGACGGCAGCACCGGAACCCGGGCCACCAGGGTGACATTGTTCGACATGACGTCGACTCCCTTCGGAGAGCGAAAACGATCGCCGTTGTCATTGCCGGTCACCACTCACGCTCGCATCGTGTACGGACGGTGTCCAGGTGTCTCCGGTGGCACAAGGAGCGCGCGAGGCGCACCCCGACGCGTCGAAAGGCCCCGGCACGCGTCGCGCGCCGGGGCCTCGAGTCGAGCGGTCCTTCGTGTGGGGGAATCGCGAACGGCCCGTCGCCGTACTCGAATCCCCCGGTGGATCAGCCGAAGAAGGCCTTCACCACCGGTCCCGCGGCCGAGCCGCCCGACTTGCCCTTCTCGACCAGGACCGCGATCGCGACGTCGTCCTTGAACGCGATCATCCAGCCGTGCGTGAGGGTCTCGCCCTTCTCGTCGAACTCGGCGGTACCGGTCTTGGCGCCCACCGTGCCCGGGATGCCCTGGAGCATCTTGCCCGAGCCGTTGGCCACCACGCCCTGCATGAGCGCCTTGAGCTGACCGGCGATGGCCGGGTCCAGGTCGTGCGAGGGCACCCGTCCGGGCACGTCGTCCGGCGCGAGCACGGGCTGGTTGAACTTGCCGGAGGCGATCGTCGCGGCGACCGAGGCCATCACCAGCGGGCTGGCCAGCACCCGACCCTGGCCGATCATCGACGCGGCCTTGTCGTTCTCGCTGTTGGCCGCGGGCACCGAACCGTCGAAGGTCGCCGTGCCGACGTCCCACTTGGCGCCGATGCCGAACTGCTCGCCGGCCAGCTTGCTCAGCGTGTCGTTGTCGATCTTGGACCGGTTGCCGATGAAGGCCGTGTTGCAGGACTGCGCGAAGTCCTCCTGGAAGAGCGCGTTGGGCATCGGCTGGAGACCGTCGTAGTTCTTGAAGGTCTGGCCGTTGACCACGAGCGTGTTCTCACACGGCACCTTGTCGGTCGGCTTCAGGCCCGCCCGCAACAGCGCGCCGGAGGAGACCGTCTTGAAGGTCGAGCCCGGTGGGTACCGACCGGTGAACGCGCGGTTGTCGCCGTTCGCGGGGGTGTTCGCGGCACCCATGATCCCGCCGGTCTTGGCGTCGAGCACCACGATCGAGGCGTTGTTGCCGCCGGTGACCGCCTTGAGCGCCTCCTCGGCCCGCCTCTGGGTGCTCGGATCCAAAGTGGTCTTCAGCGGTTCGGACGGCTTGCCCTTGACGTCGACCAGGCTCGCCTTCTCGGCGCCCGCGGCGTCCACGATGGTGATCTTCAGGGCGGCGGTGCCGGCCAGCTTCTTCTCGTAGCGGTACTGGAGGCCGGACGCGCCCACCGAGTCCGCCGAGGACGCGCTCGGGTCCGCGTTCTTGAGCAGGTCCGCGTTGTCGCCCGAGCCGACCGTGCCGACGATCTGCTTCGCCACGTCGCTGGTCTGCTGCGTGCCCTCCTTGACCTGGATCCCGGCCTGACCGGCCAGCTTGACCTGACCGCCGCCGTCCCACTTGTCCTTGCGCAGGGTCACCAGCGGGAGCGACTGGTTCGGATCCGCGGCCGCGACCCGGGACTTGAGCTTGGGGATGTCCAGGTCGAACATCGGGTCGGCGAGCGCGGCGTACAGCGCGTCCGGGCTGGTGATCTTGGCCGGCCACAGGGACAGCGCCACCACCGGCGTCGAGGTGGCCAGCGCCTTGCCCGAGCGGTCCAGGATCTCTCCGCGCTTGGGCAGCGTGCGGTCGCGCTTGATCTTCCCGGTGTCGGCGAGCTGGGGATGCACGATGGTCTGCGTCCAGTGCACGGTGGTCTTGCCGTTCGCGGTGACCACGGGGACCGTCGAGTCGATCTTCACCGGGTCGGCCACACCCTTGAGGGTCAGCGTCGCGTTGTAGGTGAGCGTTGCGGGCGCGTTGTCCTTGCCCTCGGTGTACGTACCGGGCTTGTACTCGGCCTTGACGATGCCCAACTGCTTGCCGGTGGTGTCCAGCCCCTGCTGCGCCGTGGTGGGGTTGTCCGTGAAGGACGCCGCCTTCGCCAGATCGCCGCCCTGCCACGCGCTCAGGAAGTTCCTGGCCGTGGTCTCGGACGTGTCCTTCTTCTCGTCACCGCCGCCACTGCACGAGGTCAACGCGGCCACCACGACGACGGACAACGCCAAGGGCACGGTCGACGGGAACCGCCGCTTCTTGCTGCCCACCAGATTCCTCCCGAACGTCCATGACCCCCGGCGGCCCGCCGGAGGTCTTCGGTCACGCTACCCGGACGGCCGGACGGCTTCGGCCATCGGGCACCCGTACGACCGACTTGTGACCTGGTTGTTGAGGTGCTCCGAACGGGGGACGTGAGGGATCGCCCTCAACCCTTGCCGAACGGGAGCCGAATTCGCGACCGAAGGAAACCGGTCCCCCATCCGATGCGTCGGTAGGAGCATGAGGGTCCGCCGGGTCGGGGGCCCGAGTTGACCGTTGGCACCGTCGAGCAGGAGGAGAACGGGGCGATGGGGACCACACGGATCGCCATACCGACACCACCGCGTTACGGGTGGCAGGAGGACGCGGCTTGCAGGGGCCTGGACGCCGGGCTCTTCTTCGGTGACGACCAGGAGCGGCCCGGCGAGCGCCGGGCGCGCGAGCGGGTCGCCAAGAAGGTCTGCCTGTCCTGCCCCGTGCGGCGGCGCTGCCACGAGCACGCGATGTCGGTCCCGGAGCGCCGAGGCGTGTGGGCGGGTCTCGGCGAGACCGAGCGCGCCGCGCTGCTGCGCGAGCAGGAGCAGGAACACGCGCACGAGCACGAGCACGAGCGGGAGAAAACCACGACGGCGGCCTGATCGGGCCCGCGTCGGGCGTCGTCGGGCGCGCGGCCGGATCCGGGGTCAGGCCGGCAGGTCGTCCTCGGTGAGCAGCCCGCGCACGTCGAGTCGATCCCGCACGTGCGGCGCGCACGCGTCCACCACCACCGCCGCGCCGACCCACTCGGCGCCGGCCTCGGTGACCATCCGCCGCACGGCGCTGGCCTGCGCGCCGGTCTCGAGCCACTCGTCGACCAGGAGCACCCGATCGCCCGGTCGGAACAACCGGCTCGGAACCACCAGCGTGAGGCCACCGTCCTGGTATTCGGGCGGGGTGGCGGCGCGCAGCATGGGATCGTCGCCGGGTCGTCGGCCGTCGCCGACGATCCGCCGATCCTTGCGGATCTCGACGAAGCCGACGCCCAGGTGCAGGGCCGTGATCGGGCCCAGGACCAGGCCGCGCGTCTCGATGCCGACGATCAGCGTCGGCCGCGCCTCCGCGTGCAGTGCGCCGAGCCCGGGGCCGAGCATCGCCAGCACCTCGGGGTCGTGCCACCAGCCGGAGGCGTCGGCGAACGTGCCCCAGGGGGTCTCGCGCCAGGTGAACGCGTCCGCGAGTCGCCGCGCGATGGGTCCCCCGCTGCCCTGACGGCTCGTCACCTCGGCGCACCCCGTTCCGTTCCGGCACCGGTTGTGGATCTTCGACCGGACAGGCTACCGGTGCGGGAACGATCGAATCCGCGAACCCGCCCCGGGACGCCCGCGGCACGGCGACCGCCCGGGGCGCGCTCAGTCCGCGCCGGGGCGGTCCAGCGGTTGTTCGACCAGCGCGAGCACACGACTGGCCATGAACCGCGCGGTCCGCACCACCGTGCCGGTGCGGGTCAGTTCGCTCACCTCGACGACGCCGCGGCGGACCGCGACGTCCACCCGGCGCCCCGCGCGCGTCGCGGTCATCTCGTAGGTCTTGGTGCTGTCGCCCGCGTCGACCACTATCTCGACCCGATCGCCCTTCATACGTGCCCCCTTCGACCGATTACCTCCATCTTCTCCCACAGGTCCGACATCGACCGTCTCCCCGATGGGGGTGGTCCCGGCCCGACTCCGGGGCGCCTTACCGCGCCGGGCGCCGGGGTTCCTCTAACGTGTGTCGCACAGGGGATCCGGGCACACGACACCCGGACGACGGCACCACGCGAGGGGATCGGTCACACATGACGATGGTGCGGCTGCGACGGCAGGATCCGCGCATCGTCGGGTCCTATCGGTTGCTGCGTCGTCTCGGGGCCGGCGGCATGGGCGTGGTCTATCTCGGCGTGGACCGGCACGGCACCCGGGTCGCGCTCAAGCTGATCCGCCAAGAGCTGGCCGGAAACCCGGAGTTCCGCTCCCGCTTCGCGCGCGAGGTGGCCGCCGCGGCGATGGTGCGCGGCAACCGTACGGCCGCGCTGGTGGACGCCGACGCGGGCGCCGACCGCCCCTGGCTGGCCACCGTGTACGTCCCCGGGCCCTCGCTCCAGCGCCGGGTCGGCGAGCGCGGCCCGCTGGGCTGCCTGGACCTGGCCCGGGTCGGATCGGCGGTGGCCGACGGCCTGGTGTCCGTGCACGCGGTCGGCGTCGTGCACCGCGACGTGAAGCCGTCCAACATCCTGTTGTCGCCGGACGGCCCGCAGATCATCGACTTCGGAATCGCCTACGCGGACGGCGCCGGCACCCTGACGGTGACCGGAACGGCGGTCGGCTCACCGGGATTTCTGGCCCCGGAGCAGGTGCGCGGGCAGACCGTGACCCCGGCCACCGACATATTCGCGCTCGGCGTCACGCTCGCCTACGCGGGCCGCGGCGCCCCGCCGTTCGGGTCGGGGCCGGTGGACGCGCTGCTGTATCGGGTCGTCCACGAGGAGCCGGACCTGGAGGGCGTGCCGGAGCAGGTGGTGCCGTTGATCTCGGCCTGCCTGTCCAAGGATCCGCGGATGCGGCCCTCGGCCGAGCAGGTCCGCGAGCGGCTGGCCGCGATCGCCCGTCAGCGCGAGGCCGAACGCGGTACGCCGGCCCGCGGCCTGGAGGCGACGGCCTCGAGCGCGGCCGCCTCGGTCGCGACCAAGGGTCAAGGCGGCGCGGCGCGGGGCGACGGCGGCCCGACGGCCCCGGCCGCGCCGCGCGAACGGGATCGGGAGCGGGATCGGACCAGGCGCGAGGCGGCCCGTCGGGAGAGCGCGCGCCGGGACGAGGACACGCGTGCCGACCGGTCCTCGGCGGGCCGTGCCGACTCGGGCCGGGCGGATTCCGGACGGCTGCCGGGCGACGGGCGCTCGACGACCCGACCGGAGTCGGGCCGGCACGATGCGGGCCGGCACGATTCGACCCGGCCCGACGGGCGACCCGAAGGCGGGCGACCCGACGCGCGGGGGCACGAAGGGCGCGCGCACGAGGGCCGTGGACACGAAGGACGCGGCCACGACAGCCGTGGGCAGGACGGGCGTTCGACCGACGGCGGGCGGCCGGACCCGATTCGGCACGAGGCGGGTCGGGGCGATGCCGGGCGGCACGACTCCGGGCGGCACGACCTCACCCGCGGCGAACGCACCGAGCGCGGTGACCCGGCGCGTGGCGCGGCGCCGGACCGCCAGGAGCGTACCGACCGCGCCGAGCGCGCCGGCCGGGTCGACCACGGGCCGCGCTCGCGTGCCGGGAGCGGCACTCCGCGCCGGCGCCGGCCGGAGGACCGACGGCGGTTGCTGATCCAGCAGTTGATCGTATTCGTCGTGGTGACCGCCATCGCCGCGTTCGCCATCGCCGCGTTCCAGAACGACGGCGGGGACGGCGACGACGGCGTGAAGACCACGACCGCCGCCGAGCCCGCCCAGGCCCCGCCGGCTCCCGGCCCGTTCCGGATCGGCCCGGCGCACGGCACGATCCCGATCGCCGACTGGTCCGACCGCACCTACGCGGACCCGTCCGCGGGCGGCGCGGGCGTCACCCTCGCCGACGGCACGGCGGTGGTCGGCAGCGACCGGATCACCCTCGGCGACGTGGTCCCGGCAAGCCTGGACGGCGCGCCGGCGGTGATCGTGGTGCTCACCCGCTCCCCCGGTGCCGGCGGCGCGGCGACCCACCTGGTCGAACTCTTCCGGTTCGCCAACGGGACGCCGGTCGCGGTGGCGGCGCTGGCGGCGGCCGCCGATCCGCAGGCGGTGGCCACCCGATGGACGGTCGCCGACGGCGCGATCGTGCGCATCCGCTCCTACGTGGACGTCCCGGACGTGACCACCCGCTACGTCGTCGGCCCCGACGGCGTGCTGGTCCCCGCCGGGGCGTGAGGCGCCGCCCGACCGAACGGGCGCGCCCCCTACTCCGCACCGTGCCCCGTGCCCGCCCGGCACCGTGATCGTCGAGCCGACCGGCGAGGGGCACGAGACGACCGGCGCGCGACAACCACGCGGTCGCCGTCCGGACCGGGACGACGACCACCGGGCACCCACTACCGACCGACACGACGAGGGGCACCCGGCCGAAGCCGGGTGCCCCTCGTCGTGGATCGATCGGATCACATCTCGTCGGGTGAGCGGATCGTGCTGCCCGGCCTCAGCCGAACTGGCGCTCCAGGTCCTTCAGTTTGCGCTCCAGCGAGTCGAGCCGGGGCAGCGTCATCGTGTCGTCCTCGGCAGTGAGGTCGATGACGTCGCGCCGCTCGCCACCGGTGCCGCCAGTCGCCGCCGGGAGCTCGCTCGCTCGCGCGGAGGGGGCAAGAGCCGGACGGCCGGAAGGGTTGTTCGCATCGGCTGAGCCGCCGTGGCCGGAAACGTCGTTTCCGGCTATAGCAGGCTCCGAGAGTGCTTCGGAGCCGCCACCTCCCGGCAGAGCAGCCATTTCCTGACGCGCGGCACCGCGACGGCCGAAGTGGCCACCACCCTCGCCGCGACTGAGCGCCTTGAGCTGCGCGCGCTCGCGCTTGCCGTCGATCCGGCGACGCTCGCGATCGTCCTGCTTGGCACGCTTGTCCTCGCGGACCTCCTCGACGGCCTCGTCGAGGGTGCGCACGCCTTCGAGCAGCATGAGCGACCACGCGTTGAATGTCTCGTGCGGGGCACGCAGCCACCGCACGATCCGGATCTGCGGCAACGGACGCGGGACCAGGCCCTGTTCGCGCAACGCGGCCCGACGGGTCTGCTTGAGCGCACGGTCGAACAGGACGGCCGCGGAGAGCGACATGCCGGCGAAGAACTGCGGGGCACCGGCGTGCATGTCGCCGCGCGGCGCGTGCACCCAGTTGAACCAGGCCGAGGCACCCGCGAACGTCCAGACCAGTATCCGCGAGCCGAGCGCCGCGTCACCGTGGCTGGCCTCGCGCACCGCGAGCACGGAGCAGAACATCGCCGCCCCGTCGAGCCCGAACGGCACCAGGTACTCCCAGCCGTTGGCCAACCCGAGGTTCTCCCGGCCGAAGCCGACCAGGCCGTGGAACGACAGCGCGGCCGCGACACCGGCGCAGACGAACAGCAGGGTGTACGAGGCGACCCCGTACATCAGCTCCTTGCGCCGCCGACGGTCCTGCTCACGCTCCCAGTTGTCGGACCCTTCCCCGGTATCCGTCGCGTCGACCTTGCGGCGTCGGACGACCAGATACGCCACAAGCGCCATAAGGGCGACCAGTTCCGCCAAGCCGACGAGGGCCCAGGCCAGGGGTACACCCATGATCTCCAACGAGCTTTGCCTCGCTTCCCGTTCCTGATCCGATTGCGCGGCGCCCCATACTGGCGGAATTTCGCCTGGTGCGGGTCGAATCCACCGAATATCCCGCGTGTGGGTGACAGCACATTCCCCTGCACAACCACTTTTTCGGCCGCCCGTGCGACCCCAACAGGCCACTGCGCCAATTAGGGCGACGCTCGACCGTACTGCACTTCCGCGCACACGCTAGTCCAAGATCACATTCGATCGAAATTGGCATGACACGATCGGCATGTCCTGGGAGAAATTAGGGAAGGGCCTTGCGCTCAATTCCGAGCAATCGGAAGAAACCTATCAATGGGCAGGAAGAAAGAGGAAGCAGATCACTACCAACCAAACACACAATGACGGGCGTTCGGGTGCAAAAACGGACGCGGACGATCGGATGAAACTGCATCGGACCGCCGCTTACCTGGACGGACGACCGTACACGCTGATCACGTTGCGACCCTCCACCACGGCCCGATTCGCCGTCAACCACTTTCACGACTCCTGGCACGTGCTGTCCGACCGGGCCGGGGCCCGGCTGTTCGCCCGGCTGCTGTGGGGCCTGGCCTACGGGCGGCACGAGAACACCCTCGTGGTGATCGATCGACGGTTCCTGACCCCGACCCCGTTCGAGGCCGAACCGTCCTTGCCCATCGTGCTCTTCGCGACCGAGCGCACACCCTTCGGTGGCCGGGCCGCACGCGACTTGCGCAAACTGTTGCCCGCGCCGGCCACCCCGGACGGCACCGTGCGCTGGCAGACCCACGGCCTGACCGCGGCACTCGCCGACCGGGAGGCATGGCAGCGGGAGCATCCGCAGCCGCCCTGGGACTGGGAGCGGGAGCGTCGGCGCAAGCGCAAGCCGCACCATACGGTGCGCGACGGACTGTTGGTCCTGCCCGGGAACACCGACGCGCTGCTGCGCGAGGCGGTGCTGATCGCAAGCCTCGAGGTGTCCGCGAAGGCCCCGATGGCCTACGAGTACCTGCACCACTACGAGTTCCAGATCTTCCACGACTTCCGCCGCCGGGTCAGCGCGGCCCGCACCGCGCGCCGCGAGATCCGGTCGCTCCCGGTGCCACCGGACCGGCACGCCGGCCCGGGCCACCACGAGGGCGACCCGGTCCGCCGACACATCTGGGTCCGGGGCACCGAGATCCGCAAGGAGCGGATGCGCGGGCGCCGCGTGGTCCACCGGCCGGCGCTCTACGAGACCCGCTCGATCAACGACATCCAGCGCTCGGGCCCGACCCCGTACGAACGCCGGGAGGCCGACCCGGCCGACGACTGAACCGGCCCACCCGGGCCCACCCGGTTCGCCCGGTTCAGCGGGTTCAGCGGGTTCAGCGGGTTCAGCGGGTTCAGCCGAACGTAACCGCGTAGAAGGCGACCGCCGCCGCGGCGCCCACGTTGAGCGAGTCGACCCCGTGCGACATCGGGATCCGCACCAGCCGATCGGCCGCGGCGAGCGCCTTCGCGGTGAGCCCGGGCCCCTCGGCACCGAGCATCAGCGCACACCGGTCCAGATCCGCCGCCGGCAGTTCGTTGAGCGCGACCGAACCCTCGGCGGGGGTCAGCGCGAGCAGCGTCAGACCGGCTCCGCGCAACACGTCCAGCCCGCCGGGCCACGGCTCGAGTCGGGCATAGGGCACCGAGAACACCGCCCCCATCGAGACCTTCACCGAACGCCGGTACAGCGGGTCCGCGCAGTCCGGCGACAACAGCACGGCGTCCATGCCCAGCGCCGCCGCACCACGGAAGATCGCGCCCACGTTGGTGTGGTCGTTGACACCCTCCAGAACCGCGACCCGCCGCGCCCGGGCCACCACCTCGGCCGCCGCCGGCAACGGCTGTCGGCCCATCGAGGCGAGCGCGCCGCGATGTACCTGATAGCCCGTCACCCGCTCGACCACATCCGGACTGCCCACGTACACCGGCGCATCGGCGGCCTCGATCACGTCCGCCATCGTCGCGATCCAACGCTCCGACAGCAGCATCGACCGCATCGGGTAACCCGCCGCGAGCGCCCGACGGATCACCTTCTCGCCCTCCGCCATGAACAGCCCCTCGGCCGGTTCACGACGACGACGCAGCTCCACATCGGTCAGATCGGTGTAATCCACAAGCCGCGGGTCGGCACAGTCGTCAAGCAGAATCACGGACACCCCCTCAGTCTCCCAGCCCACCCGACACCCCCCGACAGCCCCCACCAACCCGCCCACCGACCCGGCAGCCAACCCACGGTCCGGCACCGACCTCGCCCATCCGGCCACCGACCGCCCGTCCGGCGTTCGAGGACGCGCGCCGCAGGCGCCCGCGAACTGCAACCACCCCGCCCGGCCCACCGAACTCGGCGCGACCGGCGCCCGAGGACACCCGGACCACAGGCCCCCACCCCCGTAGCCGCCCGGCAACCGTTCAGCCCGTGAGCGCGACCACGTCACCGATCACCACGATGGCCGGAGGCCGAATGCCCTCCGCCGCCACATCGGCCGCGGCCGAAGCCAGCGTCGTGCGCAACACCCGCTGGGTGGCCATCGTGCCCTCCTGGATCACCGCCACCGGCGTGTCCTCCGCCCGCCCGTGCGCGACCAGTGCCGCGGTGATCGGCCCGAGCCGCTCCACCGCCATCAGCAGCACGAGCGTCCCGCGCAGCCGCGCGAGTGCCGCCCAGTCCACCAGCGAGCGCGGGTCCTCCGGCGCGACATGCCCCGAGACCACGGCGAACTCGTGCGCGACACCCCGGTGGGTGACCGGGATGCCGGCTATGGCCGGCACCGAGATCGCGCTGGTGATCCCGGGCACCACCTGGCACGGCACGCCCGCCTCGGCGCACGCGAGCGCCTCCTCGAAGCCCCGGCCGAAGACGTAGTTGTCGCCGCCCTTGAGCCGGACCACGAACCGCCCCGCCTTGGCGTGCTCGATCATCGCGTCGTTGATCGCCTCCTGGGCCATCGCCCGCCCGTACGGGATCTTCGCCGCGTCGATCACCTCGACGTGCGGCGGCAGCTCGCCGAGCAGCGCCCGCGGGCCCAGCCGGTCGGCGATCACCACGTCGGCCTCGGCGAGCAGTCGCCGGCCGCGCACGGTGATCAGGTCCGGATCACCGGGGCCGCCACCGACCAGGGCCACGCCCGGAAGCACACCGACCGGGCGCTCCCCCCGTGCGGCCAGCGAGCCGTCGTGCAGGCCCTCGACGATGCGATCCCGCACCCCCGCCGCCCGCCGGGGGTCGCCACCCGCGAGCACCGCCACGGTGAGTCCGTCGTGCCGGCCGCTGGCCGGCGTCCACGCGCTGGCGTGCGACGCGTCGTCGCAGCGCACGCAGAACACCCGCAGCTCCTCGGCGTCCGCGGCCACCGCCTCGTTGACCTCGGCCAGGTCGGTCGCGGCCAGCGCGTACCAGGCGCCGTCCAGGTCACCGGGCGCGTAGGCGCGCCGCGCCCACCGCAGTTCGCCGCCGGTCGCCATGCCCTCGACGGCCGGCGTCGCCTCGGGGGCGACCACGAGGACGTCCGCGCCGGCGTCGAGCAGGGCGGGCAGACGGCGCTGGGCGACCGTACCGGCGCCGACCACGACGACCCGGCGCCCCTCCAGGCGCAGGCCGGCGGGATAGGCGGGAGGACCAGGAAGTCGGGACATCGTTCTCACTTTTCGGGTGGGGCGGGTGCTCTGGGTACGGGTACGGGTTCTCGGGTTCTCGGGTTCTCGGGTTTTCCGGTGATCGAGTCGACGTCGACACCGACGTCCACGCCGACGTCGAAGCCGGCACCGACACCGGCTCCGGTCCGGGTGTCGCTCCGGCGTTGCACCGGCACCGCCTCGGCGATACCGGCACCGTCTCGGCGTTTTCCCGCGCGGAAAGGGCACCTCTGCCACTCCATCGTGGCCGAGGTGCCCTTCGGCTGCTGCGGGCGGGGGTCGAAATCAGTCGGTTTTGCCGCTGACCCCCGCCGAGTCGAACGTGGCCACATCGTGCAGTACGCGGACCGCGCTCTGCACCAGGGGCAGCGCGAGCACCGCGCCGGTGCCCTCGCCGAGCCGCATCTCCAGCTCGACGAGCGGACGCAGCGACAACTTCGCCAGAGCCGCCGCGTGGCCGGGTTCGGCCGAACGGTGGCCCGCGACACAGGCCTGGATCGCCTCCGGCGCGATCGCCTGCGCGACCAGCGCCGCCGCGCCGGCGATCACGCCGTCGAGCACCACCGGGACGCGCAGCGCCGCCGCGCCGATGATGTAGCCGGCGATCGCCGCGTGCTCGAGACCGCCGACCGCGGCCAGTACTCCGATCGGGTCACCCGGGTCGGGTTCGTGCCGCGCGAGCGCCGCCTTGACCACCTCGATCTTGCGCCGGTGCGTCGCATCGTCGATCCCGGTGCCCCGCCCGGTCACCTCGGCCACGTCCATGCCCGTGAACACCGAGATCAGCGCGGCGGACGCGGTCGTGTTGGCGATGCCCATGTCGCCGGTGAGCAGGCCCCGGTTACCAGCGGTGACCAGGTCGCGGGCGGTCTCGATGCCGACCTCGATCGCCGCGACGGCCTCCTCGCGGGTCATCGCGAGGCCCTGGGTCATGTCACCGGTGCCCGGCCGGATCCGACGCGGGAGCAGTCCGGACGCCTGCGGCAGCTCGGTCGCGACGCCGACGTCCACGACGCACACCTCGACGCCGATCTGCTTGGCGAACGCGTTGACCACCGCGCCGCCGGCGAGGAAGTTGCCCACCATCTGGGCGGTGACCTCCTGCGGCCACGGCGACACGCCCTGCGCGTGCACGCCGTGGTCGGCGGCGAACACCGCGACGGCCGCCGGCTCCGGAATCGGCGGCGGGAAGGTCCGGGCCAGCCCGGACAACTGCGCGCCGATCGTCTCCAGGATGCCCAGCGAGCCCGGCGGCTTGGTCATCACGCGCTGGTGCTCCCACGCCGCGCCCAGCGCCTTGGCGTCGAGCGGTCGGACCGAGTGGAGCGTCTCGTCGAGCAGGCTGACCGGGTCCTCGCCCGGCAGGCCGCGCCGGCCGTACGTCTCCTCGTGCACCACCCACGACAGCGGCCGGGCCTTGGCCCAGCCCGACGTGGCCAGCTCCGGCTCGTCCGGGAAGGCGTCCACGTAGCCGACGCACAGGTAGGCGACCACGTCGATGTGGTCGGGCAGGCCGAGCGCCGTGGCCAGCTCCCGCTCGTCGAAGAAGCTCACCCAGCCCACGCCCAGGCCCTCGGCCCGCGCGGCGAGCCACAGGTTCTCCACCGCGAGCGCGCTGGAGTACGGGCCCATCTGCGGCTGGGTGTGCCGCCCGAGCGTGTGCCGACCGCCGCGCGTGGAGTCCACGGTGACCACGATGTTGACCGGGGTCTCCAGGATGGCCTCGACCTTGATCTCCAGGAACTGCTTGGCCCGGGCCTTGGGCAGTGAGGTCGCGTACGCCTCGCGCTGCCGCTGGGCCAGTTCCTGGACGGTGACCCGGGTCTCCTCGGAGCGGATCACCACGAAGTCCCACGGCTGCGAGTAGCCGACGCTGGGCGCCGCGTGCGCGGCCTCCAGCACCCGCACCAGCACGTCGTCCGGCACCGGATCCGGTCGGAAACCGGCCCGGACGTCCCGGCGCTCGCGCATCACCCGATGCACCGCCTCGCGCGCCGCGTCGTCGTAACCGGGCGCGGCCGGACCACGCTCGACCTCGGGCTCCTGCTCCTGCTCCTGCTCCTGTTCCTGCTCCTGCTCCTGCTCCGGCGTGGCGGCGGCCTCGGACTCGGCGGGCGTCTCGACCGGTGCGCCCGCGTCGGGCGTCACCGACTCGGCCGCGACCACCTCCGACGTCGACTCCTCGGCCGGAGCCGGCGCGGAACCGTCCGCCGCCGCTGCCGGTTCGGCCGCGACCGGACGTTCGGTGGCGGGCAGCAGCACGGTGACGGCGGTCGCCGAGACGGGCTCGCCCGCCGCGTCACCGTCGGCAGCCGCACCACCGTCGCCGGTCGCCGGCGTGTCACCCGCGGGCGCCTCGCCGACGGGCCCGGTAGACGTGGGCCCGGTCGGAGCCGTTGCCTCCGCCGCGACCGCCTCGGCCGGGCCGGCCTGAGCCGGCCCGCCCGGTACCGGTTCGCCCGCTGCCGGCCCACCCTGAGCCGCATCATCCCGAGCCGGTGCGATCGGCAGGGCGCCGACCGGATCGGCCGGGGGCGGCGGGATCCTGGGAATCTCGCCGGTTCCGGTTCCGGTTCCGGTTCCGGTTCCGGCGACGGCCGCGGGCTGCGGCTGCCGATCCGGCTCGGCGGTGGGCGTTACCTCGGGGCCTTGCATGGCGGTGCCTTCGTCGGACGTACGTGGAACTGCCGGGTCGGCGGCGGTGGATCCGGCCGACCCGGCCGGGACCGGACCGGCGGCCGGCGCGGCCTCGGCCGGCGTCGGTGCCGCGACGGGCTCGGGGGCCGTCGCGGGCGCCTGCTGCTCGCCGGCGGCCCGCGGCGCCGGGATCTCCTCCGCGACCTGCTCCGCCGCGACGGACGGCGTGGTCGGTCCGGCGGATGTGGGCCCGACCGGATCGCCGGCGACGGGCGCCTCGGTCGCAAGCGCGGCCGGGGTCGAGTCGGCCGACGCGTCGTCCGCGGGGGCGACCGGAGTCGCCTCGGCGGATGCCTCGCCCGCGGCGACCGCGACCGGTGCGGCCTCGGCGACCGCTTCGGCGGCGGCCACCGGTTGCTCGGCCGGTGCCGCGACCGGAACGGCCTCGGCGACAGGCGGCGCCTCGCCCGATGGCTCGGCACCCCGACCCCGCGCGGACGGCTCGGCCGAAGCCGCTCCGGCCCCCGCGGGTTCGGCGGACGCACCCTGCTCGATCCAGGCAGCGGCGGTCGGCGTGACCGGCACGGCCCGCACAACCGACGCGGCCTGCTCGACGGGCGCGGTCGGCCCGGTCGACGGCGACGGCGCGGTCTGCACCGGCTGTACGGACGGCTCGGTCGGCGCCGTCGGCGTGGCCGAATCGGCCTGCGCGACCGGTACCGACGCCTCCCCGGAGCCGGCGGACACGGCCGGCGCGACCGGTGCCGACTCGACACCCGGCTCCCCGGCCACTGCCGCCGTCGCGCTCCCGGACGCCCGGGGCGCACCGTCTTCCGGCGCGACCACGTCGACGCCACCGGTCTCGACCTGCGACCCGGCCGGCTGTACGCCCGCCGCGCCCGGCTCGACCGGAGCAGTCGGCTCGACCGGGGCGGTCGGCTCGGTCGGCGCCGCGATCGAACCCTCGGACGGCGTCTCCGCCGCAACCGGCTTCGCCGGCACGGCCGTCGCGACCGGCGCGGCCTCCGCCGGCACCTCGGTCGCCGACGGACCCGCGTTCGACGCCGCCGCATCCGGCGACTCGACCGCACCGGCGACAGGCGCGGCCGGTTCGGCCGGTGCTGCCGTCGGCGATGCCGCCGCGGTCTCCTCCGCGACCTGCGCGGTCACCGGCTCGGGCGGTGGGACCGGACCGATCGGGCCTTCGACGACGGGAGTCGCCCCGTGCTCACCGGACTCGGCCGAGGCCGACCCGGTCTCGGGCTTGCGTCGCCGACCTCCGCTGCCTTCCGGCACGACGGGCGCGACGGCCGCGACCGCCGGCACCGGCTCGGCCGCCACCGGCGGTTCGGCGTGCTCCTGCTGTGTGGCGGCAACCGACGGCCCGGCCTCGGCCACGGCCTGGTCCGGCGCGACCTGCGGTGCGGACTCGGGCGCCGATGCGGGCTCGGCCGCCCGCGGTGGCGCGTCGGCCACACCCGGCGGCACCGAACCGGCCGCCTCCGCGCTGCCGATCGGCCCCGCGACGGGCGTGGGAACGGCGGCCTGCGGAGCGGTCTGCCCGGCCAACGCGGTGACGACCGCGTCCGGCGCGGCCTGGACGAACCTGGGATGCGCGGGCTGCGGCGGCACACCGGGCAACGGTTGCGGTATGGCCGGCGCGGTCACCCCCTGCGCGGGCGTGGCCGGCGGCGCGGGCCGCTCGGCGACCGGCGCGACCGGCGGCGGTTCGACCGGTGCCGGCGCGGGCGGCTGCGGCGCGGGGGCCGGCGGCGGCGGTACCAGCGGCAGCGCGTGCGCCGGCGTCGCCTGCACGGGGATGCCGGTGTTCACCGCGTCGCCCACGGGATGCGCGCCACTGTGTGGGCCGCTCTGCTGGGGCACCGGGCCGCGCCCCACCCGACGCTGCCGACGCGGCGGCAGCGTGGTGCGCTGCGGCACGGCGGCGGCGACCGGGAACGGCGGGGTGTCCACCGGATTCCCGCCGACCGGTTGCGCCGGCTGCTGCGGCGCCACCGGCTCCTGGACCTGCCCGGATTCCTGCGTCTGCTGAGCCTGTTGGACCGGCTGAGCCGGCTGGACCGCCTGGATCGGCTGCGGCTGAGCCGGCTGGACCGCCTGCGGCTGGTCCACGCTCTGCGCCGCACGCACGCGCTGCCGCAACCGCCCGCCACCGGTCCCGGCCTGCTCGGCGAACGCCGAGGGCACCGGATCGCCGGCCGGGTTCGCCACCGGGCTCGGCGTCGCACTCGGCGTCGCGTTCGGCGTCACGTTCGAAGTCGCCTCGGACCCGGCCTCGACCGGCGCGCGATCCGGCGCCACCGGTGCATCCGAGCCGTACCCGGCGACCGGCTGCGCGGCGCCCGGCGGCACGAACCGCGGCGCCACGAACTGCGGTGCGGCGGGCGGCGGTACAACGGGCGCCGCCTGCGCCGGCAGCGGCGCGGGCACACCCGGTACGTGCACATCCGGTACGGCGGCCCCCTGGGCCGATCCACCCTGCACCGGGCCACCCTGCGCGGGCACACCCTGGATCGGCGCTCCCTGCACCGGACCACCCTGGGCCGGCGCCGGATACGGCTCGGCCACGCCCTGCGGCGCGCCGTACTCCCCGGGGCCGAACCCCTGGACCGGCTGCGGGACTTCCTGATGCGGAGTCATGGGACCGGGCGGATACGGGATCTGACCGGCCGTCATCGGCGCGACCTGGGTCACCGGCAATTCCGGTTCGTCGATGATCATCGTGGCGAACATGCCGGACTGCGGGCCGGGCACGGCGTCGTACGCCTGCTCGACCGGCGGCACCGGAACCTGTCCCGACGCGTCGTCGCCGGCCGCGGCCATCCGGTCGGCCAGGGACATCCCCGGCGCGCCCGTCACCGCGGCGTTCGGATCGGCCCAGCCGGCCTGCGGCCCCGGCATCAACAGCGAGTCCTCGTCGTCCAGATCGTCGTACGGATACGGACCGGCCGGTTCCCCGACCGGGCCGGTGCCGGCGGCGTGCCTGGCGGGGCCAGGGCCCACGCCCTCCCCGGCAGGTCGGCGCTCGTCGGCTTCGCTCATCTAACTACTCCTTCCAGGGCAGCCGCGAAGGCCAGCGTCGTGGCACGATCCCGCACCGCGATCCGAAGCCAGTCCGGACCCAGGCCCGGAAAGGTGTCGGCCCGCCGAACCGCGTAGCCTCGCTCCCTCAGCTGCTCGCGGATCTCTGGGCCCCCCTCGATCCGCGCGAGCACGAACGAGGACCGGGGAACGACCGGTAGCCGCATCCCCGAAAGCGTGCGCAGCCTCTCCACGAGGTACGAACGGTCAGCCGCGAGCGTAACGGCCAACGCCTCCGCCTGCGCGAGCGCCTCCGGCGTGCAGCACGCCTCGGCGGCGATCAACGCCGGTGTCGACACCGACCACAACGGCTGAGCGTCCTCGAGGATGCGCACCAGATCCGGGGAAGCCAGGACGTAACCGATCCGAAGTCCGGCCAACGCCCAGGTTTTCGTGAGACTTCGCACAACCACGAGCCCGGGCAGGTCGCGTCGGTGCGCCACACTTTCGAGTTCGCCGGGAATGGTGTCGGCGAACGCCTCGTCGACCACCAGGATCCGGCCGGGACGTGCCAGCGCGGCGATGGTCTCCGCCGGATGCAGCACCGAGGTGGGGTTGGTGGGGTTGCCCAGGACCACCAGATCGGCCTCGTCGGGGATCCGGGCCGGGTCCAGCACGAAGCCGCTCTCCGCGTCGAGCAGCACCCGGTGCACGGCGTGTCCGGCTGCCCGCAACGCGGCCTCGGGCTCGGTGAACTGCGGGTGCACGATCACCGCGTGACGCGGGGTCAACGCCCGGGCGAGCAGTACGAACGCCTCGGCGGCGCCCGCCGTGGGCAACACCTCGGCGACCGGCCGCCGATGCCGCGCGGCGATCGCGGCCCGGGCCCGGCCGGTGTCGGGGTAGGCGGCCAGGTCGGCCAGGCTCGCGGTGAGCCGCCGCACCAGCCACGGCGGCGGGGCCGCGAGGCGGACGTTGACCGCGAGGTCGACCAGGCCCGGCCCGATCTCGGCGTCACCGTGATGGCGCAGATCCACGTCCGGTTCGACGCGCGCGCCCGGTGTGCCGTCCCGTTCGTCGGGAGTGGGCCCGTCGAGTTCCGTCATCGCGTCACTGCCCATGTCGTGGTTCCCGTACCCCTGCCCGGTGCCCCTGCCCCGCCCGTGTCGTTCGTGTCCATGATGGTGGTGATGGTGCCCGGTCCGACGGCCGGGGTCCCGGCGTTGACCGTGAGCCGGCACTTCCCGACCGCTTCGCCGCGCGAACTCGACCGCCCCACCGCCAAGTCCGCCCATTTCCGCATCGATCACGACGTTTGTCGCCCCGCCCGCGCGTCGACCGACCCACCCGCCGGTCCCGAACCCGCGTCGGCACGCCCCCCGGCCGGCGCGTCGACCGCGCGACCGTGCCGGGCGACCGCCACCGTACAGCGCGGCCGCTCCCCCACGCCGCGTGTCTTGGCCACCAGCAACTCGCCCACCGGCGCGCCCGATACCGGCCCCAGACACGCGGCGGCCTCGGCCACGCCCGGCGTCCCGACCGCCGCCCGGACCCGCTCGCTCGGATGCGGCACCGGCACCTCGGCCAGCTCCCCCGCCGCGCGGGTGAACAACGGCAGCCCCAGCAACTCCGCCCCGGCGACCAGCCCCGGCTCGTCCGCCCTGGCCGCCACGGTCACCAGCGCCAGCACCGCCGAACGCTCCAGACCGGCCCGCGCGAGCACGGCGCACACGCTCGCGCGCACCTCCTCCGCGCCCACCCCGCGCGCCGCCCCGACCCCGACCACCAGATCCCGCCCGCCCGACCCCGCGCCACCCTCCATGGCCGAAACCCGACCCGCCGAAACACCCTCCACCGAGTCACCTTCCGCGGGAGCGCCCGCCCCGGGAGCACCCTCCGCCGAAGCGCCCTCCGCCGAAGAACCCTTCGCGGGATCACCCTCCGCCGAAGCACCTTCCGCAGGAGCACCCGCCCCCGAACCGCTCCCCACCGAAGCACCCACCGCCGCGACACCCGCCCCCGAACCGGCCGTCCGCCCACCCCACACCCCATCCCCCGTCAAGAACGGTCCCCCCACACCACGAACACCGGATGCGCCGGATCCAGCCGCCGCGCACCGCCGTCGACCGGCGACAACCGCGATGCCTGTAGCAGGCATCCCTCCACCGTGTAGCCCGCCCGCTCCAGCACCGCGCGGGCCTCGGCCACCCGATCCACCTCGGACATCGCCGCGACGATCCGCTCCGGCCGCCGCGCCGCGCACGCGGCCACCGTCGAGGGTCCGCCGCCACCCACGAACACCACGTCCGGCAGCGGCAATCGAGACAACACCTCGGGCGCCTTACCGTGCACCACCTGTATTTCCACCCCGAATCGGTTCGCGTTCTCGGCGATCAGATCGCACCCGAACGCCTCCCGCTCGACCGCGACCACCGCCGCGCCGTGCCGCGCGCACTCCACGGCCACCGAACCGCTGCCCGCCCCGATGTCCCACACCAGATCGCCGAGCCTGGGGCCGATTCGGGCCACCGCCAACGCGCGCACCTCGGCACGGGTGATCGCACCGGTCCGATGCGCGTACGCGTCCTCCGCCACCGCCCACCCGCGCACCGGGCCGGGAAAGCCCGGGCGTTCCCCGGCCAACCAGCCCGCCGCCGCACCCGCGCGCGGAGCCGGCCCGATCACGATCACCACGTCCACGTCGGACCACTCGTGCTCCATCGCGTGCTCGGCGGAGACCATCGAGATCTCCTCCCGCTCGGTGCCCAGGCGCTCGCACACCACGAACGTGCGCGGCACATCCGGGAGCAGCGCGGCGAGTTCGGCCGGACCCGCGCCGGGACCGGTGAGCACCGCGACCTTCCCGAACGCCCGGCACACGTTCGCCGCGCGCCGCACGTCCCGGCCCAGGGCACTGACCACCCGCGCGTCGTCCCAGGGCATCGCGGCCCGGGCGAAGGCCCGCGCGACGGAGGAGACCGCGGGCACGATCTCCAACTCCAGGCCGTACTCGGGCCGGCGCAGCAGCCGCACGATGCCGAAGAACCCCGGGTCGCCGACCGCCAGCACGACCGCTATGCCGCGATGCGCGCCGATCCGCTGCGCGGCCACGTGCACGTTGCCCAGCACCACCCGCTCCGCGCCCTCGGGGACCGTGACGGCGGCCAACAGCCGTTCCGAACCGGCCACCAGGGTCGCCGTCCGGATCGCCTCCACCGCCGGTGCCGACAGCGGTCCGCCGTCGTACCCGATCACGGTCACCCGATCAGCCATGGCCATCCCCTCGCCGTGCCGAACCCCGGGGGGTTCCGCGCGTGGTCATGCGGCGACATCCCCGACGGGGTGCCCGTACACCCGACACGACGTCGGCGCCGCCGTCGCGGGTTGCGCCGATCACCGCCCGAGCGTGGTCCCTTCCCTCCGGTCGGTGACCGGCGACCCACCCGCGCCGTCCGGGACCCGCCCTCGCGCACCCGCCGCGCCCGCGCCCGTCGGCTCGACCGCGAGCGCGCAGGAGCGGGCGAACCGCCGGGCCAGATCCGGCACGCCGGCCCAGTGCGCGTGCAGGTACGACGCGTGCACCGACCCGGCGATGTGCCCCTCCAGGCCGGAGTCGCCCAGGCTCCACGCCGCTCGGCGCCCGGCCCGAGGGGTGAGCGTCGTGCGGTGGAACTCGTGTCCCCGGACCACCCGACCGGTCTCGGCGAGCACCGAGTCGTGCGCGGCCGTCGCCTCCCGATAGCCGAGGGTCAGCCGCTCGGTCATCCGCGCGTCGGCGTCCAGCACGCCGCACATCGGCGCGCCGTCCAGGGTCCGGGCCAGGTACAGCAGCCCCGCGCACTCGGCCGCGATCGGGCCACCGCGCGCGGCCAGCGCCACCACGTCCGCGCGCAGCGTCGCGTTGGCCGCCAGCTCCGCCGCGTACACCTCGGGAAAGCCGCCGCCCACCACCAGTCCCGCCGTGCCCGCCGGCAACCGCTCGTCCCGCAGCGGGTCGACGGTGACCACGTCCGCCCCGGCCGCGTCGAGCAGTTCGGCGGTCTCGGCGTACGCGAAGGTGAACGCCGAGCCGCCCGCGACGGCGATCGTGGGCCGCCCGGGGATCGCGCCGCCCACCTCGCGCACCGGGTCCCACGGCGCGTCGGGCAGCGCTCCCGCGCTCGCCGCGATCCGCCGCACCTCGGCCAGGTCCACGCCGCGCGCGATCAGTTCGCCGAGCGCGTCCACCGTGCGCACCGCGTCGGTGTGCCGCTCGGCGACCGGGACCAAGCCCAGATGCCGGGCGGGCTTGGCGATCGCGTCGTGCCGGCGCAGCACACCCAGGACCGGCACACCGATCTCGTCCAGCGCCTCGCGCAGCATGCTCTCGTGCCGGTCCGAGCCGACCCGGTTCAGGATCACCCCGGCCACGCCCACGTCCGGGTCGAACGCGTCGAACCCGCGCACGAGCGCGGCCACCGAGCGGCTCTGCGCCCGCGCGTCCACGACCAGGATCACCGGCGCCGCGAGCAGGCGCGCGACGTGCGCGGTGGAGGCGTACCCGCCGCGTCCGGCCGCGCCGTCGAACATGCCCATCACACCCTCGACGACCGCCAGATCGGCGCCGCGCGCGCCGTGCGCGAACAGTGGCGCGATGCGTTCCTCGCCGACCAGGAACGGGTCGAGGTTGCGCCCGGGCCGGCCGGCCGCGAGCGCGTGGTAGCCGGGGTCGATGTAGTCCGGCCCCACCTTGTGCGGTGAGACCGTGTCGCCGCGCCGGGTGAACGCCGCGATCAGCCCGGTGGCGACGGTGGTCTTGCCGTGCCCGGAGGCGGGCGCGGCGATCACCACGCGCGGCAGCGCCGGACCACTCACCACTCGATGCCTCGCTGGCCCTTTTGTCCCGCGTCCATCGGGTGCTTGATCTTGGTCATCTCGGTGACGAGGTCGGCCGCCTCGATCAGGCGCGGGTCGGCGTCGCGGCCGGTGATCACCACGTGCTGGCTGCCGGGCCGGTCGCGCAGCACCGCGACCACCTCGTCCACGTCCACCCAGCCCCACTTCATCGGGTAGGTGAACTCGTCGAGCACGTACACCCGATAGGTCTCGGCGGCCAGGTCGCGCTTGATCTGCTCCCAGCCCTGCCGGGCCGCCTCGGCGTGGTCCTCCTGGGTGCCCTCGCGCTGGATCCAGGACCAGCCCTCACCCATCTTGTGCCAGGTGACCGGACCACCCTCGCCGGTCTCGGTGTGCAGCCGCCCGAGGGTGCGCAGCACGGTCTCCTCGCCGACCTTCCACTTCGCCGACTTCACGAACTGGAACACCCCGATCGGCCAGCCCTGGTTCCAGCCGCGCAGGGCCAGTCCGAACGCGGCGGTGGACTTGCCCTTGCCGGGGCCGGTGTGCACGACGACCAGCGCCCGGTTCCGACGCTGACGCGTGGTCAGCCCGTCGGCGGGAACGTGCGTGGGAACGCCTTGCGGCATGGTTTCCTCCCTGTGTCCTTGGAAACGTCGAGGCAGGTCTCGTACAGTCGCCCGGCCGCCCGCCGGGGCGAACCCCGGCCGGCCGGCGCGGGCCCGGTCACCGACCGGATCAAGCCACCGAACGCACGTCCCGGACCAGCCCCGCCAGGCCGTCGGCCGCCAGTTCGTCCAGTGTCACCACCGGCCCGCCCAGGTCGCCGGCCAGCCGCACCGCCAGTCCCAGCCGCACCGGACCGCTCTCGCAGTCCACCACCAGCGAGGCGGCCCCCGTCGTCGCCAACAACCGGGCCGCGCGCCGGCTCTCGCCCAGCGCGTCCCGGCCGCCCGTCGCCCGGCCGTCGGTGACCACGACCACCAGCGGCCGGCGCAGCGGATCGCGCAGCCGCTCCACCCGCAACGTCTCGTGCGCGCGCAGCAGTCCGGCGCCCACCGGGGTGCGTCCGCCGGTCGCCAGCGCGGCCAGTCGGGCCGCGCCGATCTCGACCGAGGAGGTCGGCGGCAACACCAGCGAGGCGTCCGCGCCCCGGAAGGTGACCAGGCCGACCTTGTCCCGTCGCTGGTAGGCGTCCAGGAGCAAGGACAACACCGCGCCCTTGACCGCGCGCATGCGCTTGCGCGCCGCCATCGACCCGGACGCGTCGACCACGAACAACACCAGGTTGCCCTCGCGGCCCTCGCGGACCGCCTCGCGCAGATCCGCGCGCCGCAACAGCAGCCCCGCCCCGGTCCGCCCACGCGCCTTCTGGTGCAGCGCCGCCGCGCGCACCGTGGCCGCGACGTGCAGCCGGGTCACCCGGCCGGCCGCGACCTGCGAGCCGGTGGTGCGCCCGCTCGCGGTCCGCGCGCGCGAACGCCGCCCGGCCGCGCCCTGCCCCACACCGGGTACCGCGAACAGCCGGGTGCGGTACGGCTCGGCCGCCGCCACGGCGGCCTGTTCCCGCCCGCCGCCCGCGGCGGTGGGCGCGCCCTCGACGGGCGCGTCCTCGGTACCGGGCGCCGAGGTGGGAGCCGCCTCGGTCCGCTCGGGCGCCCGGGCCGCGCTCCCCGACCCGTCCGACCCGTCCGACCCGTCCGACCCGTCCGCGTCCGGCGGCGGCGACCCACCGCCGTCCGGCCCGTCCCCCTCCGGTTCGGGCTCGGGCTCGGGTTCCGGCTCGTCCGGGTCGCGCAGCGCCTCGTCGAGGTGCTCCTCGTCCAGCCCCGGCGCGTCGAACGGGTTGCGCCGCCGGCGGTGCGGCAGCGCGAGCAGCGCGGCCTGCCGTACGTCCTCGGCGGTGACCTCGGTGCGGCCGTGCCACGCGGCCAGCGCGATCGAGGTGCGCGCCGTGACCAGGTCCGCGCGCATCCCGTCCACCTCGAACGAGGCGCACACGCGCGCTATCCGCTCCAACTCGGCGTCCGGCAGCAGGACGTCGGCCAGCAGCGTCCGGGCACGCAGGATGCGCTCGGCCAGGTCGGCGTCCTCGTGCGCCCAGCGGGCCGCGAACGCGTCGGGGTCGGCCTCGTAGGCCAATCGCCGGCGCACCACCTCGGCCCGCTCGCGCGGCTCCCGGCTGGCGGCGACCTCGACGGTGAGCCCGAAGCGGTCGAGCAACTGCGGGCGCAGTTCGCCCTCTTCCGGGTTCATCGTGCCCACGAGCAGGAACCGCGCGGCGTGCCGCACGGACACCCCTTCGCGCTCGACGTGCGAGGTGCCCATCGCGGCCGCGTCCAGGAGCAGGTCCACCAGGTGGTCGTGCAGCAGGTTGACCTCGTCGACGTAGAGCACGCCGCGGTGCGCGGCGGCCAGCAGGCCGGGCTCGTACGCCTTGACGCCCTCGGTCAGGGCACGTTCGATGTCCAACGAGCCGGCCAGCCGGTCCTCGCTGGCGCCGACCGGCAGTTCGACCAGCCGCGCGGCCCGCGCGGTCCCGGCGATCGCGGGGTCGTGCGGGCCGTCCGGGCACTGCCCGTCCGGGGAGCCCGGATCACACGAGAAGCGGCACCCGGGCACCACCGCGACCTCGGGCAACTGACCGGCGAGGGCGCGGACCATGGTCGACTTGGCCGTGCCCTTCTCGCCGCGCACGAGCACGCCGCCGACGGCGGGCGAGACCGCGTTGAGCACGAGCGCCAGCCGCAGGTCGGCCAGGCCGACGATCGCGGAGAACGGGTAGGCGGCGCTCATCCGCGTCGCCCCGCACCGCTCGATATGCCGCAGGTTGTCACAAAGCACGCAGGCATGCGCCGTCGGCCTCCCTCGGGTGTCCACGCCCTGGTCGGTGGCGGGACCCGTGACCCGGGCCCCGGACAGCGGCAAGTCTCTGGCTCACGCCCGCCGGACGGCGCGCGTTCACAGTGGCGGGACCGCTCCGGGTTGTCGCACCGCGCCGCCTCCGTCGGACGTTCCGGTGTCGAGGAGTGCCCGAACCCTCGTGGAGAACGCGAACACACCTCGACACCGGGCCCGAAGGCGCTCCGCGCGATACGCCGGATTCCTTCCCTGCTGTCGTCGACAGCCTCTCATACGCCCTCGGACGCGCCACGGCCCCCGCCTGGCGACGGGGGCCGTGGTGTGTGCGCGGTGCGCGGGTCAGAACGCGGGGAGCACGTTGCCCTTGTACTCGTCGGCGATGTACTTCTTCACCTCGGGCGAGTTCAGCAGCTTGGCCAGCTTCTGCACGCGCGGGTCGTTCTCCTTGCCCTTCTTGACCACCAGGACGTTCGCGTACGGGTTGTTCTCCGCCTTCTCCACCGCGATGCCGTCCTTGCCCGGGGTCAGCTTGGCGTCCAACGCGTAGTTGCCGTTGATCACCGCGCCGTCCACGTCGTCCAGCGCACGGGGCAGCTGGGCCGCCTCGATCGCCTTGAACTTGAGCTTCTTCGGGTTGTCCACGACGTCCTTCTCGGTCGCCGTGGTGCCCGCGCCGTCCTTGAGCTTGATCACGCCGTTGTCGGCGAGCAGCTTGAGCGCGCGGCCGCCGTTGGTGGCGTCGTTGGGGAACGCGACGGTCGCGCCCTCCTTGAGCTCGGCGAGCGACTTGACCTTCTTGGAGTAGAGCGCCAGCGGTTCCAGGTGCACCGGCACGACCGGGACCAGGCTGGTCTTCTTCTCCTTGTTGAACTCCTCCAGGTAGGGCTTGTGCTGGAAGAAGTTGGCGTCGACGTTGCCCTCGTCCAGGGCCGGGTTCTGCTGGGTGTAGTCGGCGAACTCCTTGACGTCCAGCTTCAGGCCCTCCTTCCCGGCGAGGTTGTCCTTGATGTACTTCAGGATCTGCGCGTGCGGGACGGAGGAGGCGGCGACCTTGAGCGGGTCGGACGCGGACGAGCCCTTCTTGTCGTCACTGCCGCAGGCGGCGAGACCCAGTCCGAGGGCGGCGACGGCGGTGAGCGCGACGAACTTGTTGATACGCACGAAGAGTGCCTTTCCTGGTGGTACGGAGTACGCGGGCGTGGGTCGCCTCGCGTCGTGGAACGGGTCCGGGGACGGACGCCTTATCGGTGGGCGAGCCTGCGGGAGAGCAGATCGCCGAGGAATTGCACGAGTTGCACCAGCACCACGAGCACCGCGATGGTCACGAGCATCAGGTTCGTCTCGAACCGCTGGTAGCCGTAGCGGATGGCCAGGTCGCCGAGTCCGCCGCCGCCGACCACGCCCGCCATCGCGGAGTAGCCGACGATCGCGACGATGGTCACGGTGATCGCGGAGATGATCGAGGGCACCGCCTCGCGCACGAGCACCTTGCGCACGATGGTGATCGTGCTCGCACCCATCGACTGCGCGGCCTCGATCAGGCCCCGGTCCACCTCGCGCACCGCGGTCTCCACCAGGCGGGCGAAGAACGGGATGGCGCCCACGGTCAGCGGCACGATCGCGGCGTCGGTGCCGATCGTGGTCCCGGTCACCCATCGGGTGAACGGGATCAGCGCGACCAGCAGGATCAGGAACGGGACCGAGCGGCCCACGTTGACCACCAGTCCGAGCAGCTTGTTCGCCGGCGCGAAGGCGAGCGGGCCGCCCCGGTCGGTGAGCACGAGCAGGAGCCCGATCGGCAACCCGATCAGCACGGTGATCAGCGTCGCGACGCCGACCATGTACAGCGTCTCCTGGGTCGCGGTCTCCAGCAGTGGCCGCATCTCGGACCAGGTCATCTTCAGATCTCCTTGCCCGCGAGCGCCACGCCGTCCGCGGCGGCGACGTCGGCGTCCGACTCGGTGGGGGTGCTCGGGCCCTCGTCGACCACGTCGACCTGCAGGCCCTGCTCGCGCAGATAGCCGATGGGCACCACGTTGTGCTCGAACGTGCCGTCCAGCGAGATCCGCATCCGGCCGATCTGCCGGCCGCCGACGCTCTCCACGGCCGCGCCCAGCACGTTGACGTCCACGTTGTAGGTGCGCGCGAGGGTCGAGATGAACGGCTGCGCCGTCTCCTCGCCGCGGAAGGTGATGTCCACCACGGTGCGGCCCTCGAGCACGCCCGGTGTGCCCAGCGGGAACATCTCCCGGGCCAGCCGCGAGTCGGACCGGCCGAGCAGTTCGGCCACCGTCCCGGATTCGATGATCCGGCCGCCCTCCATCAGGGCCGCCGAGTCGCAGATGTTCTTGACCACGTCCATCTCGTGCGTGATCAGCAGGATGGTCAGGCCGAGCCGGTCGCGCAGGTCGCGCAGCAGCGCCAGGATCGAGCGGGTGGTCTCCGGGTCGAGCGCCGAGGTGGCCTCGTCGGACAGCAGTACCCGCGGCTCGGCGGCGAGCGCGCGGGCGATGCCCACCCGCTGCTTCTGCCCACCGGACAGTTGCGCGGGGTACGCCTTGGCGTGCTCGGACAGCCCGACCAGGTCCAGCAGTTCGGCCACCCGGCGGGCCCGGTCCCGGCGCGGGATGCCGGCGATCTCCAGCGGAACCGCGACGTTTCCGGCGACGGTGCGGCTGGAGAGCAGGTTGAAGTGCTGGAAGATCATCCCGATGCCGCGCCGCTCGGCACGCAGCGCGCTCGCGGACAGCGCGGTCAGGTCGCGCCCGCCCACCTCGACGGTGCCCGACGTGGGGCGCTCCAGCAGGTTCAGGCAGCGGATCAGGGTGCTCTTGCCGGCGCCGCTGCGACCGAGCACGCCGAAGATCTCGCCTTCACGCACGTGCAGGTCGACGTTGTCGAGCGCGGTCACCTGCCGTTCTCGGCTGCGATAGACCTTGCTCAGGGCAGTGGTACGGATCACCGTGAAGTCCTCGGTTGGATGCGCGTGCGGAATCGGGCCCGGCGAAGGGCCGCGCGATTTCGTCACACAGGGGGCGTGGCGGGGATGACACCGGGGGCGCGGAGCGCTCGGCCCGGGAGAGGGATCAGGCCCTCAAATCCTCAACAGCCACACATTCGACAGATCTGACACGAACGGCACATGCGACGACAACCCGTGGCGGTAGCCGCGGTGCCGGATGTGTGAGCCGTCGTGAACATGATCCGATTAAACCAGACACACACCCCGCAATGGAAATGTCATCCCACCGGGGCACCTGCGACCGAAGCCGACGAAGCCCCGGCGGCCATGGATTCCATGGTCGCCGGGGCTTCGGGGGTGTCGCGAGGGCTTGCTCAGGCCGCGAGGACGGCCGTCTTGCGCAGGTAGACCAGGCTCAGCCGGGGGCTGATCTTCTCGACCCGGCCGGAGACGTACCCCAGCCGCTCGTACAGCCGCAGGTTGTTCTCGCTGCGGTGGCCGGTGAACAGCTCGTACTCGGCCGCGTCGGCCAGTTTCTCCTCGATCGCGCGCAGCAGCCGGGTGCCGAGCATGTGCCGCTGCAGCCGGGGGTGCACGACCAGCTTGCCGATCCGGGCCACGCCGTCCTCGATGGTGCCGCGCACCGAACCGACGACCTCCTCGCCCAGTCGTGCCACCAGGACGGTGTGCGTCTCGAACTCGGCGCGCAGACTCTCCAGGCTCTGCGTCAGCGGCTCGATGCCGTAGTCGTTGTACAGGGCTGCTTCGCCCTGGTAACAGAGGTACTGAAGCTTGAGGATCTGCTCGGCGTCGGATACGTCCGCCGTGCCGATGCCTACGTTCTGCCCCATCGGATTGCTCCCCTGATCGCCCTGATCACCGTGCGGATGTGTGTGCCGCAGCGTCATGTCACAGTGCCTCCGCGAAGGGGGAGGGTTGTCCCCTTCTCGAACACTCGCTTGAACACTGCATTCGTCACTGTTCCACACGGCTTTTCCCGGACTTCTACCCGGCCCTCACCTACGCGCAATCCGCCGTTCAGGCAACCGGTCCGGGAAAATACGCTCGTTCGGGCGATCGGGGATCGTCCCGACGGACCGCTACAGGCCGGTGACCCGGCGCACGACTCCCTCCTTGATCGCCCGTACCGTTGAGAACGGCTCGGTGACCCGGTGCACGAGCAGGGTCAGGTGCGCGTCGGCGCCCACCACGTACCGCGACCTGGGCGATGTGGTGGTGGCCGCCTCGACGATCGTGGCGGCCACCGTCCCCGGCTCGCTCCACAGCGGCTTCATGATCGAGAAGCCCAGGTCCATGCGCCGGAAGGCGGTCGCGAACGGGCCGCCCCGGTGCTGCTCGACGGCCTCGGCCATCGTGTCGGTGACGCCGCTGCGGAAGCCGCCGGGCGAGACCACCACGACGTCGACCCCGGCGCCGGCCACCTCCACCCGCAGCGCGTCGGAGACCGCCTCCATCGCGTGTTTCCCGGCCTGGTACCAGCCCAGCAGCGGATAGCTGATCTGCCCGGCGAGCGAGGAGACCTGCACCACCCGGCCCCAGCCCCGCTCGCGCATGTGCGGGATGGCCAGGCGGGCCAGCCGCATCGGGCCGAACAGCGCGGTCTCCATCTGGTGCCGGGCGTCCTCCTCGGACACGTCGAGCACCGGCGCGAACGAGGTGCCACCCGCGTTGTTGACCAGGATGTCCGGGCGCACGTCCTCGATCACGTCCTTGCCGGCGGCCGCGTCGGTGATGTCCAGGAGCACGGTGCGCACCTCGACCCCGGCCTCGGCCGCCGCCTCGGCGACCGCCCGCGCCTTCGCCGCGGAGCGCACCGTGCCGACCGTGCGGACGCCCGCCTCGGCCAGCGCCAGCACGGTGGCCAGTCCCAGTCCCGAGTTGGCGCCGGTGACCAGTGCCGTTCTGCTCACGCGCGACCCGCCTCGACGCCGGCGGTACGGGACTTCGCCTGCTCGCGGCGCGCCGCGGTCTTGCCGGCGGGCTTGGTCGCCACGCTCATGCTCGCGCCCTTGCCGCCGCTCTTGCCCGCGCCGGCACCGGACTTGTGGGCCGCCCGGCCGCGCCTGGGCCCGGGCACCTTGATCGCGGCCGCGACCGACTCCGGCCCGGACTCCCCTTTCCCCGCCCCGACTTCGCCCGGCACCGGCACCGGCACCGGCACCGGCTTCGCGGGAGCCGGGGGCGTCGCGCCCACCTCGGTCGCCTCGGCCTGCGCCTCGGCCTGCGCCTCCGCCTCCGCCTCCGCCTCCGCCTCGACCATTTCTGCGGACTCCGACTGCGACTCCGATTCCGGCTCCGGCTCCGATTCCGGCTCGGCGGGCACATCGCGCACCGTCGGCACGGGCGCGACCTCGTCGGCGGCCTTCAGCAGCAGGTTGAGCTGCTCGACGATGCTGTCGGCCAACGCGAACGGATCCGGCAGCGCCTCCTTGTCCGCCAGCACGCCGATGTCGATCTGGTCGTGGTAGCTCATGCCACCGATGAACAATCCGAAGCCGTCGGCGATGATGCCCATCGAATGGAATGCCTCCACCTTCTGGCCGTGGGCGTACAGGGGCACGCGCGGACCGGGCACGTTCGACACGGTGGCGTTGCACAACGCGGGCAGTACGGAAGCCAGTCGCGCGTCGCGGTACAGGCCGCCGAGCAGGCCGAGCACCGCCGGCGGCGGCGCCTCGGCGAGGCCGGTGAGCAACTCGCCGCCCATCGCGCTCTGTACGGCCTTGGCCGCGTTGGAGTTCTCGTGGATGCACAACAGCCGCTCGGCGGGCTCCGCGACGTCGGTGGCCAATCCCACGAGCATCCCGCTGATCATGTTGCCGCCCGCGCGCTCACCGCCTCGCGTGGCGTCCACGGGCACCGTGGCGACCAACTGCCGCTCGGGCAACTCCCCCAATCGGTCGAGCTGTTCGCGCAGAGCGCCGGCCACGATCGCGAGCACCACGTCGTTGACCTTGACCCCGAACGCGTTCTTGACCAGCTTGACGTCGGACAGCGAAACGGTGCAGAAGCCGTACGAACGCCGCTTGCCGATCGGCTCGTTGTAGCGGGTGCGCGGCACGTTCAGCGGCAGCGCCCGTCCCAGTCGCCCGGTCAGCGCGGCCTGCACGACGCCCTGCCCCAGCCGCCCGAGTTGCCGGCCCACCCGGGCCGGCGTCCCGGCCAGCGAGAGCGCGCCCTCGCGCACCGCCTCCCACCCCTGCGGCGGTTCGACCACCTCGCCCGGCGCGAACGCCGAAACGCCCTCGTACTCGGCCGAGGCGTTCGGGTCCGCGTCGAAGAAGATCTCCTGCATGGCGGCACCGGAACGGCCGTCGATGCACGCGTGGTGCACCTTCCACAGGTGCGCGACCCGCCCGTTCTCCAGGCCGTCGACGATCCACCAGTCCCACAGCGGCCGGTCCCGGGGCAACCGGTGCCGGTAGATCTCCTCGGCCATGGCGGTGAGTTCGCGCCGGCCGCCCGGGGCCTGAAGGGTCGCCCGGTGCAGGTGGTTCTCGAGCTCGAAGTCGGGGTCCTCGACCCAGTGCGGCCGGGCCAGCCCCCACGGGCCCTGAACCAGTTTGCGACCGAGCAGCGGCAACCGGGGCAGCCGTGCGGCCAGCGTGCGCTTGAAGGCGTCGCGATCGACGCGACCCCCGGTGTCGGAGGCGTCGACGATGGTCAGGCAGACCACATGCGCCGGCCACTCCCGCGACTCCAGGGCCAGGAAAGCCGAATCCAGACCGGAGAGCTTCACCAGGTGTTCCTCCTCCCGATGCCCGACGAGGTCAGGGCATCCTCGATGAAGCGGCGCGCCTGCCGGTTCCACATGGCTCCGATGTGCGAGCCGCGGTACCAGCAGACGGATGGTTCCTCCCAGTGCTTCCAGAGCCGATACGCCTGCTGCGGCGTGGCCATGCGATCGGCCAGGCCGGCATAGACGAAGCGGCGGTCCAACGGCACCCGGGGCGTCACCGCCAGCGGCGAGACCACGCGGTGCACCGTCTCGGCCTCGCCGCCGAGCAGGCCCGCCGCGCGCACCTCGCGCTTGATGTCCTCGGGTGCGTGGTGCGACATCACCCACGCCATGTCGACCGAGGGGACGCCGACGATGACGCAGTCCAGGTCCTCCAGACCCGCGAGCAGGGCGGCCACGTACGCGCCCAGCGAGAGCCCGTGCACCGCGATCGGGGTGTCCCCCTGCCGGCGGATCCAGTCCAGGCAGCGGCGCACGTCCCATACGGCCTGTCCCAGACCGTGCACGTTGCCGAGGTAGTCGAACGAGATGAACGGCGTGTCCTGGGCGCGCGCGCTCTTGCGCGGCCCGTGCATCGGCAACACCGGGTGGATCACGTTGACGCCCAGTTCGCGGTGCAGCCGCTGGGAGCGGAACGCGGCCAGGTCGCCCGGGCGACCCATGCCGAAGCCGTGCAGGTTCACCAGCCACGGCCGCGGCTTGCCGGGGTGGCGCAGCACGTACGCCCACACCCGCTGATTCGCGCCGGCCGCCTGCCAGCGGGTGGCGCCCGGGACGCCGGCCCAGGGCACGTACTCGCTGTCGAAGGCCAGTTGTTCGTACCCGATCGTGCCGTAGAGCCTGCCCCGCACCACCGGATCGATCAGCTCCGGCGGCTCGGGATGGAACAGGGTCGGATCGTCCAGATAGGTCTCGGCGCGGAACTTGTGCACCGCGTCGGCGATCTCCTCGCGGATGCGCGAGGCGTCCCCGGGATCCGGCGACAGGCGCCCGTTCGCCAGCAGCGCGACCACCAGTTCGTCCAGGAAGGCCGCGGAGACCAGTCCCGGGGTGGGGAAGACGGTCGGCATGTCGGGATAGCGGCGGCGCTCGGCGCGCAGCGAGCGGACGTAGGAGCGCACCCCGAACCCCACGGACCGGGGCACGCTGAGCAGCAGCCCGCCGATCGGCAGATCCGAGAGCATGGCGACCGACTTCTCACTCTCGGAACGTATTCGGCGCAGGTGATCGAGCATGTGTTCCCTCCCCTCGATCACGGCCGACCCTAGTACGAGACGCACGGAGCGAACACGTCTAATCGCATCTGGTAACGGCGAATTCACATATGGGACTGGAACCTCGACTTCCGCTCACACACGCGCAACCGACCCGAAACCGGACCCGGCGCGGCTCCCGGACACGCCGAAGGCCCGCATCCTCCCCCCGGGGGATGCGGGCCCATCGTCTCAGCTCGATCCGTGTGGCGTGCGGTGTTACGCGCCGGCCCACTCGCGTTGGCCGGCCAAGTCCGCCCGAACGTCCGCGAGTTGCTCGGCGACTCGGGCCGGAGCGGTGCCGCCGCGGCCGTCCCGCGAGGCCACCGAACCCTGCACGGTCAACACCGCGCGCACGTCCGGGGTCAACTCCGGCGAGATCTCCGCGAGCTGATCATCGGTCAGGTCCCACAGCTCGAGCCCGCGCGGCTCGCAGTACTTCACGCAGGCCCCGGCCACCTCGTGCGCGACCCGGAACGGCGTGCCCTCGCGGACCAGCCACTCGGCGATGTCGGTGGCCAGCGAGAACCCGGCCGGCGCCAACTCCTCGAGCCGCTCGCGGTGGAAGGTGAGCGTGGCGATCATGCCGGTGAACGCCGGGAGCAGCACCTCCAGCGTGTCGCACGAGTCGAAGACCGGCTCCTTGTCCTCCTGGAGGTCGCGGTTGTAGGCCAGCGGCAGCGCCTTCAGGGTCGCCATCAACCCGGTCAGGTTGCCGATCAACCGGCCCGACTTGCCGCGCGCGAGCTCGGCGATGTCCGGGTTCTTCTTCTGCGGCATGATCGAGGACCCGGTGGAGAAGGCGTCGTCCAGCGTCACGAAGGAGAACTCCTTCGTGTTCCAGATGATGATCTCCTCGGCCAGCCGGGACAGGTTCACCCCGAGCATCGCGGTGACGAAGGCGAACTCGGCCGCGAAGTCGCGCGAGGCGGTGCCGTCGATCGAGTTCGCCGCCGACGCGGAGAACCCGAGGTCGCGGGCCACCGACTCGGGGCTGAGCCCGAGCGAGGAACCCGCCAGCGCGCCGGACCCGTACGCCGACACGTCCGCGCGCCGGTCCCAGTCGCGCAGCCGGTCCGCGTCCCGGGCGAACGCCTGCACGTGCGCGAGCAGATGGTGCGCGAGCAGCACCGGCTGGGCGTGCTGGAGGTGGGTACGGCCCGGCATGACCACGTCCGCATGCGCGGCGGCCTGCTCGACCAGCGCCTCCTGCAGGTCGGCCAGCAGCCGGCCCAGGATCCGCGCGTGGTCACGCAGGTACATCCGGCCCAGGGTGGCGATCTGGTCGTTGCGCGAGCGGCCCGCGCGCAGCTTGCCGCCCAGGTCGGGGCCGAGGATCTCGAGCAGGCCGCGCTCCAGCGCGGTGTGCACGTCCTCGTCCGCGATCGTGGCGACCAGGTCACCGGACTCGACGTTCTCGGCCAACGTGTCCAGGCCGGCCAGCATCCGGGTCAGCTCGTCGTCGGTGAGCAGCTTGGCCGCGTGCAGCACCCGGGCGTGCGCCCGGGAGCCGGCGATGTCGTACGGCGCGAGCCGCCAGTCGAAGTGCACGCTGGCGGAGAGCAGGGCGAGGGCCTCGGAGGGGCCGCCGGAGAAACGGCCTCCCCACAGGCTCACCCGATCGGGGCTGTTGGTCACGACTGATCGTTGTCCCGCCGCGCGGCGATCTTGCTGGACAGGCCGAACAGCTCGATGAAGCCCTTGGCCTGCGACTGGTCGAACGTGTCGCCGGTGTCGTAGGTGGCCAGGTTGAAGTCGTAGAGCGACTGGTCGCTGCGCCGACCGGTGACCACGGCCCGACCGCCGTGCAGGGTCATCCGGATGTCGCCGGACACGTGCTGGTTGGCCTCGGCGATGAAGCCGTCCAGAGCCCGCTTGAGCGGGGAGAACCACAGGCCGTCGTAGACCAGCTCGGCCCAGCGCTGCTCGACGGTGCGCTTGTAGCGGGCCAGTTCGCGCTCGACGGTGACGTTCTCCAGCTCCTGGTGCGCGGTGATCAGCGCGATCGCGCCCGGGGCCTCGTAGACCTCGCGGCTCTTGATGCCCACGAGCCGGTCCTCGACCATGTCGATCCGGCCGATGCCCTGGGTGCCGGCCCGCAGGTTCAGCTCCTCGATCGCCTGCAGCACGGTGACCGCGCGGCCGTCGATGGCGACCGGCACGCCGCGCTCGAAGGTGATCACGACCTCGTCCGCGTCCCGCGGGTCGGCCGGGTTCTGGGTGTACTCGTACACGTCCTCGATCGGCGCGTTCCAGATGTCCTCCAGGAAGCCGGTCTCCACGGCCCGCCCGAAGACGTTCTGGTCGATCGAGTACGGCGACTTCTTGGTGGTGGCGATCGGCAGGTTCTTCGCCTCGGCGAACGCGATCGCCTTGTCCCGGGTCATCGCGTAGTCGCGGACCGGGGCGATGCACGCGAGCTCGGGCGCGAGCGAGGCGATGCCGACCTCGAAGCGGACCTGGTCGTTGCCCTTGCCGGTGCAGCCGTGCGCGACCGTGGTGGCGCCGTGCTTCTTCGCGGCGGCGACCAGGTGCTTGACGATCACCGGGCGCGAGAGCGAGGAGACCAGCGGGTAGCGGTCCATGTAGAGGGCGTTGGCCCGGATCGCGGGCAGGCAGTAGCCGTCGGCGAACTCGTCGCGGGCGTCCGCGACCTCGGCCTCGACCGCGCCGCAGGCCAGCGCCCGCTTGCGGATGATGTCCAGGTCCTCGCCGTTCTGGCCGACGTCGACGGCCACCGCGACGACCTCGGCGCCGGTCTCCTCGGCGATCCATTGGATACACACGGAGGTATCGAGACCTCCGGAGTATGCGAGTACAACGCGCTCGGTCACGAGCGTTCTCCTTCGAAGCGTGTTTCGGCAGATGTGGTGCGGTGTTTCGCCGGAGCCGAGCGCTCTAGCAGGGTGCGGAAGTGTGTGGACCGGGGGCCGGGGCTTCCCGGAGCCGCCCGGGCCGGGGCCTAGGTCTTGTTCTCGGCGAGTGCCAGGAGGTGGGCAGCCAGGGCCGCGCCGCCCTCGGGGTCCCGCGAGACCATCAGGATGGTGTCGTCGCCGGCGATGGTGCCCAGGATCAGCCGGGACTCGGCGTGGTCCATGGCCGAGGCCAGGAACTGGGCCGCCCCGGGCGGTGTGCGCACCACCACGAGGTTGCCCGAGGCCTCCGCGGACACCAGCAGTTCGCCGGCCAGACGCGACAGCCGTCCCTCGACCGCGGACTCCTCGAGCGGCGCCCGGGGGGTGCGGTCGCCGCCCTCCGCCGGTACGGCGTAGATGAGCGATCCCTCCCCGTCGCGGATCTTGACCGCGCCCAGCTCGTCGAGGTCCCGGGAGAGCGTGGCCTGGGTGACCGCGAGGCCGTCCTCGGCGAGCAGCCGGGCGAGTTGGTTCTGCGACCGGACCCGGTGCCGGGTCAGGATGTCGACGATCCGCCGGTGGCGGGCGATCCGGGTGCTGGGCACCGCGTACACACCCTCGACCGGGGTCGCGTCACTGCTCTGCTCGCTGCTCATGGGACGACCTCGCCTAGCCTGTGACTCGTCGTCGTCGGATGTACGTCACGGTGTTCCTCCGGCGGGCGCGGCGGCGAGGCCGGCGTCCAGGATCGCGGGCAGGGCTCCGAGCAGCGCGTCCACGTCCGCGTCGTCGACGACGAGCGGCGGGGCGAGCCTGACCCGGGTGGGCACGGCGGCGTTGACGAGGAAACCCGCGTCCTGCGCCGCCTTTTGTACGACCGACGCCACCGGTGCGGTGAGCACGATACCGATCAACAGGCCCGCTCCGTCGACATGATCGACCAGCGGATGGGCGAACTTTTCGATACCCGCCCGAAGCTGCTCGCCCAGTCGCGCCGAGCGCGCGCACAGGCCCTCGTGCTCGATGGTGTCCAGCACCGCGAGCGCCGCGGCGCAGCACACCGGGTTGCCGCCGAACGTGGTGCCGTGCTGGCCCGGCCGGAACAGCTCCGCGGCCTCGCCGAAGGCCACGCACGCGCCGATCGGCAGCCCGCCGCCCAGGCCCTTGGCCAGCGTGACCACATCCGGCTCGATACCCAACGGCTGGTGCGCGAACCACGCGCCGGTGCGGGCTATGCCGGTCTGGATCTCGTCCAGGATCAGCAGCGCGCCGTGCGCGGCGGTGATCTCCCGGGCCGCGAGCAGGTAGCCCTCGCCGGGCATGACCACGCCGTTCTCGCCCTGGATCGGCTCCAGGATCACCGCGGCCGTCTGCGGGCCGACCGCGGCCCGCAGCGCCTCGACGTCGCCGTAGGGCACGAAGTCGACGCCACCGGGCAGCGGCGCGAACGGCTCGCGCTTGGCGGGCTGGCCGGTCATCGCGAGCGCGCCCATGGTGCGGCCGTGGAAGCCGCCCTCGGCCGCGATGATCTGCGGCCTGCCGGTGCGCCGGGCCAGCTTGAACGCGGCCTCGTTGGCCTCGGCGCCCGAGTTGCCGAAGTAGACCCGGCCGGGGCGGCCGAACAGGGCCAGCAGCCGCTCGGCGAGCGCGACCGGCGGCTCGGCGATGTAGAGGTTGGACACGTGGCCCAGCCGGCCGAGCTGCGCGGTGACCGCGGCGGTGATCGCCGGGTGCGCGTGGCCGAGCGAGTTGACCGCGATGCCGCCGAGGAAGTCGACGTAGGTGTTGCCGGCGCTGTCCACGACATGCGCCCCGGATCCGCCGACCAGCTCGATCGCGGGCGTGCCGTAGTTGTTCATCAGCGACTCGTTCCACCGCCGCGTCAGCGCACCACTCTCGGTGTCCGTCACGCCGCCCCCTCCGTCCGGTCCCGGTCCTGTCCGGCGAACACGCCGGGCTTTTCTCGGGCCGGGACCACCATGGTCCCGATGCCCTCGTCGGTGAACACTTCCAACAGCAGCGAGTGCGCGACCCGCCCGTCCAGGACGTGGGCGGCGGGCACGCCGGCCTGCACGGCCCGCAGGCACGCCTCCATCTTGGGCAGCATGCCGGTGGACAGCGTCGGCAGCAGCGTCGCCAACTCCTCGGCGTCCAGGCTCGATATCACCTCGTCGCTGGTGGGCCAGTCGGCGTACAGCCCCTCGACGTCGGTGAGCACGACCAGCTTCTCCGCGCCCAGCGCCACCGCGAGCGCCGAAGCCGCGGTGTCCGCGTTGACGTTGTAGACGTGTCCGTCGGCGCCGCGCGCGATCGAGGAGATCACCGGGATCCGGTTGTCCTGCAGCAGGGCCTTGATCGCGCCGGGGTCGACCTCGACGATGTCGCCGACCAGGCCGATGTCGACCGGCTCGCCGTCCACGATCGCGTGCCGCTTCACGGCGGTCATCGTGTGCGCGTCCTCGCCGGTCATCCCGACCGCGAACGGGCCGTGCCCGTTGATCAGACCCACGATCTCGCGCTGCACCTGGCCGGCGAGCACCATCCGCACCACGTCCATCGCCTCGGGCGTGGTCACCCGCAGGCCGCCCGCGAACGAGGACTCGATGCCGAGCCGGTCGAGCTGCGCGCTGATCTGCGGGCCGCCGCCGTGCACGACGACCGGGCGCAGCCCGGCGAAGCGCAGGAACACCAGGTCCTGGGCGAACGCCTGCTTGAGCGCGTCGTCCACCATGGCGTTGCCGCCGAACTTGATCACCACGGTCTTGCCGTAGAAGCGCTCCAACCACGGCAACGCCTCGATCAGCGTGTGTGCCTTGGCCAGTGCCGCGTTGTTGCGCCCCTGTTTGCCGGCCGATTCCGTCCGCATCCCGCTCCCCCTCGTCTGGCTGTCCGTACCGGTCATGACGAGTAGGCCGAGTTCTCGTGGACGTAGTCGGCCGTGAGGTCGTTGGTCCACACGGTCACGGCGGCGTCGCCCGCGTTCAGGTCGGCCACGATGTGCGTCTCGCGCGGGCTCATGTCGACCAGTTCGCGGTCCTCGCCCACGAAGCCGTTCCGGCACACCCACACCCCGTTGAACGCGACGTCGAGCCGGTCGGGGTCGAAGGTGGCGGCGGTGGTGCCGATCGCGGCCAGCACCCGGCCCCAGTTGGCGTCCTCGCCGTGCACCGCGCACTTGAACAGGTTGTTCCGGGCGATCGAGCGGGCCACCTCGAGCGCGTCGGCCTCGGTCGCGGCGCCGGTGACGTCGATCCGGATGTCCTTGCTCGCGCCCTCGGCGTCGCCGATCAGTTGCCGGGCCAGGTCGCCGCAGACCGTGCGCACCGCCTCGGCGAACGCGGCGGGGTCGGGCTCGACCCCGCTCGCGCCGGAGGCCATCAGCAGCACGGTGTCGTTGGTGGACATGCAGCCGTCGGAGTCGATCCGGTCGAACGTGGTGTGCGTGGCGCCGCGCAGCACCGCGTCCGCCGTCTCGGCGTCGACGGCGGCGTCGGTGGTGACCACGACGAGCATCGTGGCCAGCCCCGGGGCGAGCATGCCCGCGCCCTTGGCCATCCCGCCGACCGTCCACCCGGCGGGGTCGGCAACCACGGACTGCTTGTGCACGCTGTCCGTGGTCTTGATCGCGATCGCCGCGTCCTCGCCGCCGGTCGCGCTCAGCGCCGCGGCGGCCTTGGCCACACCCGGCAGCAGCTTGTCCATCGGCAGTTGCAGGCCGATCAGGCCGGTGGAGGCCACCACGATCTCGCCCGCGTTGAGCCCCAGCAGCTCGGCCGCCCGCTCGGCGGTGGCGTGCGTGTTGCGAAAGCCCTCGGCGCCGGTGCACGCGTTGGCGCCGCCGGAGTTGAGCACGACCGCCTGCACCTGGCCGGCCTTGACCACCTGCTCCGACCACACCACCGGCGCGGCCTTGATCCGGTTCGAGGTGAACACGGCGGCGCCCGCGATCGAGGGGCCGTCGTTGACCACGAGTGCCACGTCGGGCAGGCCCGTGCTCTTGAGGCCCGCGGCCACGCCCGAGGCCCGGAAGCCCTTTGCTGCGGTGACGCTCACGGCGCTACCCCCGTCTTGCTCAGTCCCAGGCCCTCGGCCAGGCCGAGGGCGATGTTGGTGCTCTGGATGGCGCCGCCGGCGGTGCCCTTGGCGAGATTGTCGATCGCGCCGACCACGACCACCCGGCCGGCCCGCTCGTCGACGGCGACCTGCAGCACGGCGGTGTTCGCGCCGTAGACCATCGCGGTCGCGGGCCACTGCCCCTCGGCCAGCAGGTGCACGAAGGGCTCGTCGGCGTAGGCCGCGGCGTACGCGGCGCGCACCGCCTCGGCGCCGACCCCGGGCTTCAGCCGGGCGGTGCAGGTGGCCAGGATGCCGCGCGACATGGGCACCAGGGTCGGCGTGAAGGACACCGTGACGTGCGCGTCGGTGACCGCGCGCAGGCCCTGGACGATCTCCGGGGTGTGCCGGTGCACGCCGCCGACGCCGTACGCGCTCGCGGAGCCCATCACCTCGCTGCCCAGCAGGTGCGTCTTGGGCGCCTTGCCCGCACCCGAGGTGCCGGAGGCGGCCACCACGACCCAGTCGGGTTCGACCAGGCCGGCGGCCTGCGCGGGTACCGCGCACAGCAGCGAGACGGTCGGGTAGCAGCCCGGCACCGCGATCCGTTTGGTGTTCGCCAGCGCCGCCCGGCCGCCCGGCAGCTCGGGCAGTCCGTACGGCCATGTCCCGGCATGGGAGGATCCGTAGAACTGCTCCCAGTCCGTCGCCTCCCGCAGGCGGTAGTCCGCGCCGCAGTCCACCACGAGCACGTCCGCGCCCAGTTGCGCGGCCAGCGCGCCGGACTGTCCGTGTGGCAGGGCCAGGAAGACCACGTCGTGACCGGCGAGGTTGTCCGCGGTGGTCTCGGCGAGCACGCGGTCGGCCAACGGCAACAGGTGAGGCTGCAGCTCGCCCAGGCGTCGGCCCGCGTTGGACCCCGCCGTGAGCGTGCCGATCTCGATCTCCGGATGCGCGAGCAGCAGGCGCAGGATTTCCCCGCCCGCGTATCCGCTCGCTCCGGCCAGTGCCGCCTTGGCCCCCATTACCGCCTCCTCTTGAGGAGCATGACTATACGTATCAATGAATCTCTATGCAAGTACGTTGGGTGACCGCCCGTCCGGGGCCCGCTCCGGGCAACCATGCCGCGCCCGCCCTCCACCCCAATAGGGCGCGGGGCCGGTGCGTTAGGATCAGCCGACTTCGGATACGCGCCCCCCAGAGGGCAGTCGACCGCCGGCGGGACGGCAGCGACGCGCAGCAGACGGCGGGCGCCCCCGCCCAGGAAACGAACGAGACCACGTGACCCCTCCCCCCGGCACCTCCGGGCCCGCCGGCGCCTCACGCGCCGCAGGCACGGACCTACAGTCCCCGACCGGTGAGCCACCGCCGGAGCCCGAGTCGGGCACCGCGGACACGCCCGACGGCCCCACGGGCCGGACCTCGGCCGATCGTCGCACCGGCCGCGTCCCGCTGCCGGACCTGCTCGCGCTGGGGCTGCCGACACTGGTGTTCGCGATCATGGGCTGGCACCAGCGGTGGATCACCGACGACGGCCTGATCTTCACCCGCGCGGTCCGCGAGATCCTGGCCGGCAACGGCCCCGTCTACAGCGCCGGCGAACGCGTCGAGACCTCCACCAGCACGCTGTGGCAATGGCTGCTCGCGCTCCTCGGCGGGATCACCCCCTTCGACTACGCGCCCACCGCCGTCTACACCGGCCTGGTCCTGGCCGTCGCCGGCCTGTGGCTGTCCCTGGACGGCACCCGCCGGCTCTTCCGCGGCATGGCCGTCACCCGCCTGCTGCTGCCCGCCGGCGTACTGGTCTTCATCGCCATCCCCTCCGTGTGGGACTTCGCCACCGCCGGCATGGAGACCGGCCTGATCCTGTTCTGGATCGGCCTGTCCTGGTGGCTGCTGATCGGCACCTGGCTGCGCCCGGTCGGCACCCACACCACCCGCCGCACGCTCGCGCTCTCCTTCTGGTTCGGCCTGGGCCCGCTGGTCCGCCCGGACCTGGGCCTGACCATGGTGGTCCTGCTCGCCGCCCAATTCCTGCTCGTGCGGGCCCGCTGGCCCAAGGCGTTGGCGATGCTGGCCTGCGCCGGCTTCCTGCCCGCCGCGTACGAGATCTTCCGCCTGGGCTACTACGGCCTGATCTTCCCGATGCCCGCGCTCACCAAGGAGGCGTCGGGATCCCTGTGGGGCCGAGGTTGGGACTACCTGACCGACTACATGCGGCCGTACCACCTGTGGATCCCGATGATCCTGATCCTGGTCGCGGTCGCGGTCGCGCTCACCCGCCGCCGCCCCGCCGACCGGCGCACCTGGATCGTGATCGCCACCCCGCTGGTCGCGGCGCTCGGCCAGACCGTCTACGTGCTCAAGGTCGGCGGCGACTTCATGCACGGCCGGATGTGGCTGCCGGTGCTGCTGCTCGTCCTGCTCCCGCTCCTGCTCGCCCCGCTGGACCGCCTGCTGACCCCGGTCGTCGTGCTGGTCGCGGTGTGGGCCGTGGTCTGCGGCACCACCCTGCGCTCGGGCGTGATCACCACGCCCGCCCCCAGCGGCAACGGCAACCAGGTCTGGAACGAACGCGACACCTACGCGGCCTGGACCCGGACCGACAACCCCACCACCGAGGAAGCGCACATCCGCACGCTGCCGACCATCGAAGAGGCCTTCCGTAACGAAAAGGCCGGCGGCGAACGTTTGTTGTTCGTGGACCCCAACTACATGAAGATCCCGCCGCTGCCGCTGCGCCGCGACCTGCCCTACGACAGGGGCCTGGTCATCGGCCGACTCGGCGTGGGCGGCTCGATCACCCCGCTCGGCGGCATCGTGGTCGACGTGTGGGGCCTGTCCAACACGGTCGGCGCGCACATCACCGAGACCCAGCACGTCGCCGCGGGCCACAAGAAACTGCTGCCGTTCGCCTGGAACGTCGCGCTGTACGTCGACCCCTCGGGCGACGCGCTGGTCCCGGAGACGGCCGCGCCCGCCGCGGAGATCCGGGCCGCCCGGGCCGCGCTGCGCTGTGGCGACCTCAAGGAACTGGTCGAATCGGTCACCGAGCCGATGTCCGCGTCGCGCTTCTGGAAGAACCTGACCGGCGCCCCCGACCGGACCAACCTGCGGATCCCGGCCAACCCGATCCTGGCGGAGAAGAAATTCTGCTCGCCCTCCTGAGCCCGCCATCGGCCCGGCAGGCGATCATCAGTGGTTATGGTGTGGTCGGCCGGCCCGCCCCGACTGGAGTCAACGAACCATGAGCCTCGTGAGTGTGCTGTCCGGGCGCTCGCGCTCCGGGCGACCGGCAGATCCGCCCGTGGACGGCCCGCGGCCCCGCGGCGTCGCCCGCTGGAACACCGCGATGGTGCTGGCTCCGGCACTGATCGTGCTGATCATGGGGTGGCACCGCCGCTGGATCAGCGACGACGGCCTGATCTTCACCCGCACGGTCCGCCAGATCCTGGCCGGCCACGGCCCCGTGTTCAACGTGGGCGAACGCGCCGAGGCGTCCACGAGCACGCTGTGGCAGTGGCTCCTGGTCCTGGCCTCGTGGATCACCCAAACGGACGTCGGCCGGCTCGCGGTCTACCTGGGCCTGCTGTGCACCACCGCCGGCTACGCGCTCGCCCTGCACGCCACCCGCAAGCTGTACACCCGCACCGACGACACCCCCTGGCTGGTGCCGTTCGGCGTGCTCGCGCTGCTCGCGCTGCCGCCGGTGTGGGACTTCGCCACCTCCGGCCTGGAGACCGGCCTGACCACGCTGTGGACCGCCGGCTGCTGGTGGCTGCTGGTCCGGCTGCCGCACGACATGCGCGCCCGGGTCGAATACGGCCTGGCCTTCCTGGCCGGCCTGGGCCCGATGGTGCGCCCCGACCTGGCCATCGCCGGCCTCGGCTTCCTGATCGCGCTCGCCGTCGTCCGCCGCCCGCGCGTGCTGCGGGTCGCCGCCCTGCTCGGCACCGCGTTCACCCTGCCGCTGCTGTACGAGATCTTCCGGATGGGCTACTACGGCGTCCTGCTGCCGCTGCCCGCCGTCACCAAGGAGGCCTCCGCGGCCGACTGGCCCCGGGGCTGGGACTACGTCCACGACCTGACCGACCCGTACCACCTGTGGATCCCGGCCGTCGTGCTGGCGGCCGTCGTGCTCGGCCGACTCGTCCCGCGCCTGAGCGACCCCGCGGGCCTGCCCGGGCGCCTGCGCGCGATCGACCGCGCCGCCTGGAATCGGTTCACCGTCTTCGCGGTGCCGGTCCTGTGCGGCCTGGCGATGCTGCTCTACGTGGTGCGCGTCGGCGGCGACTTCATGCACGCCCGGATGTTGCTGCCCGGACTGTTCATGCTGCTCCTGCCGATCCTGATGGTCCCCGCGAACCGACTCGCGGTACCCGCCGCCACGGTGCTCGTCGGCTGGGCCCTGATCTGCGCGATCACCTTCCGGGTGCCCTACGACGGCATCGGCCCGCGCGGCGTCGCCGACGAACGCGCCTTCTACGTCGGCGCGCTCAACGTCGCCAACCCGGTCACCGCGTACTCCTACGTGGCCAACTACCCACGCTTCCCCTCCGCCGCGAACGCCGCCCGCGCCGAGCACACGCACGTGATCGTCTACCCCTGGTACGACGGCTTCTACGTCACCGCGCTCAACCCGAACCTGCCCGCCCCGGTCGCCACCGTGTGGGCCAACCTGGGCATGAACGGCGCCAACACCCCGCTCGACGGCGTCTCGGTGGACATCCTGGGCCTGGCCTATCCGCTCGCCGCCCACGTCGAACTCACCACCCGGGGCCGCCCCGGACACGAGAAGGAAATCGACATCGCCTGGGTCTTCGCCCAGTACGCCTCCCCCGACGCCGTCCTGCCCCCGGGCATCGACCCGATCCGGGTCAAGGCCGCCCGCTACGCCCTCACCTGCGGCGACGCCAACCGGGGCAAGCTCAAGGAGCTCCAGGACTCGGTCCACGAACCGATGTCCTGGAGCCGCTTCAAAAAGAACTTCACCGGCGCCTTCGACCGCACCTCGTTCCGCTTCCCCAACAACCCGATCACCGCGGCCAAGGAAATCTGCGGCGTAGACGTCCTCGCCAAGGGCGCCCTCCCCGAAGACAAACCCGACCGCTGACCAACACACCCCACCCCCGGCGGCCCACCAACCTCGGCCCGACCGGCGCTCGAGGACACCCGCCGCAGGCACCCACCAACCGCAACCGCCCCGCCCGGACCCAGCCAACTCGGCCCGTCCGGCGCTCGAGGACCAAAGGCCGTCGGGCCGGCCACGGCCCGAAGGCCGGCTCAGCCCCGGGACCGGACAGTCACGTCGTTGATCCGCGAATCCTGCGGCAGCAACAGCGCCGACACGACAACCCCCGCGACGGTCCCGGGATCGCTGTACCGCTCGCTCTCGAACGCCCCACCCTCCTGCTCCCGCACCCCACGCTGCATCGGCGTCGCGGTCCGCCCCGGATACACGCTGGTCACCCGCAACCGCGGCTCCTCCTCCCGCAGCCCGTCGGCCAACGCCTTCAACGCGTGCTTGCTCGCCGCGTACGCCGCCCAGCCCGGATTGGTCCGCAACCCCGCACCGCTGTTGAGCAGCACCACGTCGGCGTGCCCGCGCCGCAACGCCGGCAGCAGCACGCGCGTAACCTCCGCCACCGCGACCACGTTGACGGTCAATGTGCGCGACCACACGGCCGAGGCCGTCTCCGCCACCGTGCCCAGATCCGCGACGCCCGCGCTGTGCACCAGGCCCGCGAACGTCTCCTCGGCGAGCGGCGCCAGCGCGTCCGCGATCGTCTCGGGGCACTCCAGGTCCGCGACCACCGTCCGCACCCCGGGCCCGGCCACCTCCGCGGCCCGCGCCGGCGACCGCACGATCGCGACCAGGTCGTGGCCGTCCTCGCGCAGCCGGCGGGCGATCTCCGCACCGATACCGCTACCGGCACCGGTAATCACGTAAGTACTCATCCCGCCACCCTACGAGGTGCGCGAGCGCCGAGATCGACGACCACGCACGGCCCAACCGGCCCCGCCCGGTCGCACCATCGACCCCACCAGCCCCACTCGTCTCTCGCCCCGCCCCGCCCCGCCCCGACCGGCCGCCCCGTCCGGCCGCCCCGACTGGAGCCCGCTCACGATGACCCTGACCACCACCCTGCCCGGACAGGACCCACCGCCCACCGACCCCACCGACCCCGCCGACCCCGCCGATTTGGCCCCCGACCACGCCCGGGGCCCGGCCGCCCGCTGGAACGTCGCGATGGTGCTGCTGCCCGCCGTCTTCCTCGCCGCATGGGGCGGACAACGCAGTTGGCTGTGCGACGACGGCCTGATCTTCACCCGCACGGTCCGCCAGATCCTGGCCGGCAACGGCCCCGTGTTCAACCCCGGAGAGCGCGCCGAGGCGGCCACCAGCACCCTGTGGCAGTGGCTCCTGGTCGCCGGCACCGAACTCACCGGCCAGGACCCGGCCCCGCTGGCCGTGCGCCTGGGCCTGCTGTGCAGCGTGATCGGCTGGTTCCTGGCCGCCGACGCCGGACGCCGACTGCACCTGCCCCGATCCGGCGCCGCGTTCCTGCTCCCGTGCGGCGCGCTCGTCCTGCTCGCGCTGCCGCCGGTGTGGGACTTCGCCACCTCCGGCCTGGAGACCGGCCTGACCACGCTGTGGACCGCCGGCTGCTGGTGGCTGCTGGTGCACCTCGCACACGAGCCGCGCGCCCACACCGCCCACGCCCTGGCCCTGCTCGCCGGCCTGGGCCCGCTGGTGCGCCCCGACCTGGCCATCGCCGGCCTCGGCTTCCTGATCGCCCTCGCCCTCGTACACCGCCCCCGACCGGCACGCGCGCTCGCCCTGCTCGGCACCGCCGCCGCGCTCCCGCTGGCGTACGAGATCTTCCGGATGGGCTACTACGGCGTCCTGCTCCCGCTGCCCGCGATCACCAAGGAGGCCTCATCCGCGGACTGGTCCCGGGGCTGGGCCTACGCGCACGACCTGGCCGATCCCTACCACCTGTGGCTGCCCGCGCTGATCCTCGCCGCATCCGCCACAGCCGCGGTCGCGGTCGGAGGAGCGGGCGCAGCCGCACGGCACCCACGCCCGCCGGCCCCCGCCCGGCCCGCCCCGGACCCCCGCACCCGACTGCGCGTCCTGTACGCGGTACCGGTCCTGTCCGGCCTGACCATGCTGCTCTACGTGGTCCGGGTCGGCGGCGACTTCATGCACGCCCGGATGTTGCTGCCCGGGCTGTTCCTGCTGCTGCTGCCGATCCTGCTGGTCCCCGCGAACCGCATCGCGGTACCCGCGGTGAGCGCCCTGGCCGTCTGGTCGCTGCTGACCGCGATCGCCTTCCGGGTGCCCTACGCCGGCATCGGCCCCGGCGGCGTCGCCGACGAACGCGGCTTCTACACCTCGGTCCTGGGCGTCGCCAACCCGGTCACCGCCGACGTCTTCATCGACCGCTTCCCCGGCTTCCCGACGATGATCCGGGGCCCGCGCCCGGGATATCGCCACACCCTGGTCGACCGGTCCCCGACGCACTCCTTCGTGGTCCCGCTGCGGCCGGACCTGAACGCGTCGATCGTGGCCATGTGGCCCGCGCTGGGCATGAACGGCGCGGCCACCCCGATCACCGGGATCGCGCTCGACGACCTGGGCCTGGCCTACCCGCTCGCCGCGCACATCCACCTGACCACCCGCGGCCGCCCCGGCCACGAGAAGCAGATCGACCCGGCGTGGGTGCTCGCCGAGTACGCCGACCCGGCCGCACCCGCACCCCCGGGCATCGACCCGATCCGGATCGCCGCCGCGCGCTACACGCTCACCTGCGGCACCGCCGACCGGGGCCGGCTCAAGGAACTGCGCGACTCGGTGCGCGCACCGATGTCCTGGCGACGCTTCGCCGCCAACCTCACCGGCGCACCGGCCCGCACCGCCTTCCGCTTCCCCAACGACCCGATCGCGGCCGCCCGGCAGATCTGCGGCGTCGACGTACTGGCTCCGGGCGTCCTGCCCACCGCCCCGACCCCGACCCCGGCGCCCCCGCCCTGACACGGATGCGGCCCGCACACCCGACAGGTGTACGGGCCGCATCCGAGCGACGACGAGAGACGACGAACGCGAAGGCGTCACGCCCCGCGCAACACCGCCCCGGTACGCTCCGCCGCGAGCGCCACCGCCGCGTCGCGCGCGACCGTGGCCTCCTCGACCGTGAGCGTGCGATCCGGCGCGCGGAACCGCAGCGCGTAGGCCAGCGACTTGCCGCCCTCGGCGATCTGCGCACCGGTGTACACGTCGAACAGCCGGACCGACTCCAACAGTTCGCCCGCGCCCTCGACCAGCGCGGCCTCGACCGCGGCGGCGGGCACCGAGGCGTCCACGACCAGCGCGACGTCCTGCGTGGCCACCGGATACGACGAGATGTGCCCGGCCTGCGGCACGAACTCGCCGTCGAGGTCGGCGGTCAGCAGATCCAGGTCCAACTCCATCGCGCCGACCCGCTCGGGCAGGTGCAGCGTCTTGATCACCCGCGGATGCAGTTCGCCCGCGTGCCCCACGACCCGCTCGGTCCCGTCCGGCGCGGTCACCACGAGCGCCGCACAGCGCCCGGGATGCCACGGCTCGTGCTGATCCCGGCGCACCGTCAGCTCGACCCCGACCGCGTCCGCGACCACCCGCGCGGCCTCGACCGCGTCCGCCCAGACCTGCGGCCGGCCCGGGCCCCACCAGCCGGAGCGCTCCCGCTCGCCGGCCAGCACCACCGCGACCCGCTGCGGCTGGTGCGGCAACGCCGCCGCCAACCGCGCCAGTTCCTCGTCCGTGGGCCGCCGATCCACCGCGAGCACCGGCGCGGCCGGAGTCGAGGCGTTCGGCCGGAAGACCACGCCCGACTCGAACAGCGCAGGATCGCCGTTGCCGCGCCCGAGGTTGCGACGCAGCGTCCCGAGCAACCCCGGCAGCAGCGTCGTACGCAGCGCCGGCTCCTCCTCGGAGATCGGGTTGACCAGCACCACGGTGCGCCGCCGCGCGTCGTCCTCGGGCAACCCGAGATCATCGAACGCGCTCTGCCCCAGGAACGGGTAGTTGAGCACCTCGGTGTAGCCCGCGCCCGCGAGCGCGCGCCCCAGCCGGCGCCGACGACGCTGGTCGACGGTCAATCCGCGACCGGCCGGCACCTGCGGCAGCGTGGAGGGCACCTGCTCGTAGCCCTCCAGCCGGATCACCTCTTCGGCCAGGTCGTTCGGGTCGGTCAGGTCGGGCCGCCAGGTCGGCGGCACCACGCTCAGCTCGTCGATCCCCTCGACCGAACAGCCCACCTCCTGCAACCGCTGCGCGACCGTCTCACGCGGGTACGCGACACCCGCGACCTTCGCCGCGTGGTCCGCCGCGAGCACGATCCGCACCACCTCGCGCGGCGCGTCCACCTCGGTCACGCCCGCCTCGGCCTGGGCCCGCTCGCCGCCCAGCGCGGCCAGCAGGTCCACCGCGCGCTGCGCCGCGGCCCGGGCCGCCTCGGGGTCCACCCCGCGCTCGAACCGGCGCGACGCCTCCGAGCCCAGCTTGTGCCGACGCGCGGTGCGCGCGATGGCCACCGGGTCGAAGTGCGCGGCCTCGATCACGATGTCGGCCGTGTCCTCGCCGATCTCGGTGCTCGCGCCACCCATCACCCCCGCGAGACCGATCGGCCCCCGGTTGTCACAGATCAGCAGATCCTCGCGGTCCAACCGGCGCTCGGCGTCGTCGAGCGTGGTCAGCGTCTCGCCCTCGAGCGCGCGACGCACCACGATCGGACCCTGCAACCGGGCCCGGTCGTAGGCGTGCAGCGGCTGACCCAGTTCGAGCATCACGTAGTTGGTCACGTCCACGACCAGCGAGATCGGCCGCATGCCGCTCATCTGCACCCGCCGCTGCAACCACAGCGGGGAGGGCGCCTCGGGGTCGATGCCGACCACGGTGCGCGCGACGAACCGGTCGCAGCCGGCCGGGTCCTCGACCAGGACCGGGTAGCCGTACCCGTTCGCGTCCGGCACATCCAGCAGCGCCGGGTCGCGCAGCGGCTGCCCGTAGGCGATCGCCGCCTCGCGGGCGACGCCGCGCATCGACAGGCAGTAGCCCCGGTCCGGGGTCACCGCGATGTCGAGCACCTCGTCGACCAGGCCCAGCAGTTCGATCGCGTCCGCGCCGACCTGCGCCTCGATCGGCAGCACGATGATGCCGTCGTGGTCGTCGCCCATGCCCAGCTCGCGAGCCGAGCAGATCATCCCGCGCGAGACGTGACCGTAGGTCTTGCGCTCGGCGATCTCGAACGGACCGGGCAGCACGCCGCCCGGCAGGATCACCACGACCTTGTCGTCGACCTCGAAGTTGCGCGCGCCGCAGACGATCTCCTGCGGCTCACCGGTGCCGTTGGCATCGCCGACGTCCACCCTGCAGAACCGGATCGGCTTCTTGAAGCCCTCCAGTTCCTCGATCTCCAGCACCCGGCCGACCACGAGCGGACCCTTGAGGTCCGCGCCGAGCCGCTCGACCGTCTCGACCTCCAGGCCCAGCGCCACGAGCTTGTCGGCGACATCGCGCCCGGACTCGCCGGCGGGGAGGTCGACGTACTCCCGCAGCCACGAAAGCGGGACCCGCATCAGATCTCCATCCCGAACGGAAGGGTGAACCGGACGTCACCCTCGACCATGTCTCGCATGTCCTCGACGTTGTGCCGGAACATCAGCGCGCGCTCCAGGCCCACGCCGAACGCGAACCCGCTGTACACCTCGGGGTCGATGCCGCACGCGATCAGCACGCGCGGGTTGACCATGCCGCAGCCGCCCCACTCGATCCAGCCCTCGGACCGGCAGGTCCGGCACGGGTGCTCGGGGTCGCCCACCGAGGCTCCGCGGCACACGAAGCACTTGAGGTCGAGCTCGGCGGAGGGCTCGGTGAACGGGAAGTACGACGGGCGCAGCCGGGTGACGATGCCCTCGCCGAACATCGCCTCGACGAAGTGGTCGAGGGTGCCCTTGAGGTCGCCCATGGTCAGGCCCTTGTCCACGGCCAGACCCTCGATCTGCCCGAAGACCGGGGTGTGCGTGGCGTCCAGCTCGTCGGTGCGGTAGACCCGGCCCGGACAGATCACGTAGATCGGCGGGGTACGGGTCAGCATCGTGCGGATCTGCACGGGCGAGGTGTGCGTGCGCAGCACCACGCCGGAGTCCGCCGAGCCGTCCTCGGCGCGCACGAAGAAGGTGTCCTGCATGGTCCGCGCGGGGTGGTCCGGCAGGATGTTGAGGGCGTCGAAGTTGTACCACTCCGCCTCGACCTGCGGGCCCTCGGCGACCTCGTAGCCCATCGCGACGAAGAGGTCCTCGATCCGCTCGGACAGCGTGGTCAGCGGGTGCCGGGCGCCGCGCGGAGCGCGGTCCCACGGCAGCGTGACGTCGACCGCCTCCTCGACCAGCACGCGCGCGTCGCGCTCGGCCTCCAGCTCGACCTGACGCTGCTCCAGGGCCTTCTTCACCGCACCGCGCGCCTGGCCGACACGCTTGCCGGCCTCGGCCTTGGCCTGCGGGGGGAGCGCGCCGATCTCACGGTTGGCGAGCGCGAGCGGCGAGCGGTCGCCGGTGTGCGCGACCTTCGCCTCCTGCAGCTCGGCGAGGTCGCCCGCGGCGGCGACCGCCGCGAGCGCCGCGTCGCGGGCCCGCTCGACTTCCTCTGGTTTCAACGCCTCGACCTCGACCGGGTCGTACGACTTGTTCGGTGCCGACATCTGTGTCCAGTGCTCCTGTGGGGGATCCGCCGGTGGTGGAGGCGGCAATGACGTCCTACGACGTCCGCGCTCCGAGTTTACTGACGCCTGATCGGCGTGCGTGTGTCGGCCGAACCGCGACGACGTGTGGTGGAGCGTCCCGCGTTGCTACATCAGGACGTCCGGCATCGCGGCCGGCAGGGTAAATCGAAATCGGGCCCCGCCGCACTCGGCGCGATCCACGCCGATGCTGCCCGCGTGCGCCTGCACCAGGCCCTTGACGATGTACAGCCCCAGGCCGGTGCCACCGCGGCGGTTTCCGCGCCAGAACCGGGTGAAGACACGGTCGAGGAGTTCGTCCGGGATACCCGGGCCCTCGTCGCTCACCGTGATCTCCGTCCCGTGCGCACCGGGCGCGGACCCGATGGAGACCGCGCGCATCTCGATGGTGACGGTTCCCGCGCCGTGGCGCACCGCGTTTTCCAGCAGGTTGCCCAGGATCTGGTCGAGCTTGTCGGCGTCCAGCCACATGCTCGGCAGCGGCCCGTCCACCACGAGCACGAAGCGCTCGTCCGGCAGGCCGTTGCACTCCATAGCGCGCAGGTGCCGGTGCACCGCCTCCTCCATGTCCACGACCTGGCGGTTCAGTTGCAGCCGGCCCGCGTCGATCCGGGAGATGTCCAGGAGCTCGGTGATCAGCCGGGTGACCCGGTCCGCGTCCGCGTCGACCGTCTCCAGCATCAGCCGCTTCTGCTCGTCGGTGAACCGCTCCCACTTGGCCAGCAGGGTCGCGGTGAAGCCCTTGACCGAGGTCAGCGGCGAGCGCAGCTCGTGCGCGACGGTGGCGATCAGGTCGGAGTGGCCGCGCTCGATCCGCCTGCGCGCGTCGGTGCAGCGCAGCGACACCACGAGCTTGGCCAGCGGGCCGTGCGGTCCCTCGGGGCGCACGAAGGACGCGGTGACCAGGATCTCCCGGCCGGCCAGGAGCAGATTGCGCTCCGGCTGCCGGGTCCGGGTGCCCAGGCCGCCGTACGGGTCGGTGCACACCCACCAACGCCTGCCCTCGAGATCCTCCAGCGGCAGCGCGTCCGCGATGTGTTTGCCGAGCGCGTCCTCGGGACGCGTCCCGGTGATCCGGGCGGCGGCGGTGTTGAACGTGACCACCATGCCGTTCTCGTCCGCGATCACCAGGCCGTCGGGCAGCATGTCGGCGTCCATCGGCCCCCTTCCCGTTTCGGGCCCGAGGGAGTTCCGGGCCGGACACACTATCCCAACGCACGACGTGCCGTCCGGATGCGCCGGACGCAACGGATTCGTTCCCCCACGACCGGTGGTCAAGCCGGGAACGTCGGCGGCATCACCGGCCGCGCGCGCCGGAGCGGCAACCCCCGCGCCCGCGTTGCGCGCGGGCGGACGCGTACAGACACACGGCCGCCGCGGTCGCCAGGTTCAAACTCTCGGCCCGCCCGTGGATCGGGACTCGCACCACGGCGTCGGCCAGCGCCCGGGTCTCCTCGGGCAACCCCCACGCCTCGTTGCCGAATATCCACGCGGTGGGCCCGCTCAGCCCGCCCGCGTCCAACTCGCCGTCCAGGTCCGCGTCCCCGGCGCCGTCGGCGGCCAGGATCCGCAGCCCGGCGGCCCGCAGCGCGGCCACGGTGTCCTCGATCCGGGCACCGGTGACCACGGGAAGGTGGAAGAGGCTGCCCACGGAGGCGCGCACGGCCTTGGGGTTGTACGGGTCCACCGACGCGTCGGTGAGCACCACGGCCTCGGCACCGGCCGCGTCGGCCGCGCGCAGCACGGTGCCGGCGTTGCCGGGGTCGCGCACGTTGGCGAGGACCGCGACCAGCTCCGGCCGCGCGGCCATCGCGCGCTCCAGCGGTACGTCCACGAACCGGCACAGCCCCACCACGCCCTGCGGCGTCACGGTCTGGCTCATCGCCGCGACCACCTCGTCGGTGGCGGTGAACACCGGGACCCGGGCCGCGGACGCGCCCGCGACCAGATCGGGGTAGCGCTCGGCCACCTCGGGGGTGATGTACAACTCGCGCAGCGTCCCGGACAGGGCCACGGCCTCGCGGACCGCCTGCGGCCCCTCGGCCAGGAACAGCCGCTCACGGGCCCGGAAAGCACGTTTGGCGAGCCGCCGGGCCGCCGCCACTCGGGGTGATCGGGTGGACGTCAGCTCGGGGCTCGCCATCGCGTTACCGTTCTCTGCTCTCGACCTGTAACGACGTAAGAAGTACCGCGACATCGACGACGTGAGTCGGCGATCAGGCCGCGGCGTCTTCCTTCTTCGCGTTGACATCGGCCGGGAGGGCCTTCTGCGCTACCTCGACGAGGGCGGCGAACGCCGGGGCGTCGTTGACCGCGAGCTCGGCGAGCATCTTGCGGTCGATCTCCACACCGGCGGCCTTGAGGCCCTGCACGAAGCGGTTGTAGGTCATCCCGTTCAGGCGGGCAGCGGCGTTGATGCGCTGGATCCAGAGCTGACGGAAGTCCCCCTTCCGCTTCTTGCGGTCGTTGTAGTTGTAGACCATGGAGTGGGTGACCTGCTCCTTGGCCTTCCTGTACAGACGGGACCGCTGGCCGCGGTAGCCGGACGCCCGCTCGAGGATGACGCGGCGCTTCTTGTGGGCGTTGACTGACCGCTTGACGCGTGCCACTTGATGAACTCCTTGATGTCAGACCGCGGTGTGTCGACCGCGGCCCGGGTAAGTCTGGGACCGTCGCCGGTCGCCGACCGGTGGGTTCTCGTCAGCCGGTGCGACGACTGCTGCCTACTACTTCTTGAGCAGCTTCTTGATCTTCTTGGCGTCGGCCGGGGCCACCTCGACGACACCGGCGAGGCGCCGGGTCAGGGTCGAGGGCTTGTGTTCGAGAAGGTGACGGCGACCCGCACGCTGACGCAGCACCTTGCCGGAGCCGGTGATACGGAAGCGCTTGCTGGCACCGCTGTGGGTCTTGTTCTTCGGCATGTCGCCGCAGTCTCCTCGTCGTGCCGCACCCGCCCGGTGGTGACCGGGCAGGCACAGGTGTGTTTGCAAATCGGGCGCGGGGCGACCCGTTCCGGGTCAGACCTGCTCTTCGGCCTTCGACTCCGCGTCGCTCGCGACGGGGGCCTCGGTGACCGGAGCGGCCTCGGCCGGTGCGGCTTCGGGAGCGTCCGCGGTCTCCGTCTCGTCGGGGTGATCGTCCCCGGACTCGACGGCCACACGGCGCGCGTCCTTGCGAGCCGCCTGGGCCTCGCGGGCCTCGGCCATGGCCTCGGTCTTCTTCTTGTGCGGGCCCAGAACCATGATCATGTTGCGGCCGTCCTGCTTCGGGTTCGACTCGATGAACCCGAGGTCCTGGACGTCCGTCGCGAGGCGCTGCAGCAGTCGGTAGCCCAACTCGGGCCGGGACTGCTCGCGACCACGGAACATGATCGTGATCTTGACCTTGTCGCCCTGCTTCAGGAACCGCTCGACGTGACCCTTCTTGGTGTCATAGTCGTGCGGGTCGATCTTCGGCCGGAGCTTCATCTCCTTGATGACCGTGTGCGCCTGGTTCTTGCGCGCTTCACGGGCCTTCATGGCCGACTCGTACTTGAACTTGCCGTAGTCCATGAGCTTGCAGACCGGCGGCCGGGCGTTGGCCGCGACCTCGACGAGGTCGAGGTCGTACTCCTGGGCAAGTTCCATGGCCTTGGCCAGCGGGACGATTCCGACCTGCTCGCCGCCAGGACCAACGAGTCGCACCTCGGGGACGCGAATCCGGTCGTTGATGCGGGGCTCGGCGCTGATGGGGCCTCCTCATACCTGAAGCGACCGCGGGCGAAGCGGCCACATGTGTCTCGGTGTAACTTCCCCCCGAGCCAGGTTCTCCGTGAAGCCATCCAGGCAACGCGAAAAAACCTCGCACGGTTGCATGCGAGGCTCCACCACCGGCTGACGAAGCCGCCCAGGGGCGGCGAACGTGGAACGAACACACACGAAGTGCGTCGCACCGGACCGGTACCCGTCGTCCGTGAGGTCGATCGGGTGGGAGACGGAGCCTCCGCTTGCAGGCCGGGCGTGCAGATGCCCGGTCGGTCGATACATCACTCTACCACTGGCTCGAACATGGCGAAGGGCCCCGTTGTTCCCCGATTCCGGGGCATACCCGAGACTGGGCACATGAGCGAGAGCGCCCCACTTACGTCACCCGGCCACACCGACGACTTCGCCGGCCACCCCGACCGGGTCGAGACCATGACCCGGGACATCGCGGACGTGCCGGCCGTCGAGGTCATCACCACCTTGTCCGTGCACCTGATGAGCGCGGCGGCGGTCAAACTGGGCCTGGCCGAGGACGGCGAGGCGCACAAGGACCTGGACGAGGCACGCAAGCTGATCACCGCCCTCGCGGGCCTGGTCACCGCCGCGGCCCCCGAGGTCGGCTCCTACCACGCGGGCCCGCTGCGCGACGGCCTCAAGACCCTGCAACTCGCCTTCCGCGAGGCCTCCACCCACCCGGACCAGGCAGGCAAGGGCCCCGGCGAAAAACTCACCGGCCCGGTCCACACCTGACCCACCCACCCCGCGCCGGCCCAACCCACCCGGCGCGGGGACACCCCATCAACCCGGTCGTCGCGGGGACAACCCACCCGGCACGGGGGCGCCCCGTCCAACCGGCCCGGGCCAAACCACTCAGCCCGTCCGGCGTTTGAGGACAAGCGGGCCGCAGGCCGACCCACCCCGGACGGGCGCGCAGCAAACCGCACCCGGCCGCGACCGACCCAGCCCGGCGCCCACGCGGAGCAACCCGGCCGGACTACCTGGCCGGAGGCCCCCGCCCGGGTTCATCGTGCGAAGAGTGGTTCCACGTCCAGGGCGCTGCCGGGAGGCAACATCGCCAGGTCCAGGCCGCGATCCAGGCGCGCGCGCACCACATCGTCCTCGGCCAACCGCCCCACGATCCGCCGCGCCGCCTCGGTGACCTCGGTCGGCGCCGCGGCCGCGACCAGGCTCAGCGTCAACTCGTGGCCGCCGCCCTCGGTCAGGTACACCGCCGAGACCGCGTCCTCCTCGGCCACCGCCGCCCGTACCGCGCCCAGGATGTCCGGGTCCCGATGCGGCGCCAGGTGTGCGCGCCCCTCGGCCACCGCCCGCAGCCGACTCCCGCTGAGCTCGTACGGATGCGGGCCGGCCAGATCCAGCAGCAGCGTGTCCGCCTCCTCCGCGTACGCGGCGTGCGCGGCGCGCGCGGCCTCGACCGGAATCGGCCGGGCGTCCGAGCGCCAGCGGGCCAACGCCGCCACCGAGGTGAACGCGGGCAGCGCCCGGCGCCCGTCCGGCCCCTGGATCGTGGGCACCGCCATGTCGCTGGACTTCTCCCGGCGCAGCTCCCCCGGCGCGACGTCCTCCTCCTCGGTCAGGATCGCCACGACCGGTACCAGGAGCCGCGCCCGGCACAGCGCCCGCGAGACCGCCTCGTCGTCCACCTCCCGAGCCGCCAGGGCCTCGGCCAGCGCCGGGTCCGCGCTGCCGTCGTCATCGGGAAAACCGGTATCGGGAATGCTCTTGCCGCTGAAATCCACCCGTCGACTGTAGACCCGCCCCCACCACTCCTCACCCCAACCAGCCCCACCCCACCCCAAACCCCACCCCCGCACACCCACCCCAACCCCCAACCCCGCACGCCCGACCCGACCCCGCACGCCCAACCCGAACCCCAACCCCGACCCCGCACGCCCAACCCGACCCCCGACCCGACCCCCGACCCCGCACGCCCAACCCGACCCCCGACCCGAACCCCGACCCGAACCCCGACCCCGCACGCCCAACCCGACCCCCGACCCGAACCCCGGCCCCGGCCCCGGCACACCCACCCCAAACCAAACCCAACCCCGCACACCCCCCGGCGCGTCAGCGCCCCCGACCTCCGCCAACCCAAGTGATCGACGCGCGAAGCGCGGAGAGCGGCGGAGCCGCAGACTTTGACTTCGTGGCCCGGAGCGAAGCGCAGGGACACGAAGTCACGAGCGAGGCGCCGCCTTTTTTCTCTCCTCCGCTTCGCTCCTCCGAGAAAAAAGTCCCTGGGCCTGGCCGACGACGTGCT